>CAZTCD010000208.1:0-1646 GCA_964612065.1 uncultured Bdellovibrionales bacterium | reverse complement strand
CTATGAATACTGGGCCGGACAAGGGGTTCGAGTAGGAGCAAATACAGAGAACATCGTAAGAGAAGCACTCGAGATGGGATATATGAGTGTGCCCTCATTTTTCATGAAGCTTTCTCCCAATACAAAAAACGTCTTTGTTGTTCTGGATGATGTTCGAATTGATTTTCGACCGAATCATGGAGGGGCGTATTCTCCCACATCTAGAGAGATATTTAATATTTTGGGCTCTCCGGATTTACTTGCTCGCTCCAGATGGTTTAAAAATGGAGTCGAAATCAGCTTTAATGAAATATTCCTCCTCTTTGTCGAGGCAGATAAATTGGGACTGCTTTCGAAGCAGCAAAGCCCGGTGCAGTCAATCGTGAGAGCTCAGTAACGGTTTCATTAAAAATCCAGATGCGTTCGATCTAGCAGATCGCTTAGGCACTGATTGCCATCGATGTCGCAGAAAATAGTCACAATCTACCAGCTAAATACCAAAGGCCTGGGGGTGAGATCGTCCATTGTCGACTGAATCCAGGGACCGAGGGCTCTCGCATCCATGGCAACGGATAAAATGTGGCATTTATCTCGTTTGGAGCGGGCATCTTCCAAAACATGGGGGTGCTCCTTGTTTGTCGGGTATTTTGTTGTTTTGAATTCAGTGAATAACAGGACCGCCGCTTTTATGCGGATTAGTCACGCGATCGTTCGACCTCAGACTCAGACCAAATAGAAAAGTTAATGTTCCTACGACGGCAGGTGCGATGAGTAGAATCGCCCGATATGTTTCAGTCGACTTAGTTGGAAAGGATTGGTTTAAGTCTTGAGCTATAGCCAGAGCGAATTGAGAAATGGGCAGCCATGTATAGGAACTCAAGGTCACAAATCCCAATATATAAAGGCATTTGCTAAGTAGGAGTTGGCGCCTCGTAGGAGGTGGTCCTTTCACGAATTGAAACTTCGGCGGGACGACATTTTTGACCATCAATCCTCTTATCGGCATTTGGATGAGGGGGTTCTTGAAGTTTTGTCTCGGGCAGGTAGCGTCGTTTTTACGTCCAGTTGGACCGAATTGAGACGTTGCTCAAACGGATAGGCTGTTGCTGTGTTTGACCCAGTAAAGTTCATTTTTACTCACTACTGTCCAACCTGGCCGCCGAGTTTTTTGCGGAGCTCTGTACGGGCTTCAAGCGTGATGATCTCAGGTGTGACGACAGGAGTATTGCCGTCGGTATCAAAGAACGGTGATGGTCGCTTTTTCCCAAGGAGAATCCCTTTCAGCATAAAGGGTAGGACGAAGGCGAGATCTCGTGGCTGAAGTTTCATCGAGGCATTTTTTGGAAGTGTGCCGTAGGCGAAGCGAGCCATGATGCGACTTTTCACTGGGCCAAGAGTGTGATCAAGGAAACCAGGGCCCGCCTGGTGGAACATTCGGGAAGAGATGCCGGCCCAGGGCATTCCCGCAGCCAGATTGGCCACCGGCGTTTTGCAGCAGGCCGTTGAGAATCGATAGAGACCTTTTGGCGAAAGCCTCGTGCAGCGAAGTTGCTCTCGTCCCGCTAGGATTTTCAAGGCGCGTGGATAGACCGGGATGACCTCGGATCCACCGTTGGCGTCGAGCAGTTCGGATCGACCAAGGTGGTGAAGGAAGCTTTGGCAGTCGT
>CAZTCD010000207.1:0-1761 GCA_964612065.1 uncultured Bdellovibrionales bacterium | reverse complement strand
ACGCGGCGTCATCGTTGGTGCCGCAAGCCCGCAGCTCATAGCCCCACGGAGTTCGCCAGAGAAATACCCACACGGCGATTGCAACAAGTACCGCGATCGGGAAGGCGATCGATACCGGAGGATCACCGAAAAACCCAGCCACCGGATCCCAGCCACGCAGAAAGTAAGAAGCCGGTACCGCATGAGTTTCAGGGTTCTGGGTTTCCGGGCTTTGAAGATGTGCCGTTACCGCCCAGCTCACTATAGCCGCCGCCACAAAGTTAAGCATGATCGTATTGATCACCTCATGGGCGCCTCGCCGGGTACGCAACCAGCCTGGAATCCATCCCCAAACCGCAGCCGCGGCAAGCCCGCAGAACAAGGCAAACAAAGGCGCAATGACCGGTGGGAGCTGGGGTGCTTTCAATGCCGCCGCAGTAGCGGCAAGAGCACCGATATTCAGCTGCCCTTCAGCTCCGATATTGAAAAGGCCGGAGTGAAATGCCACCGCCACCGACAAACCCGTGAAGATCAGGGGAGTGGCATAGAATAAAGTAAGGCCAATATCGTAGCGCGAACCGAAAGCGCTCTGCAAAATCACTTTGAGCACATGAACCGGGCTGTCTCCCTGCACGAAGGCGAGCGCCAAACCGAGAGATAACCCGATCAGAAGGCCCACCGCCGGGCGCAGGATCCGTTCAAGCCTCACGTGAACCTCCTCTTCCGCTCGCCATCAGAAGACCGATCTTTTTTTCATCGAAAGTCCCTCGGTCAAACTCCCCCACGAACTCACCACGGTACATCACGAAAACGCGGTCGCTGAGCTTCAGCACTTCGTCCAGTTCAGACGAAATCAGAAGCACCCCGGCACCTGAGTTCCTGAGCTGAAGCATGCGGCCGTGGATGAATTCGATAGCGCCGATATCCACCCCCCTTGTTGGCTGGGCCGCCAGTAAAAACCGGGGATTTTCACTCAGCTCCCTGGCCACCACCAGTTTCTGCTGATTTCCGCCGCTCATGGATCCGGCGATGGCATCCGGGTTCGGGGGACGCAGATCAAACTCCCGAATGGCCTCAACGGTAGCTTTCCGGATTTCCTCTCCGTTCAGAAACAGGTAGTTCTTTCTGAAACCAGGCGATCTCTGCTGCCCGAGCAGGAAGTTCTGCTCCAGCGATTCCGGCAGCAAAAGAGCTTCCCGTAACCGGTCCTCGGGAAATACGGCCATGCCTCGCCGCCTCAAGGTGCCACCGCTCCACTCGGAAGCATCTTCGCCGTCGAACCGGTAAAACCCCGCCGCCATCCATTCGCCGGGATGCAGGAGCATGCGGATAAGCTCGGTCTGACCATTCCCTTCCACCCCTGCAATACCCAGGATCTCTCCCGCTCTGAGCTCGAAACTCACCGGGCAAAGACGGGAAAGGGCTTCTTCCGGCGCAGCGTCTTTCAGTTCAAGCAAAACCTTCTTTTCAGGTGCTTTGCGCTCGCTTTTCTCTTCAAAGCCAACCTCTCTTCCCACCATCATTTCG
This sequence comes from uncultured Bdellovibrionales bacterium, assembly GCA_964612065.1. Classification (GTDB taxonomy): domain Bacteria; phylum Bdellovibrionota; class UBA1018; order CAIPTA01; family CAIPTA01; genus JAKFYM01. The sequence goes on along the minus strand of CAZTCD010000207.1, from coordinate 255 downwards.
GTGAGCTCTTTCACTGAGGTCGAGGAAACCTTTTTCTTCCCTGTCACTTTACCGGCGCGCAGCACAGTGACTTCGTCCGCCAGAGCCATCACTTCCTTGAGCTTGTGGGTAATGATGAGTATGGTTTTTCCCTTGGCTGCCAGCCCCCGGAGAGTGGCAAAGAGAGCCTCCACCTCGCCCGGCGCCAGCACAGCGGTGGGCTCATCGAGAATCAAAATCTCCGAATCCCGGTAGAGCAGCTTCAGGATCTCCACT
>CAZTCD010000206.1:0-1852 GCA_964612065.1 uncultured Bdellovibrionales bacterium | reverse complement strand
AGATCAGGGAGATTTGCCATCGCAGACAAGCGGCTATCCAGAACCCCAGGATCGCAGCCGCTATCTACCGCATACATGTATTGAATCCTTTTCGCGGCGGAAGCCAGAGCCTCATAGGCGCTCTGACTTGAATCGAGCTTCTGCACGAGGATGGCCGTATCTTCCCCCCTCTTGGCGCCAAAAAACACGAAGGTGGCCATCAATGCGCCAATAAGCAGCACTGCCATCAGCAAACCCTGTCCAACCTGGGATTTCACTGGCAGTTACCTCCATTTAGCGTGCCGGAGCAGCATGAATTGGCTCCGCCGGTAGCTACGCCGCCTCCCGGAATGCAGGCCACACATGAGCCTCCGCTCATCGCCTGCGAACAGCACTGCGAAGGATGGGTGGCCGTTCGGCCATTCACCTTACAGTTACGAATGGATTCCGGTCTCCACGAATAAACTCCGCGAACGGCAATATTTCTCATGGAATACTTCATCCGCACTTCGCGAATCACGCCACGATAGTAGTTCACATTCGGGCTGGGAGTGCCAGTGGGCGTAGAACGAGGATACCAGCTCTCATAATTGGAATTGGAGGTGGAGCGAACTCCGCTCGCCCGTGCCTTCACGCGCATATTCAATACGAAAATCGCTCCAGATATACCGGAGCCAGAAGTTCCCGCGCTATTGTCAAAACCGCAGCTAAGTTCGCTAAGCCCTATCCCCCCCATTCCGTCCCAATCAGTGTCCCCGATCTGCAAGGTCTTGGCGCCGCTTCCAACCGAAAGTATCAAACGGCCCGACTTGGATTCCGTAGTCCCCACTGGCCGGGTGGCTGCGGTATAGGTCAGGCTGAACGCCTGTTTGCATCCCCGGGTAAGACCGGAGGTGAGAGTGGAGTTGTGGGTGGCACAGGTTCCCCCTTGAAAAGAGGAGAGCCCGAGCACGTTTGCCAAGGAAGTGGACGGACCATTATGCGCCTCCAGCTCCCCTCGCAGCAAAACAACTGGGGAAGCCTGGCCCCCATCATAAACAGGGTCGTACCAAGGATCGTTCGGATTCCACAAACAAGTGGCTCTGGTTCCGCTTGCTGTTCTGCAATTGCATTCCTGGATTCTTGTAATCAGCGGAAGTGCCGCATTCAGGCCCGCTACCGTGGTATTCACGGTTTCCGCAGTATTGGCTTGGTTGTTGAAGTAACCCACAAAGCCGCCCACGTTTCCCATGATGGCCAGGATCACCACCATCATCAATCCCACGAGCCCGGTAGAGACCATGACCTCGATCAAGGTCATACCGGCCTGTCTGCGGAAATTACTTGGTTTTTTAGGGTTACCCATGAATGTAAAAATCTTATCAATAGGGTCCGAAACCCTGCAAATCCCGAATTCGAAAACCAGGGTTTTTTTTAAGAAAGATGCCTGATTTGTCGATACTTTTTCGATGTACCAGGCTCAGGAAAAACCAAGGATTCTGCTGCTCCGCAAGCGCGAAGCCGAATCGATCGACGCAGCCTCCGCGTCCCCTTGGCCTCGCCTTACGAAAGCATTGAAAACCTTTACTGAATTTGAAGAGCTTACGGTAGATTCGGCGGAGCCGATTGACGCAAATGACTATCTCGAGAAGTGGGATCACCTATTCCTCGATGCGGAGCTGCCTGTCAAATCCGACTCCCCCGCCGCTTATTCCCCCAAAATCACTTTGGTCCGGCTAAAGCCCATTCCCTGGCCACTCGATCCGCAGCAAAGCGCAGACGCAGCGAGCGGAAAAACCCTTCCTTGCCTGGTGCTCGAAGAACTGTCCACCTCTGACCTAGTAAGAATTCTCCATCTCTACCTCATACCCAAACGGCTCGCAGGCGTGGCACC
>CAZTCD010000205.1:0-2034 GCA_964612065.1 uncultured Bdellovibrionales bacterium | reverse complement strand
GTAGCGATTTCTCCCTCTAGAACTGTGATCGCTTCACGAATCGCCGCGGCATCTGCAGCCGACTGGATAAAAACCTGAGCCCGGAAGCTATGGGAGCGCACCTCAGAGAAGCTGCCAAGATCGGCCACCCAAAGCTCGGTGGCAGGATGCTCTAGCGCTAAAGACTCACCATCTAAGGAGCCGAGAATCACAGTCTCTTGATCGGTGAAGCTGGTATCCATCTGCACAAAGAGGGTTACCTCTTCCCCCGATACAGGCTGCTCTGGAGAAGAAAAGAAACGAACGAGGGGAATCGAGGAAGCCCTGAGGCCTTTTCTGATTTTCGCTCGCTTGGCCCGAATCTTCTTCACAAGGCCATGGATTTCCTGGTCGGTATAGCTCCTGGCATTCGCGTAGGCAGGGAAAATGGAGAGCGCTACAAGTAGGGTAAGTAGGTTTTTCATCGTTGTCCTTGGAATGCGTTAGTTAACTTGAAATTGGATCGAAACAGGCCCATAGACCTGAGTGCGAATGGCATTGAGCTGGTTCTGTGAAGAGGCCATGAGGGCCTGATACTTGGCCTTCTTTGCCTGAAGCTCGGCGATCTTATTCGCGTCGGTTTCAGTTTCGAGCGCGAGGTCGATTTTTGCGATCTCAGAGGTGAAATAGGAAATCGAAAGTTTTAAATCCCGGGCTAATCTCGCATCCTGCAGATAAACCACTGTCTCCCAGGTATAGTCCCCAGCGGAGAGAGGATCGGTTACGGAGAAGAATTCGAAATCCGTAACGCGGGATATCGGGAACAGCACTCCGTTGAGCTTGCCTTCCACGTCGAACTCCATGGTGGAGTTATCGGGCTTGGAGGTAAGCATGGCGCGAAGCACTGCCTTATCGTCTATATCGTAATAGGATCGATCCGTGCTCAGCTGCACCACGGGGGTAGCTGCCATTGATACTTGGGAGAAGGCTAGGAAGAAGGCGAACAGTAGCGATTTCATCTCAATTTACCTCAACAGTGGCCGTGGCCGGAGAGCTTTCTAAGGATTGGGAAGTGCTTGATTCACGAACGAAGAGCTCGAAAGAATAGGTGCCTCTTCGATCAGGAGTAAAAGTAGGGTTCGGCAGCGTGCTCAAAACGGCGCCTGGAACAAGAGTGGAGTTCTTAGCCACCGCCTTGATCACCCAGCGGTAAGTGAGAGTGTCGCCGTTTTCGTCGTAGGAATCAGATCCTTGCAGAGTGGCCCCGCCTGGGCTTTGCCAGCTCTTAAACTGGTACCCATTGGTTACTGCCACCGGCTTTAGGTTCACCAGGATTCCATTTCCAGCCACGGCAAAAAAGCCACTTTCCTTCACCGCGTTCTTGGGGCTCGTAGCGGAAGGAAACTGAACTTCAACATCCTTTGCACCCGGGCCTGAAAAGAAGGGCGTAACGATGGAAATGCTGTTTAGGTTTACCGAAGTAACACTTGCATTGGTACCTCCTATCTTTACGATCGGAAGGGCAAACCCCTGCATTCCATCCTGGGGAAAGTTCGACCCCAGGATCTGAACCACTGTGCCGCCAGTCTCCAGGCCCGCATTTGGCTGCAGAGACAAGATCTGCGGAAAGTTCGAATTTAGAGGATCGGAAAGCACATTGAACGAGTAAGACTCGGCCTTGAAGAACACTTTCAAGTTGGAAAGCTCTTCGTCGAGGCGGTCAACCATCAGCTGCTTGGAATCGCGAATGGCGATCAGGGCCTCTCTCTTCGCCTCGTCTTGCTCTTCATCGATCTTGGCATTCAGGCTAAGGATCTCCGCCCTTAGCTTCACAAGCGCATCCCGCACTCGGGTGGCCTCCTGGGCGTTGCGCACGAAGATTTTCACTTCCAGGAGGTGGCTCTTCACTTCGGTAAATGCTGCCATGGAGAGAATCCAGAGGGCAGGAGCCGTCTGGTTCATTTCCACCCGCACGCCATCGAGCGCGGCTTCTAGCACCACTTCATTCTTTGTGAAGCCCACGTTGGCCTGCACGAAGAGCGTTTGCGCCTCCCCTACTTTCAGGGGTTCTCTTTC
>CAZTCD010000204.1:0-2066 GCA_964612065.1 uncultured Bdellovibrionales bacterium | reverse complement strand
GCTCGGTGAAAGGTTTCTTGCAGGGGCGGCAGTAAAACCTTCGCTTTGCCACCAGTGACCTGCCCGGACAAAACTGGTCCAGAAGCAGTGATACTCTGGTGCCAAGAGAGGGCAGAGAATGGCTCGCAAGAAATACACGGCAGAGGAAATAATTGTTCATTTAAGAACGATGGAAATCGAGCAAGCAAAGGGCGCTACATTTGAGGAGGCAGCCCGTAAGCAGGGAGTTTCCAAAGCCACGGCCGCTCGGTGGAAGAAAGAATACGGCGGTCTTGGCATGGATCAAGTCAGAAGGCTGAAGGAGCTGGAAGTGGAGAATGCTCGATTAAAACGAATTGTGGCCAATCAGGCCATCGATATGTCGATTCTTAAAGAGGTTGCCAAGGGAAACTTCTAAGCCCGGCCCGACGCAGGGAAGCTGTCGAGCATGTAGCGAAGGAGCTTTCCGTGTCGGAGCGCCGGGCTTGTAGAGTTATCGGCCAAGTCAGATCCACCCAAAGATACGAGCCGAAGATAAACGAGAGCAAAGAGAGGCTTCGAGATCGTGTTGTGGCGATCGCATCAGAGTATGGGCGATATGGCTATCGCCAGGTAACCGATATGCTGAACATGGAGGGCTGGCCGGTAGGAAAGGACAGGGTATATACAATCTGGCGGGAAGAGGGCCTAAAAGTGCCGCAGAAGCAGCCAAAGCGTGCACGGCTGTGGCTGGCCGATGGATCTTGTATCCGGCAAAGGCCCGAATATCCAAATCATGTCTGGTCCTATGATTTTGTAGCTGAGCGAACGCACGATGGGAGGCCGTTCAAAATTCTAAATATTATCGATGAATTTACCAGAGAGTGCCTGTGTTCTTTGGTGGAAAGAAGAATCAACTCTCAGGGTGTGATTTTGGCTTTGGCGGATTTATTCTTACAGCGAGGATGCCCTGTGTTCATTCGATCAGATAACGGGCCAGAATTTATCGCCAAGAAGCTACTAAGATGGATGCAAGGATTGGCAGTGCAGCCGATTTTTATTCAACCAGGAAGCCCCTGGGAAAATGGCTATTGCGAATCGTTCAATGGAAAGATGCGCTACGAGCTATTGGACGGAGAAATTTTCTATTCAATGCTTGAAGCTAAAGTTGTGATCGAGAAATGGCGACAGCATTACAACACCAAGAGACCACATTCGGCTCTTGGAGGAAAGCCTCCGATGCCGGAGGCTTTCCAACCCAAGCTTACGCTTCTTGCGCAAGGCTTGGTCTCATAGTAATTGGTAGCAAAACCTCCGGCTGGTCAGGGCCAGACTCACGAATATAAAAATCGATTCTCCAAGAGCTATACGACTAAGAAATGCAATGCAGTGTTGTTGGTTTCCCCCAACACAACGGATGGCGAGAAAAACGAACCCCTCGCCCTCTATGAAGATTTCAGCCCCACGAATATTGGTAAATTCGGAGGTCAACTTTACAGGCAAGTGCAGGGCACATAAACGCCTGAAAATAATAAGAAATTAATGCTTAAGGATTTGTAAAAATTCAGATCACGGTATCTGCAAGCACGCATGGTGGGGTTCAAGTCCTTTAGCTTTCACCACTTGCCAGAAGGACGTCACATCGCAAAAATTTTTTTTTGCGTCTATCTATACTGATAAATATATGCGATAGACTCTTTTCGCATTTTTGCGCTTTTCAAAAAATCATCTACCGCCTGTTTGTTGCTTTCATAGCAAGCAACGATGTCGTCAAAGTCAGATTTTAGATCCAAGTCTTTCGATACTGGTACCTGCAAATATAGATAAGGGGATTGAAGCCCACGAGATACGGAATCATTCTTGAGTAACTCTAACTCTTTTGCTTCAATCTCAAGATCAATAAATTTTCTCAGAGCAACCCTTCGCATCATGTCAGGCATTACCTGCACGTAGGTATACCTGCTGCACGAATGATCCACATTCACGCCACGATACTTCACCTGTAGGCAATTGCTTTTTCCCTTCTGCTTATTTATGTAATCAATAAACTCCAGGCTTTCTCGAGACGGGCACTTAACTCGCATACAATTCGTCGTACCTCTACAGGG
>CAZTCD010000203.1:0-2128 GCA_964612065.1 uncultured Bdellovibrionales bacterium | reverse complement strand
CCCCCTCGAACGCACAGAGCGCCAGTTTCTCCAGGTGGCCGACGCGAAAGCCAAGAAGTCAGTACCTTGGGTGGATATCGAAGGTCTCAGCGCGGTAATGAAAAAATGGAAGTTTCCATATCACTTTATCGATTTTGAAACTTGCATGGTGGCCATTCCGTTTTTCAAGGGTCAACATCCCTACCAGCAAGTCGCATTTCAATTTTCACATCACACGATGCAAAAGAACGGCGAAGTAAGACACGAGACTGAGTTTCTGATGCCCGACCGAGGGAAGTACCCCAACATAGAATTCCTTCGCGCGCTCAAAAAGGCACTCAGCCAAGACACGGGCACGATCTTCCGCTACTCGAACCATGAAAACACCGTTTTGAACCAGATACGAGACCAGCTGCTAGATATGAAGATTCGCCAGACGGACACGGATGAGCTAGTAGCCTTCATTGAAGGCATCACCTCCCGAAAAATCGGCAAAGGGAAGAAGGAGGAGCGGATCGTCGGGAAGCGATGCATGGTAGACCTTTGGGACGTTTATAAGAAATTTCATTTCCTTCCTGCCACGCAAGGCTCGAATTCTCTGAAATACGTACTGCCAGCGATGATAGGGGAATCCGCGTTCCTCAAAACCAGATATTCAAGTCCAATTTACGGCAAGGAAATTCATTCGAAGAATTTCCAGAATCAAACCTGGATTCGCCTTGATGACACCGGCCAGCCCAGAGACCCATACAGGCTCCTTGGCCCCATGCTCGCCGACGTTCCTCAGGAGCAGCTCCAACAGTACGTGGACGAAGAAGGCATCAGAAACGGCGGCGCCGCAATGATGGCTTGGGCCAAGCTTCAATTCACGGAGACATCTGTTGAAGAAGAGAAGCGGATACGACAGGAGCTTTTGCGCTACTGCGAGCTCGATACATTGGCGATGGTGATGCTTGTGGAGCACTGGAGAGAGCTCTGCGGTTCTAAAGCGTGAGCCAGTATGAGCGGAATCGATTTTTTATTAAAGGGCGCGGCGGAATATGAAAGAACGCATCAGCTCGTACTCTTAAGCCTGCTTAAAGACACTGAATTGGCCCGGCATCTATTTAGCATTTCTCGTCCGCAGAAAATTCAATGGGAAGTGGAGCGCGGCCTATTTGATCTAGCTTGCGACAATGTTCTTTTTATTGAATTGAAGGTTTGGTCGAGCCTAGGCCGAGACCAAATTCGGCGACAGGCCGAGTTTTTGAAAAGAAGAACTGCATCAGTTGCGTACATGATGCTTGGCACCAGCTGGTTCGAACACTCTGAAGCAGAGCTCAAGGAACTGGTAAGCCAGAAGGCAGTGAAAGTCGGGCCTTCAGAGCTTATCGAAGCTCTTAATCAAATTCTAGTCGCCAAAAATCAGAATCCAGACGTCGTTGACTTAGTTCGGGCTTACAGGGATTCGTTACAGAACTCGTTAGATCGTAGCTTAGCAGCTTGCGAAACCACGAGTTCGGGAAAGCAGTACTTTTACTCGCTCTACCATAGGCATCGCCAGAAATTGGCTGCCGCAGGAATTGAGTCGAGCATTTATACCGTGAATAACCCCGGCGGCGAACACTATGTACTTAACTTAAAGCCCTGGGCAAAGGCGGTGGTTCCGGAGGGAAATGTAGAAGTCTTTGTAGAGCTCTATCATTCCGAACTTTGTCTTAAATTCCGCCTCGACAACAGCTCCTCAACGGCAAAAAAGGCCGTCCGGGACAGGGTGAGAAGCTCAGCCAGGCAGGCGCTCGGAAACCTGGTCCGAATGAGCGATGCGGGCAGAGTGGGGGAGTATATGACCGCCCTAAAATTTGACCATGACTTCAGGAACCTAAGCACTTTGGACGAATCAGCATCCCTCATTGGAAGCCTTACCTCAGCGCTTCCGAAGATCGTCTCGAAAATCTAGTTTGTCGCCAAAAGGAGTGAACATGCCCGATTGGATCTTGCCCGCGTTATCAACGATCTTCTCCGCGGCTGCGTGTCTGACGGTTGTTCTGGCCATTAGGAAACTGACCTCTCAGACGAAGATTCTAGAAGCGGTTCAATCCCTAGAAACTCGTCAGCGCGAAGCTGAGCAGTCAATGAGAAACGAGTCTTTGCAGAACCGCAATGAGCT
>CAZTCD010000202.1:0-2146 GCA_964612065.1 uncultured Bdellovibrionales bacterium | reverse complement strand
TCACCTCACATTCCTCAGCACCCAGCTCGGTGTCGTTTTTTATGAGTCAACGCGGTGTTTGGCCGTCTCCCTGGTGAGACAGACGAAATTTTGCGCCTTAACTGATAAAATAAACCGATGGGAGCAAAGAAAAAAAGAATCCTTCTCGTGGACGATCGCTGCCCCTTGGCGGAGACCTTGGCGTTCTATCTTCGAGAATGCGATTTCGATGTGATCCTGGCCACGGATGCCAAAGAGGCTGTAAGGCAGCTTCAGAGAGAGAATTTCGAGGCCTTGATCCTGGATTACAGAGCACAGGCCAAAGAGAGCGCGGAGCTGTTTCAGCAGGTGAAGAGCGGGGATCCTGCGATCTTTCCCCGCCTCCTCCTTTTGGCTTCAGATTCCAGGATCGACCCGGAGCTTGTCGCTTTTGTGGTAAGGCTGAAGGCCCTGATGGCCGCGCCCCATGACTTTCACTCCATAGTCGAGAAGCTCAAGGCTTGAGCCTTGATTCCTCGGGGAACTCCCTGCCCAAGCCGAAATCCCGTAACATATGAGCGCGACGGCTCCATAGCTTCAAGAACGTTTGATCCCGCTCCGCGGGTGTCATGAGGGTGGACTGAAGGAGGTCGCGGAGCTGCTGGCGGGAAATGCGGGCCATTTTGCGCAGCATCCATTGAGCGTCTTCGATGCTCATATTGTCCAGGGCCTCGTTTTTCATATTCTGCATGAAGTGGCTGAGCTTCACGGAGCCGTTGCGCCGGGGTTCGGTCACTCTCCACAGGAACTTATCCGGCTCGGAATTGGCCATGCGAAGCAGGCTGGTAGCGCCGCCGAAACCGCTTCCAACGTCACTGAGCATATGCTTCTTGGCCCATTTCCCGTTTTCCTTGATCCAGGCGAGGGTGGTGTTCTCCCAGCGCATATTGTACTCGTCCACCCAGGCGGAAATGATTTGAATGGCCCGAACTTCCCGTCTGCCCGAGGCGCCGAACTCCTCGTATTTCCAAGGGCCGATGCTCTTGATGTTTTCGTTGTCTTCCTCAAAGGTGCCGGGAACGAAGGCGAGATAGTCGATCTGGCGTTCCACTTCCGGGCGGAAGTTCCCGGGCATTTTTTCCGGGCGGTCGTAATCCGGGGTTTTCGGGTCTCCCGGGGGGATCACCCTGAAAAGCCGGCGTTTGAGCGCATTGGCTGGAACAATGCTGCCGTCTTTCATTCGGGCGTATTTGATGAAGGTAAACGGATCCTCATAATTCGTGACCACTTTCTTCCACACTTTGAGGAAGAGGATGCGGATATCGAACTCGAGGTGTTTCCGGGAGTTGAACTCCTCGAGTATTCTCCGGCTATAGCTCACCTTGAGCTCACGCACGGAATCGATGGGCTCTACGTTATAGCCCAGAATCCAGAAGAGGCGGGTGTTGAAGGGGCCGCCATATATCTCATCGCCCAGCTTGAATTTGATCTTACGCCCCCCGCAATACACGCGGAAGCCCGGGTGGGCGCCCCAGCTGGTCTTGGGTTCGCTGTATTCACAAGGGGCGCTTTCCGCGTCCACCAGAGCGCTTCGATCGAAGCCCAGAAGGAGGTCTCGTTTTCCATCATTGGCCATGGGCTGCCAGTAGGAGGAGGCCCGGGGCTCCGTGCGGGAATGGCTTCCATCGCTGCGCACGGTTTGGTGGCGGGTGCCTTTCAGCAGATAGATAGGGGCTTCCGGGATCAGCTGATAGTGCCGTTTGATGGGGTATTCGTGGCCGTTCGACCAGGCGCCTAAGAGCTCTGCGATTTCATAAGCGGCGTCTTCATTGCCTCTTTCGGCGGAGGAAAGCAGGGCGAGAGCTTTTTCGAAAGCCATTCTATGGCCGCTTTTGATCTCGAGAGGGAAGGAAGCTTTGCTGCCTTTCGTTCTTTCTTTGGCGCGTTTCTGCGCTCTTTCCAGCTGAAGAAGATCTTCCAGAGCCTCTCTGAGTCCTTCTTGCCCGCGGTTGGATTCTAGGGAGAACCTTTTGAAACGGCGGGGTTTAGGGCTTTCGGGATTCGAGGGGTCTTCGAGAACCGGCAGGCGGGCGTAAATCCCGGCGTGCGCGGCGTGAGAGGCAGGCAAAAGGAGAGCGGCTCCCAGAACGAGAATGGAAAACGGCTTTCTCATATCAACTCCAGCGAG
>CAZTCD010000201.1:0-2187 GCA_964612065.1 uncultured Bdellovibrionales bacterium | reverse complement strand
CATCATAGGTTTTTTCGGTGGAGCCGAATTTATGGCACATCTCCGTGGAGTAGTGCTCCAGGAACTCGTGCCCGTTAGGCGATTGCAGCATCAGCTGCACCAGAAGGTTGTTGCAGTTGGGCTTTTCGCCGTTCTTATGGTTCAGGATCACGCCGTGGGAGTCAGAGATCAGAACCGCGGTGTTGAACCAGGTGGAAAGGATGCCATCGAGCTTTTTGATAACGTGGATGTGTTTAAGCTCTTCCCAGTTAATCATTAGATACCCCTCACAATGGCCGCGGCTTCGCGGCGGAAAAATTCTTACGTCTAACTGATCGACAGTTCTGATGAAAAACTTGACGGCTTTCTGGAAAGGGCCCGTGTTTCAGGGGGTTGGGAGGGGGAAGAAGGCTAACAGGTTGATCAGAAGATCAACGATATTCAAATCAACTGGCGTAGGAAGAAGGCAAAAAAAGAGACGGCGATCAGGCGCCGTCTCTTTTTTTCTCAGGACTCGGAACTCAGCGCTTCGATTTTTTCTCCGCTTCGCGCACCGCCTGGCGGTAGCGGGTGTCGAGCTTTTGGTAGGTGGCGTCCTGGCTTTCCAGCGTTTTGCGCCACTTGTTCAGCGCCTGCTGATTTTCCAGGCGAAGCTTTTGTTGTGCCTCTCTCTGTTTCTCGAGATTGGTGATGTCCTTATCCAGGGTGTTGAGCTCGCCCTGCAGGTGATCCCGGTTTTTGGTCCAGGAGCCCGAACGATCATTCATCTTGGAAAGGTTTTCCTCGGAGATCTCCACGCTTTCTTCCAAAGCTTTCTTGGAAGCTTTCAGGGAATCCAGTTTGCGCTCCACCATCGCTATATCGCGCACCAGCTGTTCGAGCTCCTGCCGGTCTTTGGTTAGAGCACGGTCGAATTCTTTGCGGGCGGAACCCGTTTGCGTGAGCTTGTTCTGGTACTCGTTATAGGTTTCCTTCGCGCCTTTTTGCTCTTCCACCTTTTTATTGAGCGCGCTCTCGATGCTTCCCAGATTCTTCTTGAGCTTGATGTCGTTTTCTTCGAGCTCGGCAATCTGCTTTTTAGCCGCTTCCACTTTCTTTTGGGCGTCGTCGAGGTTGTGCTTGATCTCATCCAGCAAGATTTCCGCGCGCACTGCAGTGGGGGCTAAGAGCGAGAGGGCAAGGACAAGACGCAGCATGGCAAACTCCTTCTAACGGGCTTCGACAGGTTTCGAGCCGCTCAGCCGGTCCAGATAGGGTTGCATCTGGGGGTCGTTCCATGGCTGGGGTCCGATAAACTTATTATCTATCAGGCCATCGGCATTGATAAGAAAACTTTCGGGAAACCTGCTGGATCCGAAGGTTTCCGCCACTTTGCCCTGGGGATCGAGCACGAGTACGGTCTGGTTTTGCAGCTCTGCCAGATGGGGGTGGCGGGCAAAAAAGGCCTCGAGCTTGGCCCAGGAATCGTCTACGGCCACGGCCACAATAGAAAAGCCTTCGGATCTGAGCCTCTTCGACAAAGTGAGAAGTTCCGGAAGCTCGGCCAGGCAGGGGGCGCACCAGGTGGCCCAGAAATGAAGAAGCACGGGATGGCCACGCAAAGAGGAGAGATGGAAATCTTGTTTAGACCAGATTTCAGAGGAGGGCACGCGGAGGTCGGGAGCGAGTTTGCCTACGAACCTCGCTTCCACGGCAGCAGGTGGGCGTACCTGGTCTACGAGCATCGTTGCGGCGCCCCATTCCCAAAAAATATAGAGGAGCACAACGGATGACGCGAAGAGTAGTGCTCTAAGATATGGAAACAACTTTTGTTTTCTCATATAGCCGGAAGTATGTGCGGTGCGTGACGATTTAGCAAACTTTTTGCATCTGGCGAAAGATGTTATACTTTCCTCAAGGGAATGGGGAACCAGTGAACTTTGGTTTCACAAAAAAATTCCCCCTGTTTCGTTTCGGAGATGGAGTGATTTCTGTTTTTGGCCGAAACGTAATAGGGACTGAAAGAACTTAGTACGAATTTATTATGGTGCAGCAAATTCGAAATGCCATCAGCAGAAGGAGCGAGCGGTCTCGCGAAGCCCTTCTTCAGCGCCTTGAGGGGGAGCTCGATGGTATTTATGACCTGATTCACCATACTTTTGGCGACCAAGCCCAGAGCCTCTCTGTTCTGGAATCGGTACTGCGGCATAGCACCGCCCGCTCCAAGCG
>CAZTCD010000200.1:0-2206 GCA_964612065.1 uncultured Bdellovibrionales bacterium | reverse complement strand
TCCGGAACCGAACCCTACTGGGCCGGCCCCTGGACCAAAGCAAGCGAACTGGTCTCGGTGCTGGACCTGGTTCCGGAAGGCAAAGCGGTGCTGCAGGAAGCACGCTCCAAGGATCCTCAATTCGAAAAGAAAGTGAGAGCAGGCGCGGCCTCTTTCCCGGAGAGAGCCGTTCGCAGCCGTTACTCGGCCTCCACGGGAAAGGAGAACAAAAGAGAAAGCGTGCAGGTTTCCATCAACAAAAACCACTCGCTGGCCGATGCGGCTCTGGACCTCGCCCACGAACTGGTTCATTTCACGAAAAGAAAGCCGCTCGATCCTTATAAACCCGAATTCGGCATGGTGCGCTTCGTGAAAACAGGAATCGAAGGAGAGGGCGGAGAGTTGCCAGCCTTGGCCATGGAATGCAAAGTGGCCTGGGCGCTGGAAAAGGCGTTTGCCGCATTTCCCCAGCACAAATACTGTGAACAGTTCCGTAAAGAAGACAGCTTCCAACAGGAAGCCGCCAGGCTCGCCTATTATGCCGCGGGAAAGTATTACGGAGGCCTGAATGCGGAGCTTCGGGCGGGCGTTCCGGAACTGAGCGCCGCCCCCTCTACCTTGGCCTCAGGGCTGGGAGCAAAACCCTATCCCGCCCTGCTCGCGGGTGAGTTCCTCTCGCTGCGAAAAGCACTTTGCCTCGCCAACCGGGAAAAAATCCGCCAGCTCTCCAAGCCCCTGCCCTCCGGTGGAAGAGACCGAAACTCGGCATCCGTAAAAGAGGAAGCCCGAGCGCTTTCAGACTTTCATTTAAGGCACTGTTTGCCGGGCAAGAAATAGGCCCCCTCAATAAACAGCCACCGACCTCTGCAGGCAACGGAACATTTTATCCGTGATCTTCCGGAATTCCTCGGTTCGAATCTCCTCTACGGGCACCCGGGACACCTTCAAAGTAACCTCTTCTTTTGCCACCACCGTTCCGCCGGAAAGCGCTATCGACCGGGAAAAATCGATCCAGCGGGACTTTCCCGAACAGGAAAGGGGAGCGCGCATGTTGAACTTTTTGCCCTTCAGGCGAAACGTTCTCTTCCAGCGGTTCGGGCGATCGAGCACCAGATCCCCCACCCTCTCCGCCTGCCGGATCTGGAAAAGATCGAGATAGCTGTTCTCCGGAAACTCATAGCCCTCACCTGCCGTGGTTTTCACCGGATACCAGATCTCATCAAACGTAAAATCAAGATGGATGTCCTTCACGATGCGGGATTTCAGGTCGTAGTCGCTGAACTTCCAGTTGCGCAGAGTGCCCGGATCCCGGATCCAGGAGAGGAAGCTGTAGTCCAGCTGCGATTTCGAAAGAAACAGCCCCTGGGCCGTCATGGAAAGAGCCGAGGCACCGTTAAGCGCGATCTTCCCCTGGGAATCCACTTCTCCATTTTTGCCGATCTTCATGCTCACTTCGATTTCGCTCAACGATCCTCCAGGATCCATAGCCGGCACGCGATCGAGACGGAAAGCCCCGGGCTGCAGCACCAGGGCGGGCCGGTCGGCGATATCAGGGAAAATCCCTCTCGAAAAACTCTGCTCGTTGGTGGGATCCACCCAATAGGTTTTTCCGTCTTTCACCGCATGTACGATCGCATGGTTGAAATAATAGGCCGCCACCTTTTGCGTGGGCGCCGGAACGAAATCCGTTCCACGCCCCACCCAAGCGGCGTGAGCCTCGAAACCCAGCCTTTGAAGCACCGCCGCGGTTACCGAGGTGAAATCCTTGCAGTCACCAAAACCCGTTTCCGCCACCAAAGCCAGAGGGCGCGGATGAAAGGCCCCTTCGATCTGCTGCCAATCGCCCACATAGCGAACGAGCTCCCGCAACCCGCTGGTTACGGCATCAATCTGGTCGTAGGGATCCTTTTTTGCTTTCGCCTTTTCCAGGAGCGGCAGAAAGGCGGCAGGCAGATCCGAATGAATCACTTTCTCGTAGAAGCCGGGGGTTTCCGGGGGAAGGCTTTTCCAATCAGGCGCCGAGCTCACGGCTACCCACGGCAGCGACTCCGGGCTCATCTGCGTGCGCTGCTCCTGCACGATCTGGTGGAATACGGGTTTTTTCAAACGGACGGAAAGGGTGTATTGGCCGCCTTTCCGTCCGCTCTTCACTTCGAGCGCTCCATTGGGATCAACGAGCTCGTGATAGAGCGGGATATCGCTCTCGAACGCCAGCTCCCCTTGTTCC
>CAZTCD010000199.1:0-2237 GCA_964612065.1 uncultured Bdellovibrionales bacterium | reverse complement strand
GTCCCGAAGGTGGAGGGAAATGGTCGGTAAGAAATTTCCCGGCGCGAACGGGACAACTCAGATTTTCAAGTTAGGCCTCACCGCCGGGCGCGATCCGGCGGATTGGCATTCAATTAACGTCAAGGCGCGATCTTGACGGTTACATCACCCTGGCGCGATCAGGGGTTACAGCCATCGCGTTCATACCGCGATGTTTACAGCTCACCGGCGCGAACGGTGATTATAAAGAACTTCTTCTGAACCGAAGCCCTGCCGTGTGTCAGCACAGCGGGGCTTCTTCTTTCAGATTTCCTCGAATAAGTCCTGCCACTGCCATCCCATAGCTTTAGCAATGATATAGGCCTTCTCGATGGTAATAAGTGGGGTGTTGATAAGCCGAGAAACCTCTTGCGTCGTGATGCCAGCAAGTCCATGCTTCTCTGCATATTTATTGTATCTCGCCACCACTTCGGTCTGAGAAATACCTTCAGACTCCACCATCTCGCGGAAACGTGATCTGAGCTTCTTCTGAACCTTGCGAGTAACGTCATGGGGCCGCAAGGTTGCTCTCTCCATTCGTTTGGTTTTTAGTGCCGTTGCTATCATGGCCATAATATAACAATCATTTTTTACAAGTCAAGTCCTATTTTAATAAAAGTTGATTATTTTTAGAAAGTCCTTGACCCTTAATTTTAAGCCATTAACTTATTGCCGCCGCGCAGAATGTTACGTCTTATGGGGAGCGTTACAAACCATTTGGGAGGTGCTTAGATGCCTTACGACGCCGAGGTGTTACGGAAACTGCAAGAGCATTATACATTCCAAGAAGCCGAGAAAATAACCAAGAGCAACGCTAAGACGCTCATGCAAAAAATAAGGCTTAGGGGCCACAAACTCCATAGGGTCAAGGGGTCAAAAAAGCTACTCATCCCGCGCAGCGTCCTAATTGATCTCATAGAAGAAATCCAGCCGTAAATGGCATCCATCCACCCGAAAAGGCCAGGCCAGAAGGTTGCCCGGCAGATTCATTACAGGGTAGATGGCAGGAGGTACACAGAGCAATTTTCTCGTGATGTTCCTTATCCGCTTGTCCTTGCGCGCAAGAAACAGCTTGACGCTGAAATCGCACTGCACAAGGCAGGGATAAAGAAATTCGGCGAGAGAGGGCAGGGGGGCAGTGTGTCCTTGCTCGATCTCGCTGAGCTGGTTATCGAATCCAGAGCCAGAGATGTTTCGAAGCACACGTCGCGCCGGAACCGGCACGCAATGCAGTTACTCATGCAGTTCTTGGGGGCGCACCTCCCTGTCCATCTATTGAAACCACACCACTTCGACCAATTCAAAAAGTGGCTTTTCGATTCCCGCATTCTCCGGCTGAAAGAACACGGAAAAGAGATTGATGAGCGAAAAATAAATCGCGGCATCAATCACGATCTCTCAGAAATTAAGACCGTCTTTCACGTTGCAGCGAAAAAGAACATCATCCCACCTACACTCATTCCCACAATCACCTACATAACAACGGATCGGCGCCGGCTGCCGGTGTTTCTCACGGTCGATGAAGTTCACCGGATAGCCGATCACCTCCAGCTTGAAGAACGCCTTGCCTATTACCTGATCTACTACACTGGAGCCAGAAGGGGCGAAATAGCGCGCCAGAGCCTCGCAGACAAGCGCGGACTGTGTTGGGGCGATATTGACCTCACCCGAGGCCAGATAAGGCTGTACGGTAAGCGTAGAGAGCGAATTGTGCCCATATTTCCGGAGCTTGCAAACATCCTGCTGGCGGCCAAAACTCTATTGAATCCTAAAGACGAAGATTTTGTGGTGAAATTTATTGCGGACACACTTACGCAAAAGTTCCGTTCTGCGATTATAGCTTCAGGCGTAAACAAACCTGGGGCGGTTCATATCTTGAGACACAGCTTTGCCACGCATTTATTCGACGCCGGCGCAGACCTGCGATCAGTGGCCGAATGGTTGGGGCACTCCTCCGTAACGACCACGCAGATTTACACCCACGTCACCGCCAAGACTTTGGAAAACGTTGCTAAGAAGTTTGAAGAAAAATTCGGAAAGAAATAACTCTGGAAAGCATGAAGCAAGAAGAAGGGCAGGAAGCCCCGGAGTTCGCGCCTGCATTCTCACCGAATGCCAAGTGATATGCAGAAACCGAGGCTTCCAACCTATTCGTCCCTAAACAGGTATGGTACACACTAAGATAAAAAAGTGCAAGCCTCGGTCATAGATATTTTTTG
>CAZTCD010000198.1:0-2256 GCA_964612065.1 uncultured Bdellovibrionales bacterium | reverse complement strand
AAGCCAATTCAAGGCTAAAATCAGCCCGAAAGCCCCTTTAAATTTCCTATCCGCTACGTTACGCCGCGTGAAAATGGGAACTATCTTCTGCTCCCCGTAATAGCAGTCCCTCCGACACCGTTAAAGCAAGCTCCTATTGATCCCTGCATAAATAAAGTCGCACAAAGGCGAGGCGATTTCGGTAACCCGCCATCAATGCGGATCTCAGCTGGTACTGAATCTATGAACGAAACGGACAACAGCCGTGAATCCACTACTAAACTACGTTGCCAAACCGTCCAATTTCAGGGGCGCAGTCCTATTTGATCTTGGAAGCAAGAACCAAACTCATTTCTCTTGGGTTCAGGCAACTTGACCGAACCTGTTTATTGATGCTAGCTACACTTTAGGAGAAAAACGAAAATGAAATATTTGGTCGTTTTGCTTGCTGGAATTTTCACAGTTTCCAATGTTCATGGTCGGGTCGTTTGCAGTGATGGGTTTAAGAGCCTTGAGATGCCGAATGACTTATCTCTCGAGACAAAGGTGATCGGATTTGACTTATTTGGTATTGCAAGTGGCACTGAGTTTGATTGCCTTCCTCAGGAGCGAAGTTTTGGCGGTTGGTTCTATTCTTCTCGGCTCACTTGTGCCTCGCGGACGTTTCCAAGGGCTGGTATGACGGTTCAAGTGACTGAAGTTGGAGGAATCCCCTGGCTGCAAATTCTTGGACCATTCAATGTTCCCTACTTTACGGCGACTTGCCTGAAACGTTAGAAGCCAGACCACTGCTGTCCGGTTCGGAGCCGCGCATAAAATTGTAAAAGCCTGAAATCTCAGAGTGGAAAGTGTTTTCTGACGACATTTTCTTTCCCGGGAGATTTCAAGCCGTGGCCGAATCTCCCGTTTTCTCCCAGCTCATCAAGTTCATTCCGCGAACTCCGTTTCAGGAGTTTGTATCCCGACACGACTGGGACTCCCGCGTTCGCTCTCTCGATTGCTGGACGTGGTTCGGCGCCCTTCTCTTTGGCCAGAAGGCCGGCGGCCTGCCTCCAGCCAATTTTTCAACATCTACGTCTGAGCTAAAGCTATAGCTTCGAATGGCCGATAGTGAACTTATGGCCCGAAAGCGAAGTCTAATCCAATGCTTATTGATCGCAGCGGGCGTTTTCGCAGCGGGCGGTTACTTAACGTTTCAGTTTTACAAGTGGCGTATGCAAATACGGCAGGAAGAGGCGCTCGTTAGAGAATTCAGTAAATTACCGCTTACAACAGAAAGAGCTGAACAGGCGTACCAGCTTGCAATGGCCACCTTTAGAAAGGATCACTCTCCAATTTTTCTTGATGCGCTTGCATTGAACCCATACTGCCCTCCGGATATTTTGGTCCGCCTGATCGGGCTCCAAAGGTCCGTGGATTACTTTGCATCGAGGAATCCCAATCTCCCGTTTGAGGGATATATCCTATTGCAAAAAAGCAACTGGTCCACAAGCCGCGACTCCATTGCCAAACGAATACAAAGGGAACGATGGCAGAATAAAGGCCGGATTCCCGCAGGCCGAGCCCGTTGATATTCAAAGGCGGGAATGGCCACGCCGCCAAGGGGGTCCACGTGGTGGTATCGCTTCCTTCGAGGGCGCGAGAAGTGCGAGCAACCTCGCAGGCGGACAGCAACGGCCCAAAAGAAGCATGCGAGGCCCCCTTCGAGCACGAGAAAAGCTGAAATTGCCCGGGGGCCAAGCCCACCGCGAGCTGTGACCATTTGGGCCTGGAAAAAGCCTCAGGTAGAAGTGCTGACATCTCACATCAACGTAGGCAAGGAGTTAGACGGTCGCTATAATAGCGCTCGCATGATCGGTGACTTCTCCATCCTGGCGTCTAAGAGGCTGCTCGTAGTCACGGGAAAGGGCGGTGCTGGCAAGTCGCTCCTCTCTCTCGCGATGGCGCACCGCCTCTCCCTCCAGGGCAAGCGCGTGTGGCTCGTGGAGCTCGGCAGGAAGCGCGATAAGGAGTTCACCCGACTTCCCGAGCTTGTGGGGCGCGCCAAGCTTGGGCACAAGGCCACCGAGGTCACACTCCCCGGCACGATGCAGAAGGTCCTGGTCTCTGTGCTCGACCCCGCCGAAAGCCTCGGCGAGTACGTCGACCTGAAGCTCCCGACAGGTGGGCTTGGCTCGATGCTCCTCAACAACAAGGTGACTGCCTCCTTCCTCGAGGTAGTTCCCAAGAAAGCGAGGATGAGCTGGGCCAAGCTATTAAAGCGTGTGTTTGGGATCG
>CAZTCD010000197.1:0-2319 GCA_964612065.1 uncultured Bdellovibrionales bacterium | reverse complement strand
TCACCGAGAAGTACCAGGATCTCGGCTACGCCAACGTGAACGTGATCCCGAACCTCCAGATCCATGACGACAAATTGCTCGTGGACATGAACTACGATTTCGAAAAGGGAACTCTGGTTCATTTCGGCCGCATCACGCTGAAGGGGAATACCAAGACCCGCGATAAAGTGATCCGCCGCGAGCTGAAGATCCGGGAAGGCGAGCTGTATTCCGGATCGGGAATGCGGATTTCGAAAGAAAACGTAAGCCGGCTAGGCTTCTTCGATCAGGATT
The DNA here is from genome assembly GCA_964612065.1 of uncultured Bdellovibrionales bacterium. Taxonomy (GTDB): domain Bacteria; phylum Bdellovibrionota; class UBA1018; order CAIPTA01; family CAIPTA01; genus JAKFYM01. The sequence goes on along the minus strand of CAZTCD010000197.1, from coordinate 2,046 downwards.
CCGTCACCTTCCAGACTAAGAGCCCTCCCGGCCGCCCGGATATGATGGACGTGGAAATCAACGTGAAGGAGCGCCCCACGGGCCAGTTCCAGCTCGGTGCGGGTTATGCCACCACCACGAAGTTCTTCTTCACCACCCAGATCTCCGAGAGCAACTTCTTAGGCAAGGGCCAGGATCTTCGTTTCGCCACGCAGATTTCGGCAGGTAATAAACGAGACCGCTCTTTCCGGGCTTCGTTCACCGATCCTTACGCTTTCGACACCCTCTGGAGCGCTGGCGGCTCTCTTTCTTACGACAAGAGCGATGTGCCTGGCTCCTATCTCGAATTCCGTCGCGGTGCTCAGCTGAACTTGGGCCACCCGATCGGCGACTATACCCGCCTCTATCTCGGCTACCGGATCGAGGAGATTCAGCTGCTGGAGGTGAATCCCTCTAACCAGTTCCTGATTGAGAATATGACGTTCGAAAGCGGAACGATGAGTTCCGTATCGGTAACCGTGGCCAACGATAAGCGAAACGACCGAATGATCACCACGGGCGGCCATTATCTTTCGATTTCCGAAGAGATCGCCGGCCTCGGAGGAAACAGGCAGTTCTCCCGTTCGATTGGCGACGCGCGTATTTACCGCAAGATTTGGGGAGACCTCACCTGGCGGGCCAAGTTGGAGCTGGGACATATTACGGCCTTTGATCACACTCGCCCCAATGACGGTGTGCAGTCGAGCGAACGCTTCCGCCTCGGTGGCCCGAACAACTTGCGTGGCTATCCCGCCTACAGCATTGGCCCGCGCCGCTCTCTGAGCAATGGTGCTACCTTCGTGAATGGTGGCCGTAACGAGCTCTTCACGATGTGGGAACTCGAATATCCGATCGCCAACGAGATTGGCTTGAAGGCGGTGCTCTTCTACGATGCGGGCGATGCCTTCGACCATTGGAAGCTGAACCTGAAGCACGACTGGGGCTTTGGAGTGCGCTGGTTCTCGCCTCTGGGCCCGCTCCGCTTCGAGTGGGGCTATCCGCTGAAGGGCGGAGATGGGTCGGAGTTTAACTTTATGATCGGACCTCCGTTCTAGCGAACGGGAGTTCCTCTCTTTTGTCGCGCCCTGGGCGCTCCTTATGATTGGTCCGCCTTTCTAAAGAAAGGCGTCCGTATGATCGGACCTCCGTTCTAGCGAGCGGATCTCCTCTCTTTGGTCGCGCCCTGGGCGCTCCTTATGATCGGCCCACCCTTTTAATGGCTGGTCGCCCTTTGGGCTCTACAAATCCAGGTCCAGGCCGAAGATCCACTTCTCCGTTTTCTCGTTATAGAACTGCCCGCGCAGATCGTGGCCCTTGAGATAATGAGCCGCGATCCGCACCGGTGGCGTGCCTTGCTCGGAAACCAGTGCCACACCCGCTCCCAGCTGATAGGTAGTTCCTTCTTCGGCGCCCCGCACTCTCAGATCCGCGCCCAGATAGGGGTGAACGATGCCCCAATGCATTGGCAAGATGGCGTAACCGCCCAACTGCAGCATATGGCGAGGCAGCTCGGGCTTCGTATGCACCAGAACCTGGTAGCCCGCATAAACCCGCACCCAATCGATCTGGCGGGCCAAGCGCAGGGCGATATATTCCCGCGTATACAGAATTCTATCCCGCACGCTCGTGAGCCCATCGCTCAGATGCGCGGAGATATGGGTGTAACGGAACTGAAGGGCCCAGGCCTCGCGGGCAGCTTCGGCATAAATACCGATCAGCCCGTCCGAAGAATGGAGCGGGAAGTTCGATCCCGCTTTGCGCATCTGAAAGTAGGCTCCGCCCTCGATTCCTGTATGGAACTCCGTGCCGTTTTCGCCTCTCCATCCGGCGAGAGAGCGGTATCCACCTACGTCGGCCTCGATTTCGCTTTTATTATTTCCCCGCAGCCCCAGCTTCAGATCGCGCGGATCCGAGAGAAGGATTCCGAAAGGGCGGCCGTGCGGCAAAGCGCTCCAACCAAGTTCCGAGCTCGGACTAGTTGTTGCGCCATGCGAAAATAGGGGAAAGAGAATCGCCAAAAGAATGGAT
>CAZTCD010000196.1:0-2384 GCA_964612065.1 uncultured Bdellovibrionales bacterium | reverse complement strand
GCGTGGGTGGCGTTCGGTTTTTTAATGGCGATCGCTGTATGCATTCAGGCCGTAACAAAGAGCCAGCTGCCGGGCATTCATATGATCGGGATCTACCTGCTCAGCCACCTGCCGATCCTGGCGATTTACCATATGCACCTAAGCCTAGGGGGGCTAGCCGACCGCCTCTACTGGCTGGCTTTTGGGTATTTGGGCCTCAAATGGGCAAATCTGCCACAAAAAGATTTGGTTAAGAGCTGATTTTCTCCTTTAAAATCGTGAAGTTTTGCGTTGGAATCCGGGGTTCCTGAATTGAATGTTCGGGCATTGTTTGCTATAAACCCGCCCGACCCTACATTTCGTTTTCGAGGTAGAACCATGGCCCCCGCCAGTTACCACAATATCCAGGAAGCCGGCCTGCGCCCGCTCCTGCAGATCGCATTTTCTCATTGGCGCTTGGGTGCCAGAATCACCGGCCTGCTGTTCATTCTTGGTCTGTTCACCTACGTTTTCTTCGTTCCTTATACCTTGAAGACCACCTTGCTGATCAACGACGCCCAGACCTCCCAGCTTCAGGCGTTCACGAACAACTTTTTCGCGCTCTCGAAAACGCAATCGGCTCGCAAGGCGCAGAGCCCCTCGCAGCAGGCGATTGATTATCTTCAGCGGCAGGACACCTTTTCCGCTTTCCTGAAGCAACTGGCTTCCCAATCGGCCGCGGCTGATGCTCCGAAAGAGCTGGTACGTGGCTATGCCTCCCTCGAGAGCTTTCTCGGAGTGGACCTCAAGAAGGACACGTATAACCTCCGGCAGACTGCCTCCAAGCTTCGCCAGGTGATCCGGCTCAAAACCGCCTCGCCCACGGAAATCTCGATCTCGGCCTCTACCGGGAATCGCGAGTTTTCCTACTTCCTCAACGTGGAATACTCCAAGTTTGCCATCGAAGCCCTGAAACAAGACGCGGAACGCGAGATGGAGAAGGTTCGCCTGGCCATCGAGCGGCAGCGGGACCACTTCAAGGAGCGTTTTGAAGCCTCCAACAAAGAGCTGATCGCCTTCCAGAGCCGTCCTGAGAACGTGCTGAGTCTCGCCAACGGCGCTAACGTGAGCACCTATATTTCGGAGCTCGTGGTGCGCAAGAACGAGGTGGAGCTGAAGATCTCCGATAACGAGCGTGCCATCCAGTACCTCGGTGGAGCCAAGAGCGCCAATCTCGCCTCGAGCCGCAATCTCGGGCAGCGATCGCAGGTGCAGCAGCTCGTGGAAGAAACCACTCTGCTTCGCAAGCAGGCCGCTTCCATCCAGGATTCCATCCGCAAGTTTTCCAGCGCCACCAACGGCACGGCCGAGGCGATGCGGATGCATGAAGAGCTCAAGAAAACCACTGATCGAGAGTTCAAAAACTTCCAGGAAGCCAACGACCTCCTTTCCAAGATGGGGGTTTATAACGTTTCGATCGCCTCGAAGTTCGAGCTTTTGAGCATGCCGGAGCCTGAAGAAGTTCGCCGTGCTGCCTCCTTCTATATGGTGATGGCGGTGGCTTTCTTTCTTTCCCAGCTGATCTTTGCCGCCTATATCTATTGGGTGTTCACCCAAACACTGCTGCCTCGCTCTGCCACGGCGGCCAGGGCGAAAGGCGTGGGCCTCGTGAACGCAATGGATCTCGCCGGCTTTCCCAAGGAAGTTCCGGCGGCGCTTTTGAAGTAAGGCCTGAAACCGGGAATCTCGGCTGAAAAGGGCGGCTCCGCGAGGGCTGCCCTTCTTCTTTTTCCCTCCGGCATATTATCATGGAAGGATGAGCTTCCTTGAAACGCCCCGTCTCCGGTTTCGCAGGTTCCGGGAATCCGATCTGCAGCATCTTGAATCGCTGGAAGCCGATCCTGAAGTGGTGAGGTATACGCCGATGGCCGTGCCTCTTGCTTCCTTGCGGATTCGGGAGCGGCTCCTCGATCTGATCGCCAGGGAACAGGAGCGCAGCCCTTTGGGGGTATGGGCAGTGGAAACCAAAGAGGCGGAATTCGTGGGCTGGTTCATGCTGCTCAAGGCGAAGGAGCCGGATCCCGAGCTTGGATTCATGATTCGAAGGGATCAATGGGGAAAGGGTTATGCTACGGAAGCGGCCAGAAGGCTGGTGGACTTCGCGCTTTATGATTTGGGCTACAGTGCTGTGCTCGGCACGGTGAGGCGGGAGAACGTTGCTTCCGCGCGGGTGCTGGAGAAGCTGGGCTTTCAGCGCACCGGAAGCAGGATGGAGCCCGCGGCCTCCGGACCGGGAGAAGTGGCCGTGGACCTTTACGTGCTTTGGGGGTGATTCATAAACTGGTTATGGTAGTCGGCGTAGATATAGAGGTGCGCCCTAAGCCCACTTGGAATCACCGGTACGATAATAGAACCCGAAGCGAACA
>CAZTCD010000195.1:0-2464 GCA_964612065.1 uncultured Bdellovibrionales bacterium | reverse complement strand
GAACGCCGTGAAAGCGCGTTAAGTGGGCTCTTGGTGGCGGCACCAGGGCCGCCAGGATTTGCGAAGTTCGTTGGGAAACTGAAATCAGATTTACCAGCGGCGTTCAAGAGGCTTGGACTGAGCGAAAGAATTGGACGCTCTTTTGCCCTCGACATGGATCGAATGATAGGCGTTGCCTTGATGAATGTGCAGGAAGCAAAAGCCAGCGCCTGAATAAAGTGCCCCTATATTGACCGGGTGTTTATTCTGTCCCCGTCGCGAGTTTCATTTCCGAGACTGATGTCCCCATCCGTGAGAAGTGCGGACATGGAGGGGATGGCCAAACTGCGCTAATCGGCGGGAGCGAAATTTGTCGTCCGCGAACGGCGTCAGAACGTAGAATCATTGTTCGGGCTTCAAATTGGTGCCCAGCACCACCTTCGAGGAACCCCTTATTTCGACAACATGCAAATTATCCGCACGGCGGAGAGAGTGCGTCCATCTGGCAGCTTTTCATTCAATCCAAAATCGACCAGGTTGCTGCTAAGCACAGGATTTGCCGGAACAAGGTGACCAAAGGTCCCGACGCTCTTTCCATCACGGGCATCGACGATCTTCACTCCTACGCTAACATCGTCGGCGGTGATGCCGTAACCCACCGTCACAGTTGCGGTCAGGGGAAGAGAGGTGTTCTTAATCTCGAAATTTTGTTCGCTGCCGAGTTCGGAAACTGAAAAGGGTTCGGTGAAGCCTCCGGCGCGAACGATCGTGATCGTCGTGTCATCGCCCTTCTTCTCTACGATCCAGTTCGACATCTGGCAATGAATCTGCCCGGCACTTACATTGCCTGCTGCCGACGCTGAGATGGAAAAGAGAAACGCTAACGAGAAAATGCTGAGTAATTTCATGGGGGAACCTCCAAGTGTTTGAAAGTAATTACCTTGCTCCCAAGGCATGTGCAAGTGAATACATCCATCGGTGCACAGAAGGCCCCGCGGGCCTTCCTAACCCCTACCACCAGATGCTTCCATCGATGCGGGCAAAAGCGCGGAGCCCGCGCGGCCCGAAGGGAATCTTTGTGGCCTGGGCTGCCCCGGCCTTAGCATTGGCCTCTGGATAGCCATGGCGCAATCTGGCCGGGTTAGAATGCATTGGCCTAAATTCGGCGCGCTTTAGGCTTTTCTAGCCATTAGGGGCCAGGGGCCAGGTCTCCATTGGAGGCCTGGAAGACCTGAAGGATTGGGTATTTTCGGGCCTTGGTTCTCGTCGACCAATCAAGGTCTATGAATTAAAATTCTATATGGCCAAAAAGCTAGGCAGGGTTCTACTGCTTTCATACTTTGGATTCGGATTTACCTTTCTCATAGGATCTGCCCTTCTTCTTTTCGTGAAACTAGAGTCATGGGCATGCTTCACTGTTCCGGCGGTGGTTGCCGCGACTCTTGTATTTATCTTAAAAATAAGGAGAAAAGACTCCTTTATTTTGAACTTTCTACAAGCATCTGCCATAGCGGCAGGAATGACCGTCCACATTGGAATATTCCTTCTTCTGGGCGATTCCCTCATCAAACCTAGTGCACTTTATTTCGGCCAAAGTGTGTCGCAGTTAGTTCCTGATCTTATTATCGCGTTTACGACGTTTATGATTATGGCGAACTTACTCGGGTCGGTTCCGGCGCTGCTCGCGGCGTTCCTAGTGATACAATTTGTCCAGCCGCCCGGTGATTAGTTCTACTTCATTCCTTAGCGAGAGCTCGGAACCAAAGCGCCGGGCTCTCTGCGTTTTTGGGGAAGAAGCGAGCAGGTAAGCCCGCGTTCACGTCTGGCCACTCGGTCGATTTCCGTTGGCCACGCGATATCGCGAAGTCAGCGTAGGCAAAAAGAGCTTGCCCGTTCGCGCAGGGCTCATTGGATTGAAGTGCCGGAAGAGTTCGCAGTTGGGCATCCGCAGCCGAACGTGCTTCCCTTTAACCGGGTATTATTCAGTGTATCTGGACGGATGCCCTCTCCTTCCTCGGCGAAGGCTTCGCTCTCGTCCCGGAAATGCCCCAGTTTCTTCAGCGCCCGTATTACTCGCCTGGCGATGGTCTGCATTAGAACTTGGATATCCGCATCTTCAAGGTGCGGCATGTAGTAGACAAATTTCGCTTCATTCTCCTCCTCCACGTGCACCCCTCAAGCACCAGAATGTGAAAATGCAGGTTGCCATTGAGCGGAGCCGCCAAGCCTCTGTAGTAGGTTAACGGCTCCGTACTGCACTTTCCTTTTGGCTCAGGGAGTGGATCACCCGAATGCAAATTCTCAATACCTTCGACTGCAGTGCCGGGCTTCGAAGCAGCAGGAATCGGTCGCTCCTACACATCAACCGGTAAAGAAATTGATAGAACCCTTCGATATAGGAGTAAGATGAGTCACTCTTGGCCTAGAAATTGCCCCCCCCAAAAAAGAGCGACGCACAGACAGCGTGGGTTTTCACTAATTGAAC
>CAZTCD010000194.1:0-2494 GCA_964612065.1 uncultured Bdellovibrionales bacterium | reverse complement strand
CTCTCTTCGGCAAACAAGCCCACCTCACCGGCAGTCTCCTTGCTGAAAAAGGGAAACCGCTTTTGCGCGTATGCTTCATAAGATCCCAGAACAATCGCGATCACGAATAGCGGCTGAATCAGCCTCGACCTCCGTGCCCATTTATAAAACTCCAGCCATCCGACGGCTCCGAAGTAAGCTCCAAAGAGCGAAAAAGGCAAAGCCATATAGTCGTGCACTATGATTCCGCCCGAGAAAAAAAGAAGTATACCCACTCCCAGGCCAAGCAGAGCGAAATGCCAGCTCGCCAATTTACGTGTTTTCCAGATCCCGTATATTGCCGGCAGCAAGTAGAGAATGGGCAGATTCAGGTAGAACCTGCCAAACAACGCTTTTCTATACTCCAAGCCCAAAATCTCGCCGGAAAGCAAAGGGTATGCATAGTCCAACAGGCGTCCCACCAGGTTTTCCAAAACCGGCCCCAGTGGAAGGGAAACCTGATTTCTTGGCTCCGACCCTCCCAGCCAATGGAAGTAGTGGTAGTAGAGCGCGGGAAGGAAAACAGAAATCAGCAAAGAAAGCGCCGATAGAACCCGCTTCTTTTTCCTATAGAGGAAAAATGCCAATACCGGAGCGCTGAACAAGGCGGTCCAATCCGTGAGAAGCGCCACGGAGTAGAACGGAATGGCCAAGGCAGGCTTTTTCTCCAATGCCCAGAACGAAAGCAGCACAAATGTGATCGCAGCAGGTTCGAGCAAGATTGGATGAAACAGGAGATGGGTGGCAGGCGCAAGAAGATGCAAAAGAGCAGCGAGGCGGCCAATGGTGGCTCCACCAGCCATTCTGGCTACCGTCCAAAAAGCGAAGAACCTGAAACAGAACAAAAAAATCCCGATTCGGCGGAAAACAATCACTTTGAATCCGAAGATCTCCGCCAGCAGGGAACTGAAGCCGGAAACAAGCCCTGGGTGAGAGCTGAGCGCCTGGATCTTTGGCTGGCCGGCTTCAAAGTAAAGTTCCGACCATGGATTGATGAGGTAAAGGCTTTTCGAGAAAGGAATCGCCTGCAGCATACGGGCGAAATGCATTACATTTGCCGTGAAATAATCGTTGATGTCGCTCCCCACCACTTCGGGGCGGAAGTCCAGGGCATTTCTCAGGGCTGAAAAACGGTGAACCTCCCAATCCAGGAACAAAAACAGCAAGAGGGCGCCGATGAGAGGCTCGTAGGCCAATAGGTGGGGCCGGAGAGTTCGAAAACTTCTCCACATATCTTTTCTCTCCGGTTTCAATCAGTTTCCATTCTAAACCGGCTTCAAGCTTGAAGAAATCATAACCTTCACCGGCTTGCTCTTGCCTCATTCTAAGGAAAACCAAGATTGAATGGAGTATTCGATGCAAAAAGGATTTGCAAAACTTCAAAATTTCGCATGGCCCGTTACCCTTGCCGCCCTCATCATCACGGTGTTCGCACAAGCCACCCTCGCCCGATACAATGAGCCGAGAGATATGGACATCCCCCAAAAGCTAAGAAAAATCCTCAAGGGCTTCGAGCCTTCGGCGGCAATCTCCCTGAACAATGGCCGCGACTATCTTATCTCCTCCGATGATACCACCGAAGACAATAAACCACTTTTATTTATTATGGACAGAGACGGGAGCGTGGACGAATCCCCGGTGGTGATCGAGGACCTGGAAAGGATAACAGACATCGAGTCCCTGAGCTCCGATGAAGGCTGGATCTATGCCATGAGCTCCTTGAGCCGGAACAAAAAGGGAAATGAGAAGGATGATCGGAACCTGTTCGTTCGAGGACGACTCGAAGGCCATCGCTTGACCGAAACTCAATCCATTGACTTGCGGCGCCTGCTCCTTCGGGCCCTTCCGAGCGTGCCTGCTCTTCGTTCGATACGGCCAAAACTCAGCCGGCTACTGGAGATTGAAGCCAGCTATGTTCGGGACGGGCGCCTGTTCGTGGGCCTGAAAGAACCCCAGCCCAGGCCGGGCGTTGGAATGCTTTTGGATCTCGGAGCCGTGGACGACTTGTTTCTCGGATCCCGCCTGGAGGCATCGGCGATCCGCGTGGCCGCGGAACTGAATTTCGCGGACCAGGGAGTGAGAGACGCGAAAATTTCGGATATCACACTGGCCGCCGGCAAGTTGCTTCTGGCAACCACTTCCAAAGAGAGCGGTGGAAACCTGTGGGTTTATGAAAACGGAAATTTATCGAAAATCGCCGATTATCCGGATTTCCATCCCGAAGGCATCGCCTATAGCCGGGCGAACGAGGCGATAGTGGTTTTCGACCAGGGCTCTGAAAAGCCCAAGTTTACCCACGAGTATTTTTAGTAAACTGGCCCCTTTGGCTGTTGATGGAGCTGCCGGGTGAGCTCTCTAGGAGACTGTGGGACGGCTCAGCTTTTCAGAAACTGGTTATGGTAGTCGGCGTAGATATAGAGATGCGCCCTAAGCCCACTTGGAATCACCGGTACGATAATAGAACCCGAAGCGAACA
>CAZTCD010000193.1:0-2494 GCA_964612065.1 uncultured Bdellovibrionales bacterium | reverse complement strand
AGCGATCTAGCTCAAGACAACCAAAGACTACGAAGGGGTTTTGAAACCTCGCCGCTATTATTCGGTCCAAAAATCACCAGCGAAAACGAAATCAAACGGCCAGAGGGTTACGCACTCCCTGGATTTGTGGCCCTTTCCATAACGGCGGAAGCGGACGGATTCACAGCTACTGGCTACGGCGAAGGCCCGCATGATCTTGCCCGTGCAAAGGCGATTTCCGAAGCGTTCGAGCGGCTGGCTCTATTCAAATTTTGTACTGACACTAATAAATCAGAGACAAGTAGTGGTTGGGCGGCTCATCGTACCGCCGAGCTTGCAGTTCGTGCGGCGGTGTTTGAGCTGATCGAACGCGACGTTGCGCTCACAACTTGGGAAAATGGCGGCCCTTTTTATGTGGTGCCTGAATCACTTTGGCCGAAGTCCCTCCTTATATGGAAGAGGGATCGGCACACCAGCCTCGAATTTTCTGATCTTCGTATTCTTCTCAGTAGTACCGACAACGGCGCGTGTGTATCTGCGCTCCTCTTTAATGACAGCGGAAATTTCGTCGCGGGCCATGCTTCAGCGTTTGAACTACAGGATGCAATCATCTCCGCCGCAAACGAATGTTTCCGTACCGCCCACTCCGCAATCCAGTTTGATTCTATCGCCGAGGTTGCCGCTCTCCATTCTGGCAACCAAGGTGTGAGTGCAAGCCCTGCGGCTCATTCGTTGGCGTATGCCTACAAAGAGACGATGCCAGAAGTAGTGAAGATTCTGACTGCGACAGAGATTGAAGTGTGCCGTAATTGGCAGAAGCACCAGACATTATTTAATGAATTGAATCTTGCTGCGTTCAACGCACAGACTTTTCAAGTCGGCGACCGAATCGTGGCAAGAGTGAAAAGCCCCAAGTATCGAGAAATTTTCTGGGGCCGAACCGACGATGTGTCTAAACGAAACCAACACCCGCATTTTGTGGGTTAAAGGAGGGATATATGCGTAACAGAGCAATCAAAGGAGTCTTATTCACGCTTGCAAGTGTAACAGGTCTTTTTGCGTTTGCTGGGGAGCTACCGCAAGGCTTGCACTTGATCGAAGAGCTTCCGCTCGAACAGCGGGTTGTGGCTCACAAACAAGTCTTGAAATTTCTGAATGAAAATCCCCAATTTGCCAAGATCGTGAAAGTGATCGCGGTCGATGAAAAAGGAACGGTCTATGTCTTGGATGAAAAAATGGAGAACATCGTTGCTGCTGGTGCCCCTAGCTCTATTGGGATGGGCAAGTAGCCATCTGGCATTTGCCGCCTCGGAGGAATCAGTGCAAACGAAAGGCGTAAGAACCTACATGAATTTTGCCAAAGAGGTCGATCCAGCCCACATCCTGTCGATGGCTGATCTCGAACTCTCTATTGCCCTTTCTACTCCGCTCGTCGTGTTCAATAACGAGCGTCAGGTTGTTTCGGGCTTGGCCGAGACATGGACGATTCTTCCGCCTGATCGCGTGTCATTCACGCTTCGTAAAAATCTACGTTGGTCAGATGGCTCGCAAGTCAAAGCTGTGGAATATAAGATTGCATTAGAGCGGGCAAAACGTCTCTATGGAAACGATCTCAAAGCCTTGTTTGAAGCCGTCACGAATATCGAGGCCCCAGATGAGCGCACACTTGTTTTTGTAACCAAGGGTGCAGCTACCGAAAGCGGGCTTTTGCTCAAGTTGACTGAACCCATGTATGGGCTTCTAGCTCTGAAGAGCGACGGTCTTAATCTCTCAAAAACAGTTGGGCCGTTTTTTGTGAAAGAAAATCGCGGCGACTCGCTGACGCTAGAAGCAAATAAAAATTGGTATGCCTACACAAGCGCGATGCCCGCACTTGTTGAAATCAAACGCCCAAAAGACGGCGTTGATTTGATGAACACCTTCGACAAAGACGACTGGCCAAATCTAACCTCTGGCAGCTCACTCATGTCGAAAGAAACCCTCGATCAACTAAAGAGCAAGGGCTTTAAGACTTGGCAGCGTAGTCTCGACAAGGTTTATAGCCTATATCCATCGAAGCGATTTCTAAAAAATGATGGCGCAAATTTCATCAAGCTACTTTCAAAGAAGGTGGATAGCTCCTCGCTATTAGGTGGACTAGCTGGATTTACCAATGCCGAACAATTTTTTCCGCGAGGCTATGAGCTTTATTCCAGTCAGCAGCCTAAGGTTCCTGCTGTTGATAAGTGGCGCGGCAAAGGCCCGATCACTGTTTTACTGCTCGACACAACAGTTCTTGCGGGAATGCGCGAGAACTTATCGAGAGTTATCTCCGCTGTATCAGGACAAACAGCCAAGATCGAAGTCATCCCTGTTTCTAAAGCAGGGGATCGCATGAAACTCGGCGACTTCGATATTTTTGGTGTGCAGATCGCCGTTGCTGATCCAAATTTTGAAGGCGCAATGTCGTTTTTTATCGAACGAGAGCCGCCGTTCATTCCATCGGGTGATGGTGCGGCAGATTTTGCCGCACAAC
>CAZTCD010000192.1:0-2556 GCA_964612065.1 uncultured Bdellovibrionales bacterium | reverse complement strand
GAATCGGGAGGATAGGAAGCTTCCCAGGAAGATGCCGAAAAGCACTGTGGTGGTAATCAGGGAGAATATGAAAACCGAAGGGCCAAACGTGAGAGCGGCGAGCCGGTTCCATAAAAGCTGAGCAAGCACGGAGAGAGCGCCGGACATGAACATGAGCCACACCAGAGGATTGAGTATTCCCTTCCGGGCATGGAGAAAAAGGGGCGGCATTGGGCGCTCAGCCTTTGGGAAGAGCTCCTTCCATTCGAACTTACCGAGAGGAAAGCGAAGCAGTGCCACCATAAAAAGAAACACATTGATTCCGCCTGCAATATACATCGTTCGGTTGTAACCGAGGTGGGGGAGGAGGAAGTATCCGGCGGCAATGCATCCTGCCATGGCACCGAATGTGTTGATGCCGTAGAGGGTTCCGATTTTCTGGGCAGCATGCTCTCTGGTTTCAAATAGATGCTTGGCCAGAAGGGGAAGGGTGGCGCCCATGAGAAAAGTGGGAATAAAAATCACCAAGCCGCAGAAAAAGAACTGGATCAGGCTTAAGAGAGGAAGGGGAATGTTCTGATCAGTTACGAGCGGAGAGTACATCTTGCTTACGACGGAAAGAATCGTGGTAAATAGAAGGCCGTAGAATCCGATGCTGAGTTCAAAAAGCAGATAAAGAGCCAGGCATTGCTTGGCGTTTCTCGTGAATCGGTGAGCCATTAAAGCGCCAAGAGCCAGGCCGGAGAGGTAGGCTCCCAGAACAGTGGAGAGCGCATAGATCGTATAGCCCATGATGAGCTGTATGCGGTTCAGCCAGGCTATTTCGTAGATCAGAGCGCTCATGCCGCTCAGGAAAAAAAGCAGATATACGGCATTCCATTTCAGGGAGAACAGGTTGCGCAACGGTGCCTCCGGTCTAAGGGCCTATCCGGAGATTTTAAATGAAATCAGTCTAATTTTCCCGTGTGGGTAACGGCAGGCTTGGGAGAGGCTTCCGGCGCTTTTTCCGGATCAGCTATGGTTTTGGGAGGATCGAATTCTATCCGGGCGTCAATGGCCTTCCAGTCTTTCCGGTTCTTGGGGGGCTGTTCTTTCGGCCAGCGGATGGGGGTTCTGCCTTCCACTTCAAGAATATACCTTGGCTCATCGCGCTTCACCGTGATCCGCACCGGTTTCACCAGGGCAGCGATAATAAAGCTGGAAGGCTTCATCGTGATATCAATCCCTGGTGTGTTGCCCACCAGGCGCTCTCCGTCTTTGAAGAATTTGAAGCCAATTGTTTCCACTCGCTCGATAGCCATATAGCGAACTTTTACTGAATCGCCCTTCATCAATTCATTCCAATGCTTGTACAAGTGGGGGCCGATCATGGACCCAAGAATCATATTGGGCTCGCGATCTTCCGTGTCCGACTCCGTGCCCTCGTGGTCGGTGAAGGTGAAGTGAGCTTTTCCCTCGCGAAATGCAACCTCGCCCTTCTCGTTCACTTGCTTCTGGTCGTAAACCGACCGTTCCAGCTCCCCGTCTTTGAAGTAGTTTTCCTCTCTGACCAGCTCTTTTCCGTCTTTGTCGGAGTAGATCGATATGACCTGTTTATTGGTTCCTTCAGATGTCTCGACGCTTTTGAAGAAGAAGGATGGTTCCGTGCTGCTCAGGGGGTCATAGAACACGCGCCCGCGTACTTCTTTGGCGGCCTGAGCCGGCTGAAATAAGGAAATGAAAAGGGCCAAGAGAAGAAGGGGCATAGCGGGAATTTATCATCAGATTTCCTTAACGCATAAGACATTGACCTGCGCTATCGCTCCTGTTTGGATACAGGGATGACCGACAAAATTCCTGTTCCCGAGAATTACCGAAACGCTCTTATCAATCTCGACCAGTACCGTTCCCGGTACGAGGAGTCCTTAAAGGATCCCGAGGTTTTCTGGGCCAGGGAGGCAGAGAGAATTGACTGGCTGCGAAAGTGGCGGAAGGTGAAAGACTGCAGTTATCAAGACCCGGTTCACATCCGGTGGTTTGAAGGCGGGCAGCTCAACGTGAGCCAGAACTGCATCGACCGCCACCTGAAAAAGAGAGCGGATCAAACAGCCATTCTTTGGGAAGCGGATGATCCGGGCACTCCCTCCCGCAAGATCACCTACCGAGAGCTGCACGAGCAGGTTTGCCGCATGGCAAACGTACTGAAAGGCCACGGCGTAAAAAAGGGTGATTTCGTAACGATTTACATGCCCATGATCCCGGAAGCGGCCTTCGCGATGCTCGCCTGTTCCCGTATCGGGGCCCCTCACTCCGTTGTTTTCGGTGGATTCAGCTCGGAAGCCCTGGCCGCACGCATTCAGGACTGCTCAAGCAAATTTCTGATCACGGCAGATGAGGGAGTGCGCGCCGGAAAGAAGATTCCGCTGAAAACGAATGTAGACGACGCTCTGACCAAAACAGACCTGATCAGAAAGGTGTTTGTGGTTAAGCATACGGGCCACAAAGTGACTCATTTTGAGAAGCGCGATGTATGGCTTTTAGATGAAATGGCCAAGGTTTCGAAAGAATGTGAGCCGGAGCCTATGGACGCCGAGGACC
>CAZTCD010000191.1:0-2669 GCA_964612065.1 uncultured Bdellovibrionales bacterium | reverse complement strand
CCGGCTAACAGAAGAAACGTGAACTCACAGGCGTAGCGGTAAATGGATCCCACCCGGTTCAGCTCCAGCTCGCTGCCGATCAGTTTGGCAAGAGTAAGGGTAACCGGCGTGCTGTCGGTGCCATCGGTGTCCACGGAAATCGCGTCGGTGGTAACGCTGCCCGAAATATTGCGAATCTTTACGGAGGCCACGGAGGTTACCGAGGTGGAGCCGTTGTACACGCAGCGGTAGTAGTTGCCCCGGTCGTCGTAAGAGATATTCGATCCACTGGCTACGTAGAGAGAAGCGCCGCTGGAATTGAGGAAATCACATTCGCAACCAGTGCCCGCGAAATTGCAGGTGCTGATGAGGCCGGCTTTGGAGTTGCTGGCGCCTTGGGCATAGAAAGTGGTGCCTTTTCTGAGCACGAAGTTGAATCGGAACAGCTCGCTGGCATCGGTATCGAAAGAGCTGAAGTCGTATTTGCTGGAGCTTCCGAGCACCTTGGGCTTCTGGTCGAGGCAGCTGGTGAGGCTGAGAGCGAGCAGGGCGAAAAGAATCGTCAGCAGTTTTCCTTCATTTTTCCTCATGCCATCCTCCTTGGTCGCATGATGGGGGCTTAGCCCCTCAGATCATTCCGCTAATCAAAATAGTCCGGTGAGAAGATCCACAGGTATCGCGCAAACCACCGGAGTAAGAGCCGTATAGGCCACGGATTGGGCCTGAATCGTTCCGCCAAAGCTGGCCCCGGTGCAGGATCCGGTGGTGCCATCGCAAGGAGTCTGGTTCGGTTGGCGGGTCACGATGAAGTTCGAAGGCTGGTCTTTCTCCACCACGGTATTGTTCAAAGCGTTTCCAGTATTGATGAAGCTCGAGGGGCAGCCATCAGCCGGGCAATTGTTTCCCGAAGGGATGATCGAGGCAGGCTGCGCCACCCAGGGCCTCACCTTGATCAATCCGGTGGGGCAGTTGCCGGCGGAGTCGGGAAGAGCGGCGAAGCCGTAGCTCGCAGTGAGGTTTTCACCCTCCGGCGCGCGGGTCATCGTGATGCCCACCACGAAGGGTTCCACGCTTTCCTTGTAAAACGCATAGCGGAGTTCCGGAGTGTTGCCCGTGCACTGGATCTTGAGGAAGTTGTTGCGGCCACAGATGTCGGCCGGGAAGGCGGTATCGCCCCCGCTTTCGTTGGAATCTTCGCCGGAGCGAAAAACGTAGAAGTTATAGGAGGCTCCGATAACGCCCAGGTGCTGCCCCGGAGCGCAGGTGATCTGGGACGCCGCTACGCCCTCGCCTTCGAAAAAGGTACGGTTGCAGTTGTAGCGGAAAATGCCGCGGACTTTGGTTTTGGAAAGCGAAGTGCCGAGCACGTCTTCAATGGTGAGGCTATGCTTAAGCAGCAGAAGGCCGGTGGTTTTATTGGACACATCGATGCGCTTGAGGCGCACATAGATCTTTTCGCTGGAGGCATTTCCCTTGGAGGCGATGATCTGCGCGTTGGTGATGGCGGCCGGGATCACGCAGCTGAAGGAATTGTTTTGCGAGCTGATGCCTACCGAAGCTGCCAGATCGGCCGAGGTATCACTGCTTCCCACGAAAAATTCACAGGTGCACTGGGTGCCGGTAGCGCCGCATTCGTTCACCAGATTTGCGCTAGGGAGAGCGCGCACGCCCTGCAGGGACACCACCCGCCCTGGAATGGTGGCATCGGTGGCGGGATCGCGGTAGGCGAGGGTAACCGAAAAGGAGTCGGAGTCGGTGGTGGGAGTGCCGCGCCCGCCTTCGGATTTTTTGCCCAGAGTTTTTATGCCTTGGCCCACGTCACAGGCAACCATGCCACCCGACACGGCCAATATTATGAGCGCTTTCCAAGCCTTTGAAATTCGTGGCGACATCTTGTCCCCCCTTCTCTATATTTTATCGGCCAATACGAAGCGGCACAACAACGCACAAGGCATCGATATAAAAGAAGAAAACCGTGTAAATTTACACGCTGGCGAGGAGGTGGGGCTATTCCGCTTCCAGCGAACGGGTGAGGATCCTTGCGAAACGGGAGATTTCGCGGGTGCGCGGGGATTCCGGGGCGATGTCCCTGGCGTAGGCGTTGGCGGAAAGAACATTGTTCCGAAGGGTGTCGGAAATCTCAAAGTCGGGGCGATCGCGGCTGCTGTCTTGTGCGGAACCTTTCAGGAGAAGGGTGTTCAGGCCGGCAAAATGAAAAAAAGTGTCCACGGACGAAGGATCCACCGAAACATGAGCGGCGAGCAAAAGGGAGGGCCAGGAGGCTTCCTGCACTTTCAGGCGTTTGGAGCTGTCTCCGGCGAGTTTGACCTCGGACAGGTTGCGGGCGATGTACTCCAGAGCGTCGGCTCTTTTCTCAGTGAGAAAGGAGCGGCGGAAGTGGTTCAAGGGATCGAGGAGCGCAAAGCCCCGGTCGGCGCTGTAATCTACTCTGTAAAAGCTGTTTCTCCTCACGAAGAGGGCAGAGGCTCGGGCGCGGCCGTTGTTGTCGGAGGGAGATTCGAAAAGGAAGGCGGGAGTTCCTGCCTGATCCATGATGGTAACGGTTTCCACTCCTTGAAGCAGGCGGGAGGCTTCCCGCAGGAGAAAAGGCTTCACGAGGAACAGCCTGATCCCGCCGAGGCTGGTAGGCATATTCTGGCTGAGCCTGAGGGCCGTATCGAGGTAGCGGG
>CAZTCD010000190.1:0-2715 GCA_964612065.1 uncultured Bdellovibrionales bacterium | reverse complement strand
TGAGGGGGTGACGCGCAAGCATGCTGGTTCGAGTCCAGTCCTGGGCACCATTTTTTCAAAACCTCTTGTGAAAACAAGGGGTTTTGTCGTTTTTGGAATCTTCAGGGGTTAAAAAAGGGTTAATTTTTTTCGCCACCCAAAGACCTACAGCTCCATAACTCCTATTTGCTCCCTACTTTCCTCGCGCTCTCAATCGGTGTGACGTTGCCGCCTTCCGAAGGAGAGAACGAGACGATCTCGATGGCCTTCGCCAGGTGATCGGGGCTCATGTGCGCGTACCGCTGAGTCATCTCGAGCGACGAGTGCCCCAGGATCTTTTGCAGGTCATAAATGTTGCCGCCGTTCTGCATGAAGTGCGACGCGAACGTATGCCTTAGATCATGGAAGCGTATCAGACGCTCAAAACCGGCCTTCTTTTGCGCGATCTGGAAGTCCCTGTAGAGATGGTGTGCATCCAGGGCCCTTCCGTCCTGCTCGCAAAATACGAAGTCTCCGCGTTGCTCGCGCATGAGCTTCTGCAAAAGCGCTTTGAGCACCGGATTGATGGGAACGTATCGCTTCTTCCCGGTCTTGGTCGTCTCCGAGAGGCCATACCGTGTAAGGTTGCGGCTCACGATGAGCTGATTGCGAACCAGGTCGACTCGATCCCATTTCAGCGCGCAGAGCTCCCCTCTTCTCATCCCGGTGTTTAAGGCCGCGATGTAAACAGGCTGGAGCTCATCCGAGGTCGTAGCATTCAGGAACTGCTGGATCTCGGGCGCTGACCAGTAATCAAAGTGAAGTTCAGGTTCCTTCACCGACTTGTAGCGAAAGAGAGGATTCCGGGCCAGGCACTGCCACTCCACCGCATCGTTCAAGATCGTGAGGAGAACCCCCAGGATGATGTTGATGCCCTTTGGTGCGTGATTGGCCTGCTTTAGATCGGCCACCAGGCGGTTCGCGTGATCCACGCGAATGTCCCTCAGCCTCATGTTGCGGAACTGCGGAATGAGGTGCAGCTTCACGATCCGCCGGTAGCTGGTTTGCGTGGAATCGGAGAGCCTTACGGCTACCTTTTCCTTCATCCAGCGTTCCGTGAACTCCTCGAAAGTGGCCGAATCCTTCACCACCAGGCCGGTGGCTTCTTCTTCGTCTCGCTCCCGGAGAGCTCGCCTCTCCCACTCCTTCGCCAGCGTTTTGCTTTTGAAAGTTTTTCTTCTTCTGTGGCCATCGGCGCCGTAAACCACGGCTCGATAGGCCACCCCATTTTTCAATTTCACTTCTTCAATCATGCATTCTCCTTTTCGAGAACTGCCTTCATTGAAGCGTGCTGTCTGTGTCTGCCAATTTTCAAAGAACGAGGTCTTTGTTGGAGCATAGCACAGCCCTGCGTCACGCTCATGACAAGGCGCGAGCAGAAGCTAATGCGGGAGATTTAGAGAGTAAATAGACGCAAGAACGGACAACAACAGACAACAACGGACGAAAGCGGACGAAAAACATTTTCAGCAATTTGCTGAACAAATCGAAAAATTCCAGGCGTAGCAATTTCTCTGGAGGGTGGAAAAATGCAAGTTACCTTTCAGCTTGGTCAGCCTTCGGCCCCTTTCTTCTCCATCTCGCACATGCATCGCCCGGGGGGCGGGACCAGCCTGAGAAAGGTTTCATTTCCCTGGACCAATCGAATATCTCAGTCTGATCTTTTTCGAATTGGAAAGGAATCCTGCCCCTAATTTTGAATCCGTTTACCGTAGGCTCTGCCGATAAACAGAAGACTCGAACCCCTTTTTTATGCGCAGTAATCAGCGCCTTGAAAAAGTTGGGATCATGAATAGCGCTTGGCCAAAATTTTTTCACTTTGCTTCGTAGCACGACGAATACTACGACACATCGTTGTCCAGCATTGGCGCGTCTCGCTAACTGGCCTAGTTGAAGTTGGGATCGTTTGGCGACTGAATCTGGAAAGTACGCGGTGCCGTCCCTAGTCGCTTGTTGAACACTTTTCACTTCGAGATATTGGACACCGAAATTCGACTCGATGGCAAAGTCGACACGGTAGTTCCTACTGATTCGTATCTCACGCTTGACGGAGGTATAAGAGCCAAGCCCACTGATCCTGCGCGACTGAAGAAGTTCAAAAACAACTTCATTGGCAGCCCAGGAATTTGTGCAGACGAGGTTTTTGCCAATTTTTGCAAATTCCCAAGTCCACTTTAGGTCGCCGCCCTGTGCGGTTCGCTTCCGGCTCACCCATACCTGAGAACCAGGATGGATCAAACCCTCCATTCGACCGGGGCTCGCGCAATGGGCGACAATTTGCTCACCACTACTGAGGCGAATGTCTGCGAGGAACCGATGCCGACGCGCGATTAAAGTTCCCTTAGTCAGCCTTCCAGTCCAAGTCTTTACCAGCGATCTAGTTTCCATCTATAAGGCAGCATACCCTAGTCTCTAAGCTCTCATTAGGCTGACCGCACTCTCGCGTGACGCAAGGCATCAACGACTGCAAAAAGTCAGGCTGAATTTGAGAAGAAAGAAGTAGTCGTGTTAAACAGCGCGTAATGCGCAGCCATTTTGACGATAGCCATCGCTTAGTTTTTTCCTGTACGGGACGCCTAGCGGCAGCCCTGAAACGTGCTTCCCGTGTCGCTGCTAATCGATCTAGCCGTGAACTGCGGTCTGCATTGAAGACTGCGAAATCTACGTACGAGAATGCTTTCGCGGGCTCTCGACGTG
>CAZTCD010000189.1:0-2750 GCA_964612065.1 uncultured Bdellovibrionales bacterium | reverse complement strand
CCCTCTTTTTCCGCGTTATAGAGAATTTCCGATGCATCCAAGCGGAACCAATTGGCGGGCACCAAAAATGGAGCCACATCACCTATGAGGCCGATGGCTGAGGAAAAATTTCCCATAGCAAAATCCATCGCCACCCCTGCCACTCGCCACAAATTGAGCTTCGGCAAAAGATTCATCCTTGCAAATTGAATATTCTCCTTTGCTTGGTAAACCCTTAGAGCATTGGCATAAACGTTGTAATTCTCACTACTGACTTTCGCTACAACTTCCTCCATCGCAATGGGCAAGACACGCAGATTACTTCCACTCGAAGGATTTGACTCCACTGCAGCCAAAACGCTAGTGCTTAAGAAAACAAACGCTACCAAAACCTCGGTCGCGATGAACCAATGTCTTTTCATATTCTTTACCTCAAAGCGATACGTTTAACGGAAAGTGTGTAAATAGCAGCATTAGTACTCGGGTGAATCTCCCCTCGGATCTGTGCAAGTTCCTTGATTTTGCCATCTATAATAGCTGAGGCAGTCGATCGAGCGACCTCTAATTCCATTGTAGGCAATCCAGCTTCGCCGACAAGCCGTCGTTCGGCATCAACTTGCTTCTCAAGATCAGGATCGGCAATTTGCAACTTATACAGATTTGCGCAGCTTGACGAAGCAATGTTAATCTCACCATTGTTGATATCCGGTCGAATATTCTCTACTCTGCAGCCTACAGCGCTTAACGGATTGGCTGGGTTCCACTGGAGAATTTGCGCATGAAACGAAAGATTGTTTAGATCTGAGGCAATCTCTTCGAGTTGTCGCGTGCGATTATAGCTCGAAGAAGGTAGGCTTGGCACCAGCGTGACGCGTACCTTAAAGTCGCCGCGCTCAGTCGCAAAATCTCCCTCATAAGTGCCTTTTACGGCCTGGTAGAAAAGCTGACGGGTAGCCAGATCTGCCTCCATAGCTTGAGCCTTGGCTGCAAGATTAGCATTTTCAGCGCTAACACCTGCTTCAGCCTGCACCTTGCCTTCAATTCTAGACTTCTCAGCAAGTCTCTCATTACCCTGGCCACACCCGACTACAAACAAACCAACCAGAACCGTACTTGCACAATTGCGTAACAACGAAAACGACATCATAAAAACTCTTCCTCTTTTGCATTCAAGGGAGTTGTCTTTTGGCATGCAATGCCGCACTTCTTAAGCATATGAGATCGTTGATGCCACGACTTTGATCACAAATCTGATCAGAATCGGAAACAGGCCCCTATTATCACGCCTTAAATAAAGTACAACTCCATTCCACTCACCTGAGTGTCACTGTTTTTCGACGATAACACCCTCGGAGAACGAGACTCCTTCATTGATCCGGATTGTGGAATAGTGCTCATCCAGAACATGAAGCACCTCGCCCTCGCCAAGCTTAACTTTAGTGCAGCGAAAAGTCCCATTCTCTCCTCGGCCACCTTTATTCGGTTTACAATCATTGCGGAACAAGGTTACTCGATCGCCCGGTTTTACTTCTTGGTTCCCCAGACAGACATCTGCCTCATGCTCATTATGTTTAATTGCAATTGAGCCACGGGCATGGCCTGAATGCGCACAGCCTGCGACATTTAGGGAAAGCACAAATCCACCTAAAAGAGCCATAATTGGCTTGTTTGCTTTTGAGTTCCTCATTTTTTCTCCTCTCGTCTGATCAACTTCATTCCATTGTTAAGTCAGAAGCAGTCATTTTTCTCTCAAAGATCAAGTACAGACTCGGCAACACGATTAAGGTCAATAACGTTGACGAAATAATCCCACCAATCACAACTGATGCTAGAGGCTTTTGCACTTCCGCTCCCACACCAGTTGAAAGCATCATGGGAAGAAATCCAAAAATATCCACCAATGCAGTCATCAAAACGGGCCTCAATCGAATCAATGCCCCTTCCTTTACCAGTGCCTCGCCTCGCATCCCAAGACGTTGAAGGTCATTAAAGTAATTCAGAAGGACGACGCCATTCAACACCGCTATTCCGGAGAGCGCGATAAAACCAACGCCAGCCGAAATACTAAAAGGAAGACGATTGAACATCAGTCCCATTACCCCTCCGACCAAAGCGAGTGGAACTCCTGAAAAGATCAATGCAGTCTGATAAAGGCTCTTAAATGCGGCATAGATCATCATCAAGACCAACATCAGTGCGAGCGGTGTCAAAACAAGAAGCCTAGAGCGCGCCTCCTGAAGATTTTTGAAATTTCCACCCCACTCAACGTAGTAACCAGGCGGGAGCTTCACAGCGTCCGCTACCTTCTTTTTAGCCTCCGTGACAAAGCTCTCTGTATCTCTGCCTCGTGGATTAATCATAACCGCCGCGCGACGCTTGCTTTGCTCTCGGGAGATTGAACTATAGGCTTGATCGAACTTTACTGTGGCCGCATCGGCAAGAGGGATCGTCGCAGCGGCAGCAATTCCAACAGGAAGGGACTTGATCGCATCTAGATCCGAACGATCCTTCTCATTGAGTCGAATCACGATCGGAAAACGCTTGATACCGTCATAAAGATACCCTACTTCTTCTCCACCCAGGGCAATCCCAACCGTTTCTAGGACCTCGCGAGCTGAAACACCCAGCTTATGGAGAATGCCTTCCTTAGGTATTACTTTAAGAATCGGCGAAGTTCCCTTGAGCTCCACTTCAACATCTCCCGCGCCAGGAACCTGACTGATCACGCCAGAAATCTCCTTAGTGACCTCCGCAAGCTTGTCCATGTCGTC
>CAZTCD010000188.1:0-2843 GCA_964612065.1 uncultured Bdellovibrionales bacterium | reverse complement strand
GCCAGGAGAAGGTGAGGTAAAACGAATGAGAGCCGTGGTCCATGGCGATTCCGCCGCCCGAAAGCTTGAAATCACGGCGCCAGTCGGTATTCCACTCTTTCACGCCCTTGGCGTGGGTGTTCCGGAAAGTTTGCAGGGTTACGCTCGTAACCTCCCCGATACGCCCGCTGCGGATAGCGTCGTCGATCACCTTCACTACCGGAGCATGCTTGTAGTTATGGCAAGGAAAGAGAACGCGCTGGGCAGCCTCCGCTGCCTGCAGCATCTCGCGGGCCTGCGCCGTGGTGGGAGCCAGCGGCTTCTCGCAAAGCACGTGGAAGCCCTTCCGGAGAGCGGCGATAGCGATCTCGGCATGTACGTAAGGAGGGGTGGCGATGTCCACCAGATCAAGCTCCTTTTCTTTTTCGAGGAGCTCCTGGTAGGTGGAATAGAGCCGGGCAGCCGGCAGATCTTTTCCGGCCAGCTCCAGGCGAGCGGGGCAGATGTCGGCCACGGCCACCACCTCAACATCGCTTCTCTTGAGGAATGCGGGCACATGGCCTTTGCCTGAAATGAATCCGTAACCTACAACGGCGATTTTCTTTTTGCTCATGGGCCCTATTTGTAGAGGGGCAAAAGCAGGGCGTCAAGCCTCATGCGGCAGCTCAAATCGAAGCAGAAAATGCGTCTGGGCCAGCCCGGCTTCGGGGAGGCTTCGCACCGCCCTCGTTTCCACGCTTCCATAGCCGCAGCTCCAGCCCGCCTCGGTTTTCCAGCCCGCCTCCTCGGCGGCCGCGATCACCAGAGCTGCATCGTGGGCGGCCAGGTAGTCTTCCGGACCCAGGCCGAGGAGATAGCGTGCCCTGTGCCAAACCGACGATCGATGCGGAAAGATACAGAGAAAGGAGGCGCCGGGCCCGGCCCTTTTTTTCGCCTCCCGGAAGAGAGCCACAATGTCCTGCCAGCCCAGATACTGCAGCAGCTCAAAGCACAAAAAGGTGCGGTAGGGCCCTTTTGCCGATTCGGGAATCCCCCGCCGCAAATCCCCCTCGAAGGTTTGTTCATAAAGGGAGGCCGCTTCCGCCAGAAAAACAGGATTCCTCTCGATACCATGCACTCCCTGCTTTTGATTCCCCAGAAGCAGATGAGTGAAGGCTCCATTTCCGCAGCCCAGATCCAGGATAGGCGCGCGGAGGAAGCTCTTCTCCTGCGCCATCAGTGCGATACGAGAGCGCAGGCCGAGGGCCGAATGCCCGCAAGCGGCCACTCCCCCTCCCCTCTGCGCCCACTTCCGCAACGCCTGCTGCATCCCTTCGAGAAGTTCCTTTTCTCTTCCCGGAGGGTTTTCGAAAAAGGTGCCGAGATAAGCCATTCCATGCCGAAAGGGCCGGGTGGAGCTGCTGCCTCCTCCTCTTTCCCGCACAACAGTAGAGATCTCGGCCACCTTTAGCCCGGGCCGGGAACGGAGGAGCCAATGGTAGAGGCGAACGGAATATTCTCCTCTGCCACGAAAGATCCAGCCGAGAGGGGCGTCGGAAAAAACCTCCCGCCTGGCGAGAAAATAACCGTAGGTCCAATCCGAAATCCGGCGCCCGCGCAGAGAAAGAAAACGGCTCAGCAGAAAACTCAGCAGGTCGTTGAAGCGGCCGATGCGGGGAAGGCCATTTTTGTATCGCGAGGCCAGCACAAAATCATGCCCCTGCCTGGCTTGCTCCAGCATCCGTGGCAGATCATTCACGTCGTGATTGAAATCGGAATCACGCACCAGAACATAATCCCCTTCAGCCAATCTAAGGCCCTGGAGAATGGAGCAGGCGAGCCCTAGGCGCCGGGAGTTCTGGCGAAACGTCACTCTTGGATCAGAGGCCAATCCGGATGCCCTCCAGAGCTCAAGAGTATTGTCGGTGGAGGCATCGTCTACCACGATGAGCTGCCCGAGGTCCGGAAACGCCAGAAGGGCTTCGCTCAGGCGAACGATCCTTTCCCCTTCGTTCCAGGCCGGGAGCACTACAGTTAGATGCGGGCGTTGATGCACAGTGAGCAGGATTCCTGATCAGATGACATTCAGATTCCAAACTTCAAACCCCATTCTCCCTGCAGTTTCCGGCTCTTTGCAAGGAAGACGAAACTCATTTCCTTGCAAGCCCAAAGCCCTGGCCTTTATCTTGGGGGTAAGAGATATGGGAAACGAAACCAAAACAGCCAATCGCCTGGAATCAATCTTCCATGAGCTGAACCAGGCCCATTTCGGGGGGCACCTTCCCCTCCCTAGGCTCTGCTGGAACGATCGCCTGAGCTCCACCGCCGGGCGCTTCACGCCAGGAAGCCGGAATCCTTTGCGGCCAAGGAAACCCGAAATCGAGGTGGCCTCCTATCTTCTGGATGTGCCTGATGGTGAACAACACGTGAGCGATACGGTGCTGCACGAAATGATTCATTTCTATCTCTGGGCGGCGGGGAAGCCCTACGGCCATACGGAAGAATTCCACCGGATCATGAAGAGGGTGGGAGCCAAACGCTTCAACCCCGTACCAAAAACGCGCCCCTATAAGCATCTTTATGAATGCCCGGGCTGCCGCCGAAAGATTCCGGCCCGGAGAAGAATCGCCCCTTCCGCCTGCCTCGATTGCTGCAATAAACATTCGGGCGGGCGCTATGATCGCCGCTTCCGCCTGGAGCTCATCTCTTCCGATGGGATCAGCCTTGAGGCTCCGGCTGCCCCAAAACCTGAAACTCCGCCTCCAAAGATAGAAGAGCCGAGATTGCCACCCGAAGAAATCATCCGGAGGCTCGAAGAGCTCAAGCAGATGCTGGCAAGGTAAAGAAAGAAAACTTTCCGCCCGGTAGAAAGCACAAGTGCATCC
>CAZTCD010000187.1:0-2959 GCA_964612065.1 uncultured Bdellovibrionales bacterium | reverse complement strand
TGCTACGGCCTGAGCCACTCTTCGGGCAGTACCCACCACGAACCGTGATGAACCATACTTAACTGAGATTGCATGTAACCAAATGTAACCAAATCGAACTTGACAACTAGGTAAAAAACAAAAACCCCCTGAGATCCTTGGAAGATTTCAGAGGGCTTTTAAAAATGGCTCAGGATCCCGGACTCGAACCGGGGACCCAGTGATTAACAGTCACTTGCTCTACCGACTGAGCTAATCCTGAACACCTTGAAGAACACGAAGCTACTAGATTGATTTGCTTCTGTAAAGTGCCTTCCCAGCCTTGACACGGTATCTGGCCGACCTTATCGTTTTCCTATGACGCAGAAAAAAACCGTAGAGGTTCTGGTAGGTGGGCAGCGTTTATCGCTTAAGACAGACAAGGACCCCCTCCAAGTTCAACAGGTTGCCGATCTGGTAAACAAGCGCCTGGCCGACATCATCCCTTCCACCCAGCCGATTTCTCACCAGATTTTGCTGCTGCTGGCCATGAATCTGTCGGAAGACCTCCTGCGCATTCAGGAAGAGGATAAGAAGCTGAAAAGCGAGGTAAAAACCCGCTCCCAGACCATCCTCACTCAGCTCGAGCGAGAGTTCCCGGTTTAAGGAGGGCGCGGCTTTGTCGCTTCCTCTCCCGGCCCTGAAGCGAGAGATCCGCTCCCATTTTCGGGGCCTGCAAGCTTCGTTCGACGAGGAGGACTTCCTAGCCTGGAACCAATCCCTCGCTCCCTGGCTCATCTCCTCCCTAAAAAAAGTGCCACCTCTCGCCCTCGTGGCCGCCTATCGCTCCCGGCCCCGCGAGGCCAACCTCCGCCCGGTATTCGGCCTGCCCTTCCAGTTCTGCTTTCCCAAAGTGATCTCGGATTCCGAAATGGAGTTCCGCCAGGTGAAGAAAGCCAAGGAGGACTCTGAATTCGAATCCGGGGCCTACGGCATCCTCGAGCCGCGCTCCGATCATCCGATCGTGGATCCGCGCGTGATGGCCGCGGCCTTCCTTCCTCTCCTCGCCTTCGACGATCAGGGCGGCCGGCTCGGCTACGGCAAGGGCTATTATGACCGAATGCTCTCCCGTTTTCCCGGCCTCAAGATCGGCGTGGCCTTCGAGTGGCAACGCTCCGCCGAGCCCCTCCCGATGGAAGCGCACGATCACCGCCTCGATCTCCTGGTAACGGAAAAGCGCATACGCGATTTCCGCGCTCCCTGAAGCCTTAGCCTTTCATCACCAGATGCAGATTGGATTTTCCAAGGCCCAGGAGCAGCACCTTGTGCTGGCCAAATGCCACGGCCGAAACCACGAAGCCTTCGTCGGTAACCTTCTCGCGATTGATGCTCACCGAATTGGCCTTTACCGCTCTCTTGGCTTCGCCCTTCGAAGCCGAGAGCCCGGTTTTCACGAGCAGATCAAGGATCCCGATCGTTTCCTCGGCGCCGATCTTGGTGCTCGGCACCTCCTGGGCGAGGAGCTCCAAGCCCTGCGGGCTCAGCGAATCGAGCACTTTCGGATCCTTCGAGAAGAGCACTCGTGAAGCGTTTTCCGAGGCGAGCGCCGCGGGCTCCCCGTGCACGAGGCGGGTGAGCTCGTGGGCGAGCACTTTCTGGGCCGAGCGCGAGGCTGGGTCTTCCGCCATCTTCTTCTCCACCTCTTCGATATACTCATCGCGTAGGAGCGTGAGGTAGCGGAGGAAGCGGGGAGCGTCAGCATCGGCCTGGCCCAGCCAGAACTGATAGAATTTGAAGGGCGAGGTGAGCTTGGGATCCAGGTAGATCGCTCCCTTCTCCGTTTTGCCGAGCTTATTGCCGGCCGAATCCGTGATCAGAGGGGTAGAGAGCGCATGCGCCTCTTTGCCGTGCTTGCGGCGGATCAGCTCGAGCCCGGTGGTCACGTTGCCCCACTGGTCGGAGCCGCCCATCTGGATCGCGCAATCCTCGTGCTCATAGAGATGAAGGAAATCGTAGCCCTGCACCAGCATATAGCCGAACTCGGCATAGGAGATCCCGGTTTCCATGCGGATCTTCACGCTGTCTTTGGCGATCATATAATTCACGGTGAGGTGCTTTCCCACCTCGCGCAGGAAGTTGAGGTAGCCGAATTCGCGGAACCAGTCATAGTTGTTCACGAACTTGGCCTGGAATTTTCCCGGAGAAAAATCAATGAGGTTCGCGAGCTGCGCCTGGATGTTCTTCAGGTTGAATTCCAGCACGGAAGGATCGAGCAGCACTCTCTCTTCTTTTTTGCCGGAAGGATCGCCGATCAGGCCGGTGGCGCCTCCGAGCAGCACCACGGGCTGCACTCCATGGAGCTGCGCGCGCCTCAGCATCATCGCCTGCATCAAATTGCCGATCTGTAGCGATTCTCCGGAAGGATCGAAGCCAATATAAACTTTGGGCACCTTCTGCGCCCCGTGGCAACTCTTGAGATAGTCCTCGAGGTGAGGCGTATGATCTTGCACCAGGCCGCGTTTTTTGAGGTGCTCGAAGAAAGAATACGGATTCTCGTTGGGCTTCAGAAAATGATCCATGATGGGAAAAGTATAGCGAATGGGGCAAGGCTTGTCCCCGGCTTTCGCTCTGGTATCCTAGCTTCATGACTACTCTCGTTTGGTTTGTGGCTTTGATTTATGCAGCGGTTTCCCTTCTCCGAGGGGCCGTGAGCCTCGCCAATCTGCGCCATGCGCGGGCCTCGGGGGTGCCGGATGAATTCCAGAGCCTGGTAGGCCGCGAAAAGTTCGATAAGGCCCAGGCCTACCTTGCCGCCCAAACGCATTACGGCTTGGTGCATCGAGCCGTGAGCACCTTCACTCTCCTGGCTTTTCTCCTCCTCGGCGGTTTCGGCTGGGTGGACAGTTGGGCTCAGCACCTTTCCTCTTCGCCCGTGGTGGTGGCCTTGCTCTACTTTCTCTTTCTCGGCCTGCTCGACCAAGTGATCGAACTTCCTTTCTCC
>CAZTCD010000186.1:0-2997 GCA_964612065.1 uncultured Bdellovibrionales bacterium | reverse complement strand
CTGAGATATCTTTTATTTTGTCTCGCCGCCGCCTGCAGCACGGCTCTTCTGGTAATCCACCATTTCTTTCAGCTCTTTGCCCACTTTGAAAAAGGGCACTCGCTTGGGGGCCACGTTCACCACCTGCCCCGTTTTTGGGTTTCTTCCCTGGTAGGCGCCATACTCCCGGTTCACGAAGGAGCCAAAACCGCGGATTTCAATGCGATCATTGTTTTTCAGCGCGTTAATCATCATGTCGAAAACGAGATTCACGATCGTTTCCGATTGCTTATGCTGGAGCTTCGCTTTCTCCGCGATGATGTTCACTAGGTCGGCTTTGGTCATGAAAGAAACTCCTCTGTATATCCTTTGGATATACTTACGATTTTATCATTCATCGGCGGGCGCACAACAAAAACTGCAACACGTTGGCAGGAAAAACGCAGAAATTTCACTACGATGCGCATTTTTCTCGGGCTTTGACGGGAAAAATAAACGGCGGCGTGTCTTGCGGGAGTTCTAAGACACCTTAACGTCGATGCGATCCACGGCGGGCACGCTCCAGAGCGATGCCTGTATGCGAAGGTGGCGCACCTCGGAAGCAAAATAGCGAGCGAGGATCTGGTAGCGCTCGTCTCTCTCGTCTACGGAAAGCCGAGTGAGCTCAAGATCTCCGTGCTGAAAGGTTTCCATGATCTCGGCGCGGGCGGCCGCGTCCATGCTTTTCAGGTGAATCCAGGTTTCATAGCAATGCATTTTGCCGAAGATCTTCCGATCCACCTTCGAGACAAAATAGAGCGTGATGAATACGGTGATGGTGAAGATCGTGGCGATGATCGGATAACCGAGGCCGATGCACATGCCGATCGCGGCCACCACCCATACCGTGGCTGCGCTGGTGAGGCCGCTCACCGAGCCCCCTGATTGCAGGATCATTCCACCGCCAAGGAAGCCGATGCCCGTCACGATCTGCGCCGCCACTCGCGCCGGATCTCCCGGAGTGCCCGGTTGGGCCAGGCCGGCCATCATCACGGAGATCCAGGTGAACAGCATCGCGCCGAGGCAGATCAGGATATTCGTGCGGAGGCCGGCGGGTTTGTGCTTCAGCTCTCGCTCGAGCCCGATAAAGCCACCGCAGAGGATGGAGAGCACTACCTTGAACCCCACTGGCAGCCATGCGCCGCGAAAGGTGGTCCACTCACTTTGCCCGATCAGGGTCTGGATGAATTCCGTCATGCCTGATTTCAGGATCAGCCTTTATCGGGGGATTTTCAAGCGGTGGCTTCGAGGGGGATCTCCGGTTTTCGTGCGAATGCCACCAGAAGCAGGCCAACGAGGATCAGAATCGCGCCCAGCCATTGGAGGGGAAGGAAGGTGTCGCCGTAAACGAGCACGCCGATGAGCACGGCGGTAACCGGTTCCGCCAGGCTGAGAAGAGAGGCATCGGCGGCGCCGAGTTTCTGCAGGCCGGAAAGAAAGAGACTGATGGAGAAAATCGTGCTGAGAACGGCGGTGGCCCCTACCACCGCCCAGGTTTCCTGGCTCGACGGCAAAGTGCGGAAGTGCAGGAGAGTCAGGGTTGAAGCTGCTCC
Organism: uncultured Bdellovibrionales bacterium; assembly: GCA_964612065.1. GTDB lineage: Bacteria > Bdellovibrionota > UBA1018 > CAIPTA01 > CAIPTA01 > JAKFYM01. The sequence goes on along the minus strand of CAZTCD010000186.1, from coordinate 1,426 downwards.
CAAAATCACGTAGAAAGCGGCGGGAAAAGGGGGCACGGAAGGCAGGCAGCGCCGGGAGGCGAGGATATAGGCGGAGTAAAGAAGCGAGGCTGCGATGCCCAGTGCGAGGGAAAGAGAGTCCCTTACCTGCAGCTCTCCCCAGAGAAGCAGCGCCAGCCCCAGCAGGGAGGCAGGCAGGGCCACAAAATGAATATTGTGGAGTTTTTCGCCCAGGATAAAACGGCTGCCGAGCGTTACCCATACCGGATAGAGGTAAAGTAGAAGCACGGTAAGAGAAACGCTCAGTCCCTGTAGCGCGCTGAAAAAGCAGGTGGAGAAGAACGCATAGCCAAGGGCGCCGAGCAGGAAGGCGCGAAGCGCGTCACTCCAAGGCAGCCGGAGCCCACGTTTGTTTTTGATTCCAATCCAGAGCCCCAGGCCCAAGCTTGCGAGCAGAAAGCGGAGCGCCAGAAACTCGCCCGGGCTCAGCCCGAGTGAGAAGGCCTTTTTTCCGAAGAGGCCGAGGAATCCGAATAAAAAGCCAGAGACCAGTACCTGAAAAACGCCGAGTTGACGCATCTTGTAATCCTCCACCGGAGCCGTGGATTTTCCTTTCCGTGAGCAGACTTTTCGATTTTCAGGTAATATACCTCATCAGAAAAATTTTTGAGGAAGGCTCTGCATGAAAAAGATCAAGGTAGCGAACCCCGTGGTGGAGATGGACGGCGACGAAATGACCCGGGTGATCTGGGCCTTCATCAAGGAAAAACTCATCCTCCCCTACCTCGATCTTGATATTAAGTATTTCGACCTGGGCGTGGAATACCGCGACAAAACCGAAGATAAAGTAACGGTTGAAGCGGCGAACGCCATCAAGAAATACAGCGTGGGCATCAAGTGCGCTACCATCACTCCCGATGAAGCCAGGGTAAAAGAATTCAACCTGAAGAAAATGTGGAAGAGCCCCAACGGCACCATCCGCAATATTCTCGACGGCACGGTTTTCCGCGAACCCATCATCTGCAAAAACGTGCCGCGCCTCGTGCCGAACTGGACCCATCCTATCGTGATCGGCCGCCACGCCTTTGGTGACCAGTATCGCGCCACCGACGTGCGGATGACCGGTAAAGGAAAGCTAAAAATGGTGTTCGAACCGGCTGACGGTTCGAGCCCCAAGAGCTGGGACGTTTATGAGTTCGAAGGCGATGGCGTGGCTATGACCATGTACAATACCGATGCCTCGATCCGCGGTTTCGCCCAGAGCTGCTTCAACTACGCCCTGATGAAGGGCTGGCCGCTCTATATGAGCACCAAAAACACCATCCTCAAAACCTATGACGGCCGCTTCAAGGACATTTTCGAGGAAGTGTACCAGAAAGAGTTCAAGGGCAAGCTCGAGGAGAAAGGCCTCACCTACGAGCATCGCCTGATCGACGATATGGTGGCT
>CAZTCD010000185.1:0-3052 GCA_964612065.1 uncultured Bdellovibrionales bacterium | reverse complement strand
GGAAGTGGGCGGCCTGATGGTGGGGATGTTCGAGCCCGTGTGCGCGCCCTGGAAGATCGAGGGCATCCCGCAGGATTTTTCTTTCGGCGAAATCCAGCCGGATTGGGACCGCATGGGCCCTTATCTCGAAAAAGGCATGAGCCGCGTGCCGAAATCCCTCGAGGTGGGCGTGCGCAAATTCTTCTGCGGCCCGGAATCTTTCACGCCCGATCTGCGCCCGATCGTGGGCGAGGCTCCCGAGCTCCGGAATTATTTTGTGGCTGCGGGCCTCAACTCCATCGGCATTCTCACGGGCGGCGGCATGGGCCGGCTCGTGGCCCAATGGATTATGACCGGCGATCCCGGTGCCGATGTGACCGGCTTCAATATCGATCGCCTCCAGGTGTACCAGCGCAATCCCGAATACCGCCGCACGCGCACCGTGGAATCCCTCGGCATGGTTTACAAATGCCACTATCCCTATAAGAGCCTCGAAACCGCTCGCGGTGCCAAACGATCACCTCTTCACCAGAGATTAGAGGCGGCAGGCGCTTATTTCCGCGATGTGAGCGGTTGGGAAGCGCCGGATTGGTATGCTCCTAAAGGCGTGGAACCAAAGGTGGAGAAGCACAGCTTCCAGCGCGAAAACTGGTTCCCTTACTGGGCCGAGGAGCACAAAGCCGCGCGCGAGGGCGTGATCCTGATGGACATGAGCTTCATGTGCAAATTCCTCGTGCAGGGAAGAGATGCCGGCACCTGCCTCGATTATATCTCCGCGAATTCCGTAAACGGCGAACAGGGGATGATCACCTATACCCAGTGGCTGAATAAATTCGGCAAGCTCGAAGCGGATCTCACGGTAACCAAGCTCGCCGAAGATAAATTCTTCGTGGTGGTTACCGATACCCAGCTCCGCCATTCCGAAACTTGGATGAAGCGCCACATTCCGGAAAAGGCGCATGCCTTCGTAACCGACGTAACGAGCGCTTACGCGCAGATTAATATCCAGGGCCCGAAATCGCGCGAATTGCTTCAGAGCCTCACCACAGCGGATCTCAGCAATGAGGCCATGCCGTTCCGCGGGGCAAAGGAGATCGATATCGGATTCGCCCGCGTTCTCTGCATCCGCATCACCTATCTCGGTGAGCTTGGTTACGAGCTCTACATTCCAGCCGAGCAGGCCGTGCATGTTTACGACCGCCTGGTGCAAGCCGGAGAAAAGTTCGGCCTCCGCCATGCTGGCCTCAAAGCGCTTGCTTCCCTCCGCATGGAGAAGGGATACCGCGACTACGGCCACGATATCGACAATACCGACAACGCCTTCGAAACGGGTTTGGGCTTCGCGGTTGCTTTGAATAAGCCGGGTGGTTTCATTGGCCAGGAAGAAGCCATGAAGCAGAAGGCGAATCCGATGCACCGCCGCCTCGTGCAGGTGTTCGTGCAGGATCCTGAGCCTCTGATGTTCCATGCCGAAGTGCTTTACCGGAACGGCAAGCGCGCGGGCTATGTGCGAGCCGCTTCCTACGGCCACACCCTGGGTGGCGCCGTGGGTCTCGCGATGGTGGAAGGCGGGAGCGAAGTGGTGAATCCGGCCTATCTCAAGGACGCAAAGTGGGAGATCGAGATCAATGGGAAGCTGTATCCCTGCGCCGTATCTCTCAAGCCGCTATACGATCCCGAAATGAAAAAGATCAAATGCTGAGCCTTGAGGGGGCTGCTTTAACTATTTGAAATTAAAATAGTTTAAAGTGTGGCTCGCAAAATTGCCGCAGAGAATAAAGATAGGGCTTTCGTTTTTTAACAAACGGGAGCAGAACAGGCCCCCACGAGGACATTAGAAAGCCGCCCCTTCTTCGGGTATGGCTTTCCCTAAGGAGACCTAGCCTTATGAAAAAGATCCTCTTGTCTTTGGTTTTGCTCATCACCACCCCAGCCGCCGCGGCTCCGGTTCCTGAATGGCGCGCGCCTCAGGAAAAAAGCCTCCATGCCTATATCTGCCATTTCGAAGGTAACCTGAGAGGACTGAGGCTCGGATTCGGGATCAGTGCTCAGTATCTCGGAGGGCGCGGAAGGATTTCCTGTATCGCTCCGGCCACGGGCCGCCACATTCATTTGCCGGTGAAGTACCGTCTTCTGGGAGCCGGTGTGGGTTATGACCTCACTTGGGTGAGAAGCGTGAAAGTAACCTCGGCCGGGGTAGGGGCGGTATCGAGCCCCTTTGATCTCACCGGGCAATTTTCCGTAGGTGCCTCAAGCGGAGCCAATCTTGTCAGCCGCGGAATTCAGATTCAAAGCGCAATCAGTGTGAAGAAGAAAGCGCATGGCATTTCTTTCGAACTCGGATTTCAGGGAGAGAAGGCCTATGGCCTGGGGGCTCGTTTGCACGGAATGGTGCTCACGGTCAAACCGGATCGCCATCCGAAACCCGAGTTTTAATAAACTCCTCTATTTAAGATTTTTCCGCGTACCAGAATCTCAGGGTGCCCCCTGGCCATGCCGGCCAGGGGGTTTTTGTTTTTATAGACAAAACATGTTTATAAAAAAGCCATGGTGGCTCTGCTTTTCCGGGGAAAGATTTCAGTGCATTTTGAATTTTATACGCCTTGCCACCCGCCGAAGGCGGGCGTATTCCTCCGCCCGGACTCAACAAAGGAGAACCGACCAATGAAAAAGATCATCCTTGTATTGGCCCTAGCCCTAGCAACCGGAACCCAGAGCTTCGCCGACGACATGCCGGCACCCGGAGGAGATAACCCAGGTCAGGAGGAAGGAAGCGATCCTGGTCAGGACAATGGCGATCAGGACGAACCCGCCCCCATGCCCGAGCCGGAGCCTGCTCCTGGAAAAGGCGAAGTGCCTGCTCCCAAGAGCCCTGGCATGAACAACGGCAGCCACCACGGCTCCCTCCACTATGGATGCCGCCTGGATGGCAATATGCGCGGCCTGAAGCTCGGCTGGGGATTGGGCGGCCAGTATATGAGCGGAAAGGGCATGATCACCTGCGTGGACGTGCGCCACGGCAATCCCCGCAAGATCCAGGTGCCTGTGAAGGTGCGGATCATCGGTGGCGGCA
>CAZTCD010000184.1:0-3200 GCA_964612065.1 uncultured Bdellovibrionales bacterium | reverse complement strand
AAAGTGTTACCTATGTCTCCGGAATAATCTGTTACCTATCTGTCCGGAATGGACCGAACCGTGATGAACCAATGCTACGGCCTGAGCCACTCTTCGGGCAGTACCCACCACGAACCGTGATGAACCCTATGTGTCCGGAACGGACCATTCGGATCCCTGCCGTTTTAAGGGCAGGTTTAAGTGGAGGTGACGGTCGGATTCGCACCGACGAATAAACGATTTGCAATCGTTCCCCTTAGGCTACTCGGGCACGTCACCCCTGAGGTTTAGGTCGCGCACTCGGCGCGGCTTAAAGGAAGTCTTAACCTACTGGAATCCTTCGGGCCAGTCAAACCGAACAGGCAAACGCAACAGCTCAAACGCCGCGCTTGTCGCCCCACAGCAGTTTGTGCATCTGCATCTGGAAGCGCACGGGGAGCCCGTCTTTGAGGATGCGCTCCGGGAGCCAGGCGATTTTGTCTTCGGGCATCACGGGGCTCATCAGCAGGGTGTGCTTGCCGGCGAGGGCGTGTTCCTCGATGAATTGCTTGGAAAAAAGGTAGTCGCGTTCGTCGCAGATCACGAATTTAATCTCGTCGGTGGGCTTGAGGTGCTGGAGATTTTTGGCGCTTTTGGGATTGGCCATCTTGGAGCCCGGGGTCTTCACGTCCATGATAATGCGCACGCCCGCAGGCACCACGGAAAGGTCTTCTACGCCGTCGGTCTCGAGCATCACCTCATAGCCCTCATCGAGCAGGCGCTGCAGAAGCAGGGGAGCCTCTTTCTGCTCCAGGGGCTCGCCTCCCGTGAGCTCCACAAGGCGGCAGGGATAGCCGTTAATGCGCCGCACTATTTCGTCGATCTCTACCTCTTCTCCTTCAAAATAAGCGTATTGGGTGTCGCAATAGGTGCAGCGGAGCTTGCAGCCCGTGAGGCGGATAAAGATGCAGGGGCGGCCAGCCTGGGTGCTTTCTCCCTGTATGCTGAAGAAAATTTCGTTGAGCTTCACCATCGAACGCAGTCTATACACGAAGAAAGCCCGAAATCCTTGACGAAATTGGAGGGACTCGTTAATTTCCCTTCTTCTCCGGCTCGGTAGCTCAGATGGTTAGAGCGTGGCATTCATAACGCCAAGGTCGGCAGTTCGATCCTGCCCCGAGCCACCATTTCTCCAAATTCACCTGCCTTCCTTTTAGTGAGATCTTTTTAGGCACATTCCTTTGGAGTCTCTCTTCCCCGCGCCTACAATTTTTCAAATTCAGGAGGCCGCGATGAAGATTGTTTTGGCACTGGCTCTGCTCGTTTCCCCTCAGTTCGCTTTTGCCCAGGGCTGCTATGGGCCCAAGCTCGCTCGCGATGCCGTGCGTGCGGTGGCGCTGGTTTCCGATCGCTCTATGATCACCGAGCTAGTGGGAGGCGGAGAGCATATCTGGGCCAACTACCGGCACCACGGCTATTCCGATCACTACCAAGTGAAGGTGGACGCCGCCTCCTGCCGGGTGCTTGAGCTCCGATTGCTCGAAGCCGGCGGCCCGATCAAAGAAGCCAAATAAGCACCTTGGGCAGGCATGGCGCGGACGAATCTATCCCCGCCACACCAGGAACGCGTTCAGGAAAAACATCCCGAACAGCAGCACGCTGATCATGCTTACCGTATTCATCACCCGCCTATGGGGCGGCAGCAGGAGCGCGATCGATACCAGGCCCGTCATCATCACGGCCAGCAAGGCCGTGAGCGTATGGATCGGGTCCACGTGCCGCAAAAGCGGGCCCTTCAGGTAGAAAAAATCGTCCACTGTGAGCACCACCATATTGAAGAGGTTGCTCCCCAGCACATTGCTGAACGCCAGTTCCACGGCCTTGAGCCGGATCGCGCTGATCGTGACCGCAATCTCGGGCAGCGAGGTGGCAAAGGCGAGAAAGATCGTGCCCACGAAAGCCGATCCCCAACCCATCGTGTGCACAATGCTCTCGGCCACAAAAGGCAGAGCCGCACCGGCGATCAGCACGAAGGCGGCCGAGATGCCGAATGCGGCCAGGGCACGCAGCAGGTCTCCCTTTTCTCCCTCAGAAGGAGGTGAGGCGTTCTGTGCTTCGAAGCGGCGCAGGGCCCGAAGCGAAATCAGATAGAGCACGGGAATCAGCGCCGTGAATCCTCCCACATGCCCGAGCACAAAGCCCGGCAGCTTCTCTCCGCCGAGAAGCGCAAAGGCCGTGAAGCTGATCAGGATCATGCCAAGCGAGGCGGAGAAGAGGTGGCCTTGCGTGGCCCGCTTGTAAACGCTTCCCTCCCGGTAAACCACATCGAGCACCACCACGAGCACCAGATTGAACACACAGGAGCCGAGCACATCCCCCACGGCGAGGTTGGGATCGCCCACGATCGCCACCGCGCTCACCCCGCTCATCAGTTCCGGCAGGGACGTAACCGTGGCCAGCATCACGATGCCCACAAAATTGCGCCCGAGGCCCGTGAGCTCGGCCACCTGATCCGCATAGCGCGAAAGCTGGTAGCCCGCGATCCCGATCACGGCGGCTAAGGCAGCAAAGAGGGCCCAGGCAGTGAGCGCTGTCATAGGGGAAAGGATCCGATAGTGTTGGCGGGGGAGATCACGTACCTGATCATATCGTGCCTATGCCCTGCCGCCAACGCGCTTCACTAACTTATGCAGCTCAATCATCGATATCGTGAAAAACGAGGCAGGCAGCAGATACAGCAACTGCTCGGCCGTGATCGGCACGATGCCGAAAATCTGCTGGGTAAAAGGAATGAAGTGCAAGGAGAGCTGGAGCGCCGCCGTGAGGATCACGATCCCGAGCAGCCAAAGGTTACTCAGCGCTCCCACCTCCCAGAAAAGCTGCGTGCGCGAGCGGGCGCCAAAAGCCCGCAGGAGCTGGCTGAACACCAGAGCCGTAAACGCCATCGATCGGGCTTCAGCCTCGCTATGCAGCGGATCGCGCAACAGCCAGATATATAAGCCCAGCACAGCCCCGGATTCGAGCAGCGCCCTCACCACCAATTGCCTCCACTCCGGCCCTCCGATCAGCATCTCGGAAGAGGAGCGGGGCGGATGGTTCATGAGATTGGCCGGAGCCGGATCCGCGATCAGCGCCAATCCAGGGAGAGAATCCGTAACCAGGTTGATCCAGAGAAGGTGTGCGGCCGCAAAGGGGAGGGGGAGGCCCGATGCCGATACTGCAAGCACCACGATCAGCTCGGC
>CAZTCD010000183.1:650-3244 GCA_964612065.1 uncultured Bdellovibrionales bacterium | reverse complement strand
GTCTCCTGCACCACATCGAACTCCGCGCCAAGCCGCAAGCGACATTGTTCAGCGACGAAGGTGGTTTCCTTGAGAAGAAGATCACGAGTCCGACAATCAAACGCGCAGCCATTGTAGTGGCACGATCCACTTTTATGCTTCACGGTGCGTTCGGAGCCAGAGGTAATAACCAACTCCTTTCCCATCTCTCGAAAGATCCCATCAACAACGAGAATGGCAAAGACGAGCTCCGGCCGAAAGCCAAAGACCGAAACGGAAGCATCCTTAAGTCTCATCAGACGATCCCCATAATGCGGCTCATAATTTCTTTCAAGGCCCCGATTACAATCTCAAGAAAGAGCTTCAACCCACTCGGCGTTGAGGGCGGGGCAAGCGCCTTGGCAATAGTAACCTCGGCGGAGGCCACTCCCCATTGATCCGGCGAAAGCCGATGGGCCTTAATCACACAGCCGAAAGTGTCCCCGCCCAGCAACGTAGGGTTGGCAATAGCCGTTGTAACAGTAGCCTTAACCTTAACCAGCTGCGTCAAGGGCTCGGCGTTCTTGCGGCAGAGGATCTGCAACTCATAGTTCGCCGGGTCGTAATTAGAAACAGTGACATCTTTATAGAGATCCCAAGAAATAGTAACAGGATCAGCGAAGGCCGAGGGCGAAATAAGCAGAAGTAAAAGAGCAAGTTTGCGATTCATGATAAAGGTTCCTTAACAACAGGTCACTTCAGGAGAGTCATTCTCAAGCGAATCCTTCGCCATCCGTGCAGCATCCTCCCGCTTCCACCGCAAGTGCTGCGCGATGCTCTGCAGTTCGTCGGTATCCTCAGCCTGCTCCTCGGTATAGCCCAAGGCTGATTCGGTTGCAGTCCGGGCACGGGTGAGGGCGGCTTGCCCATCTTTCGTCTTGAGATAGTCCTCATCGCCCGGCGTTCCAGCAAGTTCCTTTTGCACAAAATACTTCATCGTGTCCCGAAAGAGATACTTCTCTGGCTTCGGGGCCGGGACAGGAGGAAGCTTCGTTTTACCGCCAGTAGAGGACTTTGCCATCTGAGATCTCCGAAAGGTCAATCACCACATCGTCGTCGCAGGCTGTCGTAAGGTTTCGACAGACTTGAACGCAGACAACGGGGCGGGAATATAAATGAAGGAGCAGGGGCAGGTAAAGCTTTCGCAACTGTGCCCATGCACTGAGTTTCCATGTAAGTTTGCACTCGAAAAGAATGATTGCGGAAGGTTGAATAATGAAATAATCCGGCTGAGCAAACCCGCATCCATTAGAATCACGAAACTCAAGCCAAGTATGATCCCAAACAGGGTCAGAAGCAGTTGCCCGTAGAAACTTTCCAAAGGCTTTGTCATACGCCACCCCCTTGGCCTTGACCCCCCGAAACCGTCGAGGCTTCGGCCACGGATTCGTCGGAGAGATCCTCGCCCACTTCAGCCCTTCTATTATTCGGGACATATTCAAGCACCCGCCCACCTTCGGCAGCCCTGGCGGCTGCGGTGTAAAGGTTAAGTTCCGATCCAGACAGCGACGAGCTGCCAGAGTTGCTGCGGCCGGGGGCGTGGCCTGCCCGGTCCAAGGACAGCTGCATGGCTTCGAGAAGCACCTTTGAAGAAACGTCCTCAGGCTTTTCAATGATCCGCTCGTGAAGTTCCGAGGCTGCGTCGAGGCCGAGAGAGATAAGCCGCGAGCGCACGTCGATCATGAGTTCATCTTCGCGCTGTTGATAGAAGGCCACGAGCTCCTGGAACGCAGGGTCGTTCTTGAGAAGATAGACTCGATTGGGCGACCAGCCCACGGCAAGTGAGACCTGCTGTGGGGGCATCCCGGAGGCCAGGAGCCGGGCTGCCTGATGGTGAATCGAGCGAACTTTCTGAAGGCGCTGCGGAGGTGTCGGCGGAGAGGTTGAGTTATCCGCAGAGACCAATGCAGCGATGTCTTCAGGCGCAATCTCCCCAAGCACGATGCCAGAGGCGGGAGCCTCGAGCCCGAGCGTTTTGAGGGTCAATCCAGAAGTCGCGGCCATTTAAGGACAATGCCATAGTAGTGCCCGATTGTCAATGGAGGCCGAAACCAAACGCGGGCGCTCGACCTACAGTCGAATGAAAAGGGAAAAGGGAAGGACCACTGTAGGTCTCATGTCTCAGTGGCGCAGTTTGCCGGGGGAGGGGCAAAAATCATGCCAACTTTCGCCGTAGGGGGGTAGGCCGGGGCAATGCGAACGGGACGCATTTAGAGAGCTGAATGCGAACGATTATCAAAGACTGAACACGAATGATTATCAAGGAGAGAACACGAATGATTATCAGTGGGATTGGCATTTACAAACCTGAACGCGAACGATTATCAGAACGATTGGCATTGGTAAAGACAGAGATCCGGGACGCTGCAGCGTATGAAAAAATATTTTTTCGTAAGGTGTTGACGGCGAGACCGATCGGAGCGATACTCTGTTCACGGTCTGGGAATGGTCCCGGCCGGAAAACCAAGGAGATCCAAAATGAAAATTGTCATACGCAAGGCCAACGTTGAGCTGAATGTGGACTTCAACAAGCTGCCGCAGGTAAGCCAAGACTACATCATCGCCTACGGCTTGAC
>CAZTCD010000183.1:0-640 GCA_964612065.1 uncultured Bdellovibrionales bacterium | reverse complement strand
GGTGCTCGCGGGGCGATGAGTGCCCCGAGGGAACCCAGTGCCTGAACGACGCGCACGCGAGCATTGATGCAAGCGACATCGACGCGGTAACGGTCAAGGTTAGCGACCGCCTGCAGCGACTGATCGACGGCAACCCGCCGAGCATAGGATCAAGAGTAGACGAGCTGACGGCGGAGGTGCGGGCGATTCTTACCAACCTCCTCCGGGCGACCAACATGAAGGCGGTCGATGCGAAGGCGGCAGCGAAGGACATTGAAGAGGGAATCAAAACCCTCCTCGACCGGAAGAAGCTGCCGGTAACACCAGCGAACGTCAAAGCGGCCGCGACCACGATTATAAACCAAGCGCAGAGCGTGGTTGACATCCGAAACGCCAAGCTGGACATCTAGGCTCAAGGGGCGGGGAGGGAAACATTCCTTCCCGCCCCACTTTTTCGGCTAAAGCCCCAGCAAAGCTCAACAGAAAGCCGGGGAGGAAAAGAAAGGCGAAGCTTTGCCTCTTTTCCTCTCAGCCGCAGAAACACGGACGAACACGGAGCAACCCATACGTCGAATTTTTACATTTTAGCCACCCCCTAACTAAAATGTTATGAAATAATTTTTTTTTTGCAGTTTCCATGCCCTAGTTTTCCTCTGAAATT
>CAZTCD010000182.1:0-3279 GCA_964612065.1 uncultured Bdellovibrionales bacterium | reverse complement strand
CCTTTTTCAAGCACCAGGATGCGGCTGGCTTTGCGGATCGTGGAAAGCCTGTGCGCCACCACGATCGCTGTTCGCCCCACCACCAGCCGATCCAGCGCCGCCTGCACCAAACGCTCATTCTCACTGTCGAGTGCAGAGGTGGCTTCGTCCAGAAGCAGGATCGGAGCATCCTTCAGAATCGCGCGTGCGATCGAAAGCCTCTGCCGCTCGCCTCCCGAAAGCTTCTGCCCGCGGTCGCCGATCAGGGTATCGAGCCCCTCTGGCATCTTTTCAATAAAGCTCCAGGCCTGAGCGGCTTCCGCAGCCGCCCTCACCTGCTCGTCCGTCACATCATGCCGGCCGGCCTTGATATTCGCCCGCACCGTATCGTGGAAGAGAAACACTTCCTGCGTAACCAGAGCCGTTTGCTCGCGCAGGCTCTGGAGCGTGGCGGAGCGGATGTCCATTCCATCGATCAGTACCGAGCCTTCCCGCGGATCAAAGAAGCGGGGAATGAGGCTGAGCACCGTGCTCTTCCCTCCCCCGCTCGCGCCTACGAGCGCCACCACCTCGCCCTTTTTCACCTTGAGGTTGAACTCACGGAGGATCGGGCGGGAATCGTTTTTATATCGGAAAGTAACGTTCCTGAACTCAATCTCAGAGGTGAAGGGCTTGATGGGCGCGGCACCAGGCTTATCCTGCACCTCGGGATCCGTTTCCAGAATCGCGAACACGCTATCGATCGCCGCCGAGCTCTGGGAAAGCGAAACGTTCATCTCACTGATTTTCCGCAGCGGCTGAAGCATCATCCCGAAGCAGGCGAAAAGGCTGATCACTTCGCCTTGGGTCATCCGGCCCCGGAGGTGCTCCCGAACCACGTAATAGATCAGGAAGCTCAGCATGATGCCGAACATCAGCTCGATCGCCGGGCGGCTCAGCTCCTCCACACGGATCGCCTTGAGCGAAGTGCGGGTGAAATCGCGATTGGTTTGATTGAACTGCCCACGCAGGTATTTCTGCAGATTGAAGGCCTGAATCACCCGCATTCCGGAAATGCTTTCACCTAGCTGCGAGCTCATTTCACCCAAATTGCCGAGGATGCGTCCCGAATAGCGCTTCGAGTGCCGGGCAGCATTGCCCAGCAGGATCGCGCAGGGAGGAATGATGATCATCGAGATCAACGTGATCTTCCAGTTGAGGTAAACGGCATAGCCAAGAAGAGAGAAGAAGGTAAGCGGCTCCTTCACCGCGTCCACCAGGCTCGAAACGGCGCGCACGATCACCTGCACATCATTGATCACCCGCGAAAGCAGCACTCCGCCCTGGGCTTCGTTGAAATAGCCCACGGAAAGGCGCAGGAGCTTCTGGTAGAGATCATTGCGCAGCGATTGGATCATGCGGTTCGAGGCAGAGCGCATGAGATAATTTGAGCTGAAGCGAAAAACGAGATTGAGGAAGAAGGCCGCCGGAATCGCCAGCACGAGAAACCAGAGAGCATCAGGATTGCGGTTTTTAAGCACTTCATCTTGAAGGTACTGCACCGCCGGAGCTGGGCCCACATTGATAGCGGCGAGCGGAATGGAGAAAAGGCAGGCCACCACCATGCGCGGAAGATGTGGTTTCAGATAAGGCCAGAGCTTTTTGAAGCGGGAAACCCGCCGGAACTTAAGAATGGGAGCCTCCTGCCAGCCCACGCAGGGCTTTCACGCGCTTTTCCTTTTTCGCGCTTTCGAGCAGATCTTCGTTCACCGGAGTGAAAGCCCGCGGCTCGTGCCAGAGATGAAACTGCAGGCAAAGATTCTTGGCGCTCTTGATCTTGAGGCCGAGGTTCTGAAGACGGATCTCCACATCCGTATCTTCTCTTCCGTAACCCTCATAGCTCTGGTCAAAACCTTCGATCGCGAGCATATCGGAACGGCTCACAGAAAAGTTGCAGCCCTTGAGATCCACCACCTTTTCGAGCCCGCAGATCTTGCGCAGCAAAGGATTCCTCACCATATAGGCCCGGTGAAAAGGCTTCGATCCTCCCTTGCGAAGGGAATCAAGCCAGAGATCGAAGATGCCGGATCCCACCCCATTCACCGCGCCTCCCTCGATCTGGGCGGGATTGAGCTGCTCCGTATATTCTTTCGAAAGATCCACCCGCCGGCCGCATACGTATCGGCCCTTCTCCTGCAAGGCAAGGTGCTGCTCCACGAACTCCCGGTGGGGCACGCAATCTCCGTCGAGAAAAATAAGTGTGCCGCCTTGGGAGGCCAGGATGGCCTCGTTCAGGATGCGGCTCTTGCGAAAGCCTTTGTTCTCCTGCCAGAAGTGGTGGATCGGAAAAGGCACGCGCTTCTGGTAGGAACGGATCACGTCCTTGGTGCGCTCATCGCTGCCGTCATCGGCGATCATCACTTCAAAGTTTTTCTCGCTCTGGGTCACAAGACCGCTCAGCACCATAGCGAGGGCTTCGGGCCAATCGTAAGTGGCGAGGATGATACTGGCCTTAGGCGTCATGTGATTATTTTTAGCATAGCTAGCGAACCTTCACCCTACTTTCCATATAGCCGGGCGCTTTCCGGGCCAGCTCGAAAGGGCTCGCGTTATTATCCCACCAACGGATCCTATACTCCCCTTTTTTTTCATAGGTATGGCTGAGCTCAAAAGGCTCGCTTTGCAGCCTGCATCCTTTGCTGCCGGGCGGCTGCGGAGGGCGACCCCTGGCGCTCTCAGGGCTGCCATCGCCCCAGTCCACGATATAGGAATAGCAGGAAGGATGAAAAATCTGCGTTTGGATCCTGACCTCAAGCGGCGCCTTTCCTTCGGCGGGTTTAACCTTGAAGGATCGAAAATTCACTTTCGCACGGAGGGTGAGGCGAGGGCCTTTTTTCTCAGCCAGCACCTTGGTGCCTTCCCTGGCTTGCAGGCGAAGATAGGCATCGAGCTTTCCTTCACGATCATAGAGCTCGCCTGAAGGGCCGTTACCAAACCCGGTGAAATTCAGAAAATCTTCTCCGGAAAAGCTGGCTCGTTTCGAGCTCGAAGCCAACACCACTCCATTGCCGGTGATCAACTCTCCTACCAGCTCCACTTCTTTTGCGGTTTCGATCCGATATTTGAGTCGCGGCAGGCCCGAGCCCCAGAAAACCTCCAACGGTTTGCCTGGCTCCAACAGCTCGATCCGGAGCGCCTTCGTCTTGCCGCCCTTCCACACCTTGATCTCAAGCGATCCCTGGAAGTCATAAACGGGCGCATCGGTAGGACCGGGATGATAAACAGAGGCCTGCAGAGCATAGGTGCCGGGCACGGTATAGG
>CAZTCD010000181.1:0-3330 GCA_964612065.1 uncultured Bdellovibrionales bacterium | reverse complement strand
CCGTGCCCGCCCAGATGACCTGCTCCGATCACTTCTACCGGGGCGACATCATGGACATCTCCGCCTCCGGCTGTTTCATCAAAACGAAAGACCCCATGAAAGTGGATCAGGTGGTACAGATCAAATTCTCCCTTTTTGACCACAAATTCGAATGCAATGGACGCGTGGTTTGGCGTACCGAGAGCGGAGTTACCCATCCCAAGGGCGTGGGAGTTCGCTTTATCGGGCTGGAAAAAAACGTGCACGCGGATCTTCGCGACACTGTGAAAAAGCTGAAAACCCTCTCGCGCAAGTACAAAGACCTCCGTGCCGAGGAGAAAGCGGCGGCCATGGAGAGCAAGGTGCAAGCGCTGATATCTCAGCGAAAAGGTTGAGCAAAACCTTTCCCACCAGGTTGTATTGTGAAGAGGATTCCTTTACGATCTTCCATATATGAAGCTTGGCCCCGCATGGGCGCTGCTGGCGATTCTTGCCGCTGGCTGCGCCTCCAGCAGAGTAAACAATAATACCGCCAGAGCTCAGATCTTCATGCTCGCTGGCGTGGAAGCTCTTGAGCGGAAGGAATATTCCGCGGCGCTCCGCTCTTTTCTCGACGCATCCAAAGCTCAGCCAAATTCACCGGAGATCTGGTCCAACATCGGCGTGGCTTATGTAGGCAAAGACGAGCCGATGCTTGCCGAGGATAGCTTCAAAAAAGCCCTGGAAGTGGACAAAGACTATAACGATGCACGCTTGAATCTCGGCGTACTGCTTTCTCGCCAGAAAAGGTATCCTGAGGCAGAACGCTATCTGCGCGAGGCCTCCAAATACCTCGCCTACGACAAGCTGGATCAAGTGGCCTACTTCCTCGCCGTGATCTATCAGGATCTGAATCGCCCGCTCCTGGCGGAGCAGCAACTCAAAATCGCCCTTCGGGAGAACTCCGGATATTGCGCTGCCTGGCATCGGCTGGGGATGATTCAGAAAGAAAGAGGCGATTATGCTGATGCAGCCCGCTCTCTCGCTGGATCCGTGCGTGGTATCTGTTATAAGAATCCCCAAGCGCATTACGAAATCGCTGCGCTTTACCTGAAGGCGAAAGATACCGATTTGGCCAAGAAGAAGCTGCTGGAAGTCATTCAGCTGTTCCCCTCTTCCGAATGGGCTAAGAAATCGGAAGCCACGCTTAACATGATCCGCTGAGGCCATTCGCAAAGAAGATGCAAACTGAGATCAACGAAAGCCTTGGCCACTACCTGAAACGATCCCGCGAGGAGAAGAACGTCTCGATCGAGCAGGTAGCCTACGCCACACGCATCAGCCTGAAAATGCTGCGCGCCCTGGAAGACGACGACCACACCGCCCTTCCCGCCTCCACATTCGTACGAGGCTACCTCCAAGCTTACGCAAAATATGTTCGCATGGACACGCAGGACCTCCTCCTGCGCTACCAGCACCATCTAGCCACCGCGCCCGATGCAAAGAGAGGGGCCATTCGCTCTCACTACCTTTATGTTCGGGAGCGATATCAGGAAAAAAGACGCCTCGTGCTCGTGATCGTGCTCTTTGCCACCATGCTCTCCGTGGCGGGCACCTATTTCTTCCTGAAATCCCAGCGCGAAAAACGCAAACACCTGGCCCGAACGGCAGAGCAGATCCAAAAGAGCGAAGCGGCGCCCTCCGAAGCCCCGGCAAAAGCCGCCGATAGCGCTGAACAACCCGCCAAGGCTGCCTCCAAAGAGGAACCGAAGCCCGAGCCCAAGCCCGAAGAGAAGAAAGCCGAGGCCGCCAAGGCGGAGCCCAAGCCGGAACCCAAAGCTCCGGAACCGCCTCCCCCTCCAGTGGCAGCGAAAGTGGAAACGCCTCCTCCCCCGCCCCCTGCTGAGGCCGGCCAGTCGAAGAATTACGTGCTCAACCTAAAGGCCTCCGAGGACGTGTGGTTCCGATACCAAACCGACGAAGACGACGTAAAAGACCTAACGCTGCGCTCCGGAAAAATGCTGATTCTGCGAGCCAACAAAGTAGTGAAGATCTTTTCCGGAAACCTGAACGCTCTTAAAGCTACGTTAAATGGCCAAGAAATGCCGAAGTTGGCAAAAGCCATGGGAACGAAGAGCGTGGTCCTGCCCGAAAGCGAGTCGGCCAATTATCCTCTGCCCCTCTTTCCTCAGTTTCAGGCAAAAACTCGCCCGTCCCCAACCAACGCAGCGCAGCCATCCGGCCAGGCCCCCACCCCTAGCAACTCCACAACCCCTCCAGACTCCCCTTAAACGCTACCGCAAACATTTTCTGACAGTTCAATCCAAGCTTGACAGGCATATTTGCCAGAAGCTTATCCACAGGTTGTAAGAAGTTTTCCACACTCGCAAACCATTGATTTCCCTTAGCTATTTTTAATCACTCCTCTCTTATCCACAAAAACTACATAAGTTCTATTGGACCACTCCCCCTCTTTCCCCACCCTCTCGACGAGGGATTAAACAAAAGTTTATTTAGGTTTTCGTTAAAGCCCGCAAAATAAGGGTTTCCGGGGGTTTGTAGAAATTGTTTATTTATACCCATCTCGCCCCACCGGGGGCCGGATGCCCCTGGAACCGTCAAAAACATGACCTTCCGGGCCGGTCGCCTTATCGGGCAACTTTCCTCAGGGTGATCAGCGCGATGGTGAGAGCCACCAGATTGGCGGCGAACGTTCCTATGAAAGCCGGCACTTTTCCATCGCTGGCAAGGCTGAAACCATAGGAGTAAATCACGTAATAAACCAGCAGCACCACGAGACAGATAATAAATGAATTTGATCTAACCGTTCGCGTGCGAACCACTCCGAAGGCCACTCCCATGATGGCAAAGATCAGGCACGAAACCGAAAGCGCGTAACGCTTGTACAACTCGCAGCTGTAGTTGATGTAGTCGAGACGCTCGAACTCCTCGAGCCTCCTCCACCCCTCAGCCCCCCCACCCTTGGCTTTCTGAATGGCGAGTACCTCGCTCATGCGTTTTTTGAGAGCAGTGGCATCCATGGTTTTGGCGTTATCCACCCCCACCACCTTGGCGGTTTCGATCCGGAGGAAAATGTCGTAGAGGTCGAAGTCGGTTTTTTCGTAGATGTTCTTCTCCGGGTCGCCACGGTGGAGGCTGCCATCGAAAAGCCGGAGTACGAGGCCCGGGATGCCTTTGTCGTCCTGGAGGTTATTGATGATCTGGCCCGTTTTCGCCACCACCGTTACAGGCAACTGATCCTTTCTCTCATCGTAGATCAGCACACTTTCAAGGGTTCCCTTCTTGGAATTCACCCCACCCGCAAAAAGCACCATATCGAAGAAACCCTCATTGAAGGTGCCCTCGTGAATG
>CAZTCD010000180.1:0-3435 GCA_964612065.1 uncultured Bdellovibrionales bacterium | reverse complement strand
ATTCTCTACAATCGCAAGATTCACGTTATCGACACCGTCGAAAACATTAAGAAATCGGATGATCCTGTCGTTAAGGCTTTTATCGAGGGTTCTGTAGATTAAGGTCTATAGAGAACGATAGAAACAGAGCGGCAACGCTCCGCAAGCAAGGGCACCAATGCGCAGGAAAATGGAAATCGAAATGCAGGCGGGGATCTTCCTCTTCATCGGTCTAATGGCCGCCATGGTCACGATCCTGATGATGGGAGGGGGCCAGAGCCTTTTCGCCAAAACCTATAAGATCCATCTTGAAGTGAATGATACCTCGGGCCTCGCCAAAGGCGCGGTGGTTCGCTCCGGCGGCGTAAAGATCGGCGTAGTGGACAATATCGACTTTTCCGACAGCTTCGAGCATATCCGGATCACTTTGAGGATCGATGACACCGCCCGCCAGCGCATCAAAGAGGATTCCATGGTGCAGCTCCAGACCCAGGGCGTTCTTGGAGATAAATACATCGAGATTTCCGGCGGCTCCCCCGACTCCAAGGCGCTTCCTGATGGGGGCACCATCGGCGTTTCCCAGGGCAAGGATCTAAGCGCGGTATTCGCCGAGGGCTCCGACGCCCTCCAGCTCCTCAAAGAGAACCTGGCAAACCTCAAAGTGCTCACCAATGCCCTGGCCAGGAAGAATCAGATGGAAGGCATTATGGCCAACCTGAACGAGACCACCAGCAACCTTCGCGACATCACGAAAAAACTGAACTCGTCCAACGCCATGGAAAGCCTGGGAGCCACGATGAAGAATCTCCAGGCTGTTACAGATAAGATGAAAAACGGAGAGGGCACTATCGGCGCTCTGATGAGCGATGCTTCGCTCTATGAGGACCTCAAAAATCTCATCGGTGGTGCCAATAGAAACAACGTGCTGAAGTTTTTCGTTCGCCAGGCAGTGAAGTCGTCTGACGAGGCCGCCAAAGACAGCGGTACCTCCAAGGCCAACGAGCCCAAAAAGAGCCTGGAACGCAAAAAGTAATCTGCTTGCCGCTTCGGCCTAAACCGAGAGTTGCTTCTTCTTGAGCTTCTCCACCAGCGTGGTGCGATTCATTCGCAGCAGCTCGGAGGCTTTGTTCTTATTGCCATTCGTGCGCTGCAAGGCCTGCCGCAAGAGATGGTCTTCGAAATTGTTCACCAGAGCTTTCAGATCCACCCCGTCGGCGGGGAGTTCGAATCCCAGGAAGCTTTCCAGGCCCACTCCGCTCCTTGCCATAGGCGAGGGCATCCCCTGCTTCGACAAAAAGAACTTGGGGGGCAGATCCTTCACTTCGATTTCACCCTTGGCCTTGAGGATCACCATCCTCTGCACGAGGTTTTCAAGCTCCCGCACGTTACCGGGCCAATCATAGGCCATCAGTACGTTCATCACCTCTTCCGAGCGCATCACCACATCGCATTTTTTCTCTTCGTTGAAGATGCGCAGGAAGTGGGAAACGAGGAGAGGGATATCGCCCCGGCGATCCCGCAGAGCAGGCATCACGATGGGGATCACATTCAATCGATAGTAAAGATCCTCGCGGAAGCGGCGGTCCACCACGGCCTGCTCCAGCTCGATATTCGTGGCGGCGATGATCCGTGCGTCGATTTCAATGGGCTTCACGGAACCAACGGGCTCGATCTGCTGATATTGGAGCGCCCGCAGGAGCTTCACCTGAAGATCAGGGCTCATCTCGCCGATCTCATCGAGAAAGAGCGTGCCTCCGTCCGCCGATTGGAAGCGGCCAGGCCGGTTCGCTATGGCTCCGGTGAAAGAGCCTTTCATATGGCCAAAGAGCTCGCTTTCCAGCAGGCCGCCAGGGATAGCTCCGCAGTTCACGGGAATAAAGAGTTTATCAGAACGGTTGGAATTGTAGTGCAGCGCCCGAGCTACCAGCTCCTTGCCGGTCCCGCTCTCCCCCGTGATGAGCACGGTGGAATCAGAGCAAGCCACCTTTTCGATGGTTTGAAACACGTGCATCATGGCGGCGCTGTCGCCGATGAAGTTATCGAACTCGTATTTTTTGTGAAGCGCCTGTTTGAGCTGCTTGTTCTCGATCGAGAGCTCTTCGAGCTTCAAGGCCTTGCGCGCCAGAAGCAGAACCTCATCCAGATTGAAGGGCTTGGTCACATAGTGAAACACGCCTTCTTTGGTGGCCTGGATGGCGCTCTCTACAGTGGCATTTCCGGTGATGATGATGGAGGCCAGTTCATGGTTTGAGGATTTGAGCTGCTGGATCAGCTGAAGGCCGTTCCCATCAGGCAGCTGAAGATCACAGAGCACCAGGTGAAAACCGGCATCCTTGCTCACAGCCACGGCTTCTGCTGCCGATTTTACCGCTGTTACCAGGTAGCCTTCCCTCTCCAGTGATTTAGCGAGGGCTTTTCTAATCGAGACTTCATCATCTACGACGAGAATGGACTTCCTTGTCATGCTTTTGTGACCCTTCCTGGCAAAGCAACGACCCGACCATGGGCCGCTTGACCAAACATTTCCAATATCTAATTTTTGAAGCTATTTCCCCAAACCTGGGTGATCCAACGTCCCAGCCACCTATAAAAATGCTAGCAGCGTGGATATCCACTGTCAAACTTCCGCCAGAGCGGTTTGTCGTCAACAAAACTTAGGGAGGCTTAACATTCAGGGGGAAAACCCACGCCGATCAAGGCTTTACGCGCATACACGATTCAGCGACACGGTTCAGTAAAACAAAATTTTTTTGACGCTTGAAAAAACGGGCCATGTTTACCTCGAAATAAACACGGCCTAATTTAAACAGTTTTTATTACAGAAAAAGCGGCGTGCGGCTCTTCGCACTAACCTTCGTTTTCGTCGGTGGTGCTGTCCTCGTCGTCTTCACCATCCCCCTCACCAAAGGCGTGGGCAGGATCGTTGGGATAAAGGCGACGGCAGAACTCTCTCGTCTTCATCGGTCGGCCATCGGCGCCGACCCAAGGAGCCATAGGCGGGCGAAGGCGCTTGGCCATCGATACCTTCATCATGCAGCCGCGGAAGGTCTTCACCTCGAAGCCAATCGCGATCCTATGCGTTTCTTCAGGAGGAGGATTCGTTTCGCTTCCAGGAGGATCACATCTTCCGAAGCGCACGAGAGTGGCCCCATCTGCAAGCATCGCTCTGCAGTTGGGATACGTGCGGTGAGCCGGCATCATCTGGGGGCAGGCCGTTTCTCCGTTATTGTTCGGGCACCTCATAGGCGGCTGGCCGCAGAGCGGGCGGTTCCGCCGAGGATCATTCACGCCATCAGCCGTGGCAGGGCAGGCAGGTGCGATTTCCCCAGGTGAAGTGGACCACTCACCATTAGGCCCATCGATCGGTTGTCCACCTACCGCGTGACCAGCATTGTTGTGAGTGGACCAAGCGCCCGTTACCTCACCGTTTCCGAAGTGTTGATCGGCTAAAGCGCC
>CAZTCD010000179.1:0-3509 GCA_964612065.1 uncultured Bdellovibrionales bacterium | reverse complement strand
AAGCCAATTCAAGGCTAAAATCAGCCCGAAAGCCCCTTTAAATTTCCTATCCGCCTGGATACAGTCTCCATTGCTTTAGGGGGCCAAGAGGCAGGCTATCTGTACGATGGAGACAGAAAATACCCCATCGTTGTCCGTTTAGGTGAAGAAGAGCGTTCAGATCTATCAACGATCAAATCTCTTCCCGTAGGCATTGGAGCCAATACCACTGCGCCTCTATCTAGCTTGGCAAAGGCCGAGTTTTCCGAAACCTTCGGATCGATCAACCGAGAGGACTCCAATCGCCGATCCGCCGTTCTGGTGAACCTACGCGGCAGAGATACGGAAAGCTTTGTAGAAGAAGCGAGGGCAGCAGTAGAAAAAGCAGTCCAGCTTCCTCAAGGCTACTACGTCCAGTGGGGAGGTAACTTCAAAAACCTTCAGGAAGCCAGAGCTCGGCTGCTAGTCCTTACCCCCGTATCGCTCGTGATCGTGCTTCTCATGATCTACGCGGCATTCGGTAGCATTGGGCAGACTATGCTCATTTTCCTTTGCGTCCCTTTTGCCCTGGTAGGAGGCGTGCTTAGTCTAGTGCTGAATGGCCTTCCCTTCAGTATTTCTGCGGGGGTTGGCTTCATTGCTCTCTCCGGAATTGCAGTGCTGAATGGAGTAGTGCTCGTGAACTACTTCAATCAACTGAAGCTAGAGGGAAAGACAGGAAAAGATCTAGTCGTTACGGGTACGTTGATCCGTCTAAGGCCGGTGCTTATGACCGCTCTAGTTGCGATCTTCGGATTCCTGCCAATGATGCTTTCAACCAGCGTCGGAGCGGAAGTTCAACGGCCTTTAGCGTCGGTGGTAATCGGCGGGATCGTTTCATCAACGTTCCTAACGCTCATCGTACTACCCATTTTGTATTCGATTTTTGAAAATAAATTTCAAGGAAAAGTTGCACATTAATTACTGGAGGTTCGTATGAAATATAAATCTAAGGCTCTAATCTTGCTCACTCTCCTGACTTCTTTTGGCTGCGCGCACTCGCACCCAGTGGATGGGCCTCAAGAAAAATCTGAAATCCCAGCGGGTATCCGAGTTGGGATTGGCGGCAAAGAAATTAAAGAGGGTGATAAAGTCTCCGTTTTTACAACCACTTGTCGTCGCACCGTAACCCCACGCCGCATTCAAGACGGATCTCTTGAGCAATGCACGGACAATGAAGTCGGAACCGCAATTGTCCTAAAGGTTCTCGATCACGATTCCGCTATCGTTGCGCCTGAAAATGATTTGGTAATGGACACTTCGATGAAAGTCGAAAAACAAAAAGGAGAAAATGAATGAAAGCATTAAGTACGGCTATCGCGTTAGGGATTCTCGCATCATTTAGCGCTTCCGCATCGGACGATCACGGGCTACTTGAGGCCTGTAAAACAGAATGCCCTTCTGCCAAAACAGAAGACGAAGCCCATAAGTGCATGGAAGCTGTCGTAAAAAATAAAAAGTCCGATAAAAAATTCAGAAAATCGGACTGCTTTGAAGCATTTCGTGAAGCTGAAAAGCACGATAAAGACCATAAGCACTAAGAAAAAATCCCCTGCCGCCAAAATCACTCCTGGCGGCGGGGGTTCTTAACCCTCGTTGGAGAACCTGTGACTCAAAAGAAAGATACTTGCCGCTCTTGCGATTCCGAAAATGAGCCTGTCTTGGCTCCCAAAGGCTCTGATCTTAAAGAATCCGTTTTCCGGATTTCGGGGGCGGACTGTTCCGACGAAGTGAATGCCATTAAACGTTCCCTAGATTCTATCGGGGTCCAATCTGTATCAGTAAATTTGGTAGCTTCCACGGCGACGGTTTTTCATTCGCGCGACATATCTGAATCCAAAGTCCGATCTGCCATTGAAAAAGCCGGAGTCAAGGTAGTTGACCAAGAAGAACTAAGTTTTTATTCGTCTAATAAGTCTCGGATTAGTTTAATTTCTCTATCAGGAGCTCTTTTAGCGCTTGGTCTTCTTTTGGAATGGAACGGCCTGGAAGATTTTAGAGCATCTTTAACGATCTTCGGAGCCTCTACCCTTCTGGCCGGAGCCCTAGTATTTCCAAAGGCTTTTCGCGCCATTTTGACAAAATCCTTAGACATGAACGTCCTGATGTCAGTTGCCGTAATTGGTGCCTTTGCCATCAGAGAATACTCAGAGGCCGCTACGGTGGTGTTTCTCTTCTCCCTGGCGGAGCTTTTAGAGTCGTTCAGCGTATCCAGAGCACGCCAAGCCATCAGATCCATATTGAAGCTTACACCACAAAACGCTCAAGTGAAGCGTGGGAACACCTTTGTTTCCGTCCCGGTACTAGAAGTTAAAATAGGCGATTTAATTTTAATACGACCAGGAGATAGTTTGCCGCTTGATGGAAAAGTTTTGGAAGGCACCTCTTCCATAAATCAAGCTCCATTGACAGGGGAGTCCGTTCCCGTCAGTAAAAAACCCGGTGACCAGGTTTTTGCAGGAACCATCAATGAGAATGGAGGCCTAACCGTAGAGGTAACCAAGGCCTTTCAGGACACAAAAATATCAAGAGTTATAAAACTGATTGAGGAAGCCCAAGAAGAAAAAGCTCCTTCTGAACGCTTTGTAGATCGTTTCGCCAAAATATACACGCCCCTAGTTTTCCTATTCGCCGTTTGCATTGCTGTAATTCCACCTCTGGCTATGGGAGGCGATTTTGATACCTGGTTCTATCGAGCTTTGGTTCTTCTCGTAATCGCGTGCCCATGCGCTCTAGTGCTTGCCACTCCTATCTCGGTCGTTTCTGGCCTTGCCTCGCTTGCCCGCAATGGGATTTTGGTAAAAGGAGGGAAATACCTTGAAGCTCTCGGAAAAATTCAAGCCATTGCGCTAGATAAAACGGGGACGTTGACGGAAGGAAAATTTAAGGTCCAAAATTTTAAGAGCTTCAGCGATCTGAGCGAAAAAGAAATATTGGAAATTGCCGTTGCCATGGAAAATCCTTCCAGTCATCCCTTGGCAAAAGCCATTATAGAGCATGGAAAATCCCAACAGATCAATCCTCCTGAAGTTAAAAACTACACCGTAGTTCCAGGAAGAGGAGCTGAAGGCTGGATAAATTCTTGCCTATATTTTATAGGAAACCATCGCCTAGCCCATGATCTAGGCGTTTGCTCGAAGGAAATTGAATCCTATCTTTCCGGGTTAGAAGAAAAATCGCAATCCGTGGTAATAGTCGGCCACAAGCCGCATGATGATCATAGGGGTCAGGTGATTGGGATATTTGGCCTGGGTGACACTATCAAAGAAAATATCCCTATGGCAGTCCGTGCGCTCCATCAGGCCGGCGTGAAGAAAGTTATCGTCCTAAGTGGGGATAACCAAAAGACCGTGGACGCGATCTGCAAAATTACCGGAATTGATGAAGGTAAAGGAGATCTCCTTCCCGAAAACAAGGTCAAGGAGATCAAAAATCTATCCGCTCGGGTCAAATATGTGGCCATGGTGGGAGACGGAGTTAACGACGCTCCA
>CAZTCD010000178.1:0-3589 GCA_964612065.1 uncultured Bdellovibrionales bacterium | reverse complement strand
GAGCATGTGCATCCGCACGATCTCGCTACTTTCCTTGATGCGGAAGGGATTGCCATCCGGGCCGGCCACCATTGCGCGCAGCCTTTGATGAGAAAGATGGGCGTGATCGCTACGAACAGAGCCAGCTTCTATTTCTATAATCTGCCCCAAGAGGTGGATCGCCTCGCGGAAGTTACGCGAGCCGCCGTGGAGTATTTCGGATGACCGATAAGGCAACCCCCCAGATCGAAGCTCTCTATCGCGAAGTGATCCTCGATCACCACCGGCACCCGCGCAATTTTGGGGCTCTCCCCGGAGCCGATGCCAAGGTGGAAGGCTTCAATCCTCTTTGCGGCGATAGGGTGGAGATCGCCCTCAAAGTGCAGGATGGCAAAGTGCTTTCCGAATGCCGATTCCAGGGCGAAGGCTGCTCCATTTGCATGGCCTCCGCTTCGATGATGACCGAAGAGGTTTTGGGCAAAACACTCGATCAGGCCAGCGAACAGGTGGAGAATTTCCGCGCGCTGATGAAGGGGGAAGAATGCCCTCTCGGCGTGGAGGGGGATCTCGAAAGCCTCGTGGGCGTGCGCAACTTTCCCGTAAGAATCAAATGTGCCCTCCTTCCTTGGACCACTCTGGCCCAGGGAATCGAGAAGGCGAAGGAGAAGAAATGAGCGAAGAGGTTAAAACTCCCGAAGCCACTCCTGTGCCTCCTCCCACCCGGGAAGGGTTGCTTGAGTGGTTGAGCACCGTGGAAGATCCCGAGCTGTTTATGAAGCTCACCGATCTCGGATTGATTTACGAGGTAAGCATCGAGGGAGAGCAGGGCCATGTGAAGATGAGCCTCACTTCCCCCGGCTGCCCGGCGGCTGATCATCTTGTGAATGAAGTGAAAAAGAGAATGCTCGAGTATCCCGGCGTGAAAGATGCAACCGTGCTCGTGGTGTTTGAGCCGAAATGGGATCCTCGCACCATGGCGAGCGATGAAGTGAAAGACCGCCTGGGGATTTGGTAGGAAAACGCAACGATGGATGAAATCAAAAAGCGCCTTGAAGAAGGCTATAAATACGGGTTCACCACCGATATCGAGAGCGATCAGGCCCCTCCCGGCCTGAGCGACGATATCGTGCGCCTGATTTCCACCAAGAAGAACGAGCCGGAATGGATGCTCGACTGGCGCCTGCAGGCCCTGCAGAAGTGGCAGAAGATGAGCGAGCCCCGCTGGGCTTATCTCAATTACGAACCCATCGATTACCAGAAGATCATTTATTATTCCGCGCCCAAGAAAAAGCCCGAGCTGAAATCCCTCGATGAAGTGGATCCCAAGCTCCTCGAAACTTACGAAAAGCTCGGCATCCCGCTACAGGAGCAGAAACGCCTGGCCGGCGTGGCCGTGGACGCTGTGTTTGATTCCGTCTCCGTGGTCACCACCCACCGCGAAACGCTCAGAAAGCTCGGCATTATCTTCTGCTCGATCTCGGAAGCCATGCACGAATGCCCGGAGCTCGTGAAGCAGTACCTGGGCTCCGTGGTGCCTGTTACTGATAATTACTTTGCCGCTCTCAACTCCGCCGTATTCACCGACGGTTCTTTCGTTTACATCCCGAAGGGCGTGAAGTGCCCGATGGATCTTTCCACCTATTTCCGTATCAACGCGAGCGGTACAGGGCAGTTCGAGCGAACGCTCATCATCGCCGACGAAGGCGCGGAAGTTTCCTATATGGAAGGCTGCACGGCTCCGATGCGCGATGAGAATCAGCTGCACGCGGCGATCGTGGAGCTCGTGGCAATGAAAGATGCGAAGATCAAGTACACCACAGTGCAAAACTGGTATTCCGGCGACGAGCAAGGCCGAGGCGGTATCTTCAATTTCGTAACCAAGCGCGGCCTTTGCAAGGGGGAGCACTCGCATATCTCCTGGACGCAGGTGGAGACCGGATCCGCGATCACGTGGAAGTATCCCTCCTGCATCCTGCAGGGAAATGAGTCGGTGGGAGAGTTCTTCTCGGTGGCGATCACCAACCACCGCATGCAGGCCGATACCGGCACCAAGATGATCCATATCGGGAAAAACACCCGCTCCCGCATTCTCTCCAAAGGCATCTCGGCCGGGCATGGAATCAATTCCTACCGGGGCGCCGTTACCGTGCTTCCCGGAGCGGAAGGCGCCAGAAACCACACCCAGTGCGATTCCCTCCTGATCGGGGGGGAGTGCGAGGCCAACACCTTCCCCTATATCACGGTGAAGAATCCCTCGGCCGTGGTGGAGCATGAGGCCACGGCATCCAAGGTTTCGGAAGACCAGCTCTTCTACCTCCAGGCTCGCGGCTTTTCTCAGGAAGAGGCAGTTAAGCTGATCATCAACGGATACTGCGAAGAGGTGTTCCAGCAGCTGCCGATGGAATTTGCGATCGAAGCCGGGCGCCTGCTCGACCTCAAGCTTGAGGGCACGGTAGGTTAGTGTTTGAAATTAAAAGGGATTTATCTGCCTCTCGGGGTGGATTCCCTGGGCCCTCTAAGGTATATTGCATTGCATTATCTGAGGACTTAATGACCCAAACGCGAAGCAAAAATCGCATCTCGTTCGCCTTTCTTCTGCTGCCATTTCTCTATGCCTGCGGAAGCGACAATAAGGGCGATGTGCGCCAACATCCGTCCTCTCTCGCTATTCCAGCCGACGAAGCCACGGCAGAAGAGCGCAAGCAGATCGACAGCACCTTGCTCGAAATCGAAACTCTGGCCGGAGAGCTCGGCCGCCCTCAATCTTTCCGCTCCCTTCCGATCGTAGTGAGCACCGAAAGCATGGCAAAAACCGAAAGAGCCGGTGCCTGCTATCTCGAAAACGGCAGGGGCCGCTACATTCTCGTGAACCGCGTGGTGCTGCGAGAGGAAGAGCGCCTCGTGGGCATCGGCTTGCAATCCACCCTATTTCGCGTGCTCTTGCATGAGATCGGGCACTGCTATTTTGGCAGAGACCATCTTGAGGATAAGCTCTCGGAGCGTGGACGGCGCCTCCGCTTCCCGGCTGATCGCTTTCGCCGGCGGCCGGAATTCAGTGAGCTGAATGTTTCCAGCATGGAAAGCCGCACTCTTTTGCTGCCGATCGCTTTGAAAAAATACTATGTAGCAGAGATACTCGGTCTCTTCCGGGCCCGAAGCCTGGCCGAGCTTGCGCAGTATACCGGCGCCGACTTCTGAAGTAAGCTTTGGCTCCCGATGCCAGCTTTAACCCTTGCCCTATCTCTGATTGTGCTTTCCCATTCGGGGATATTCGTGCGCTATTGCGAGGCCGATGCCCTAGCGATCGGTTTCTGGCGGATGGCGATCGCAGTACCAGTTCTTTTCGGCCTCGTGATCTGGCGTGGGCTATGGGGCAGGGTGAGGCGGCTCAGGCGAAAGCAGCTCGCTTCTCTCGTACTCTGCGGATTTCTTTTATTCTTCCATTGGTGGAGCTGGTTCCTGGCCGTGCAGAAAACCACGCTCGCCAATTCCATGGTGCTCTTTGCGATCAGCCCCCTTTTTACCGCGCTCGGCGCCTGGTTTTTCTTTCGTGAGCGGCTCACTTTTCGGCATGGCCTGGCTCTGCTCTTCTGCTTTGCCGGAATTGTGG
>CAZTCD010000177.1:0-3830 GCA_964612065.1 uncultured Bdellovibrionales bacterium | reverse complement strand
GCTGGCACCGAGAAAAGAGGTTTTCACCCTGCCCACGTTCACCTCAGCCCCATGGATCCGGGTGGCTCCGAACTCGATCGCGGCGCGGAGGTGGTTGTCGAAAAAGAAAAAGAAATAGGCCCAGACCAGCCCGATGAGGATCAGGGAGGGCACGAGCATTCCGGTGCGGATCGGCCCTTTGGCTTTGGGCTTTTTGGGTTCCTGGGAATTCTGTTCTTTGGTGTCCATCGTTCAGCTCCCGAAATGTTTGTCGTAGGTGAGGTACCAGGAATACAAGCTGGTGGCTTTCACGGCCTTCCAGAATTTTGTCTGCTTGAAACGCTCCACCACGGTTACGCGGTACTTCACCACGAGCTTGCGGCTCAGAAAAAAGATCACGGGGGAGAGAACGATTGCCACGAGGCCCGATCCCATCACCACGCTATTGTTGAAGCGGGTGAGAGGCACGAGAGGCATATTGTAAAGATGAGTCCAAAGCGGCTGCAGGCTCGAGGCTTCGAGGGCCGAGGTGCCCACGGCGTGGAAGGCCGGGTCGAGAACCCATGCCACGAATTTGAAGAAAAAGGCGGCGAGAAAGGCCATTCCCATCTGAATGCGGAAAACAAAGAGGCAGAGAAACACCATGAGCGTTTGCAGGGAGAAGGTGGGCGACATCCCAAGGATGAAGCCGGCCGCAATGCCGGAGGCGATCTGGCTTTCTCCCGTTTCGGAATTCAGCAGCTTCAAAAGGCCGAAAAACTGCTTCAGCAGGATGGTCATGGAAAGCTTCTCCTGAAAGGTGTTGGAATAATTTTTCGTTGAGATTTCAAAGGTGTCAATTAGGATTCCCTCATGATTCGATTTTTAATGTGCGCTGCATTAATTTGGGGTTCTGTTTTTTGCCTCTCCGC
The DNA here is from genome assembly GCA_964612065.1 of uncultured Bdellovibrionales bacterium. Classification (GTDB taxonomy): domain Bacteria; phylum Bdellovibrionota; class UBA1018; order CAIPTA01; family CAIPTA01; genus JAKFYM01. Next base: position 2,940 of record CAZTCD010000177.1, on the reverse strand, counting down.
CTGCACCACCGGGGCCGATGAGAAAACGCTTCGCTTCGAATGCGAGGACCAGTTTCAGGGCGAGGCTTGCTGGAAGCTGGGAAAGGCCCGGGAGGGGGAAGACGCCCTGAAATATTTCCGGATGGGGTGCGAGAAGCAAAGCACCAAGGCCTGCCTCAGCGTGAGCGAACATTCACCGGACAAGGAAGAGGCCAAGAAGGCATTGCAGCAGGCCTGTGGCTGGAAGAGCCCGGAGGCTTGCGCCAAGTTGAAAGAAGTTGAGGGCGAAGGCAAAGCTCCCTGAGGCTCGCTGAGGAGCTTTACCTGGCCGCCGGTCTTACGATCATATCCACGAAATCCGGGTCGATTTCCGGATTGGAGGGTTTTCGCAGCTTCGCCAGGTTTGGGGGAACCACGTAGACGAAATCCGGGTGCGAACGGCGCGAGTCTACCCTTACCAGCGATTGCAGCTCGAGATTGTCGCGGTAGTCCCGGGAGTTCTTCAGGTAATCTTTGTTGAGCCAGATCCCGTATTCCACGTTGAGGTTTCGGTTGAGATCGATGGTGCCGCCGAGGATGTAATTGTATTCGCGCACGTGCTCGTTCTTGCCCACTTCGTCCTTGGTTTCCCTGTTGAGCTGCTTGGCAGGATAGATGTAAGCGCGCACGAACACCTGATCGAAGCGGCCCTGAATCGGCAGGATCTCGAAATTGGCGCTGTCTACGGGCTCGCTCCATACGGCTTCCGAAGGGTCATGATCGAGAACAAAGGGAACTTTGCGCTGGAAGACCATGATCTCCAGAAAACGATGGAACTGATCGGCATAGAGATCGGGCTGTATCCAGCCGTAGCTTTGGCCGTCCACGATTTTCCGTGGGCCGCCGTAGAATCTCTGGCCGTAGATCTCCAACGTGCTCGAGGGCACGCCTTCGAAGGACTTCAGCAACAGAGCCTTCTGATCGCCCACGCTGAAAGAGACCACGGTTCTGCTGTCTCTCAGGCGATAGGCGGCGTTGCTGGTGGGCTCCGGAAGGAGAACCGCCGCGATCGACCAGGCATCGCAGAGGCCTTCCCAGCGGGCTACGCTATCCGACCAGCGCTGTTTCTGTATATAGGCCGCCTTGCTGTTGATTCTCTTTTGGTCGCTGCGAAAGCGGTCGTATTTTTCCAGGGTGGAGCGGCCGGGGCCGGCGGGGGATTCGAAAAGATCTTTTTCGTAATAGGGAAACCAATGGGAGGCCCACACTCGTTTCTCGGAGAACTCTCGATCGGTGCGGAGGGGGAGATTATCCAATGGGATGCGGGTGTGCCCGTGCATGGTGGTCACGCGTATGAGGGCGGGATCGTCGAGCTCATCGAGGCCGGAATCGGCCGCGGGGCGCTGCAGGCCTCGCTGGAAGCGATCAGCGCGGATGATGTCGGCGTTTTCCCTTAGCCAGCGAGTGGTGGGATCGGCCGAAGCGGAATTCATAGTAAGCAAAGAGAGGATCAGGGAGATGAGGTTTACCACAAGCACCACCTTGAATGGGTTGGAGGGAAGGGAAGCCGAAGCGTGCCCTTTCGAGGCACGCTTCGGGATTTCCTGATAACGGGTTCAGAAGCCTAGCGGCGCTTCTTGGGGTGCTTGCCGCCCTTGCCTTTGCGGGGAGGAACGGGAGGGGTGGGGCGCTGTTGGGGGTTATTCGGAGAGCAGAAGTGCACGTTGCGTCCGCTGTCAACGATGGAGATCGATCCAGGGTTGGAGCGGCGGATATCGTCGAGAAGGCCGGCACAGAACTGGATCTCGCTGCCGTCGAAATCAAGAATCTCTTCGCACGAGGTGGCTCGCGTGGCCTGCACTCGCTCGATGGTTTCCTTGAAGCGCGGGCATTCACCGCCCTGAGGCTCCGCCGCCATATCGCGGCCGCTGGCTGGAATGTCGTATTTGTCGGAAGTCATCGACATCGTTACTTTGCGCATCCGGGGCAGCTCATAGCTGTCGCTATCCACCGGTACCCAGCGGGTTTGCAGATCGGAGCAGGTGATCTCCATATTTCCGGGCTTGATCTGGTTGTGGAACTTCTCGGGGTTCCGGCAGGCTTCTTTCACCTGCTCATAGTTCAGTCTTTGGCCGGCGATCGCGCTGGACGAGGCAGCAAGAGTAGCTAGAGCGATTAGCGTGATTTTCATATGGGTTCCTTAATGTAAACAAGGTTAATGTTCTCCAGGGTCTATGGTCCGTTTCTTTCCGTCGTCCGGCGCGGCATCCGGCCTGCGCTCAAGGTGATTCTGAGCGCGTAATATCGGATAGGGCAAGGCGTTGGAGGAAAGATATCTGCCCCAAAAATAAAAATCCGGGGAAATATGCCAATGGGGATGATTGGCTATAAATAAAAACAAATTATGAATTTCCTGGAGGGGCGGATCGCCTTAACGAGCCAGGGTTAAGGTTCCGGAGCGATGGCGGGCCGTGTAGCAAACCTTTAGGGGCAGCGCGAAAGCTCGCTGAGAAGCTCCGTGCCGAAGGCTTCGATTTTCTGGTCGCCGATCCCGTAAACCTCGCGCAGCCCCTCACGGCTCGAAGGTTTCAGTTCGCAAAGATGGCGGAGAGTTTTATCGCTGAAGACCATAAAGGCGGCTACATCGAGCTCGCGGGCTTTCGATTTGCGCCATTCTTTGAGGGCCTCGTATCTCAGCTTCTGGGCGGCATCCATTCCTGATTCCGCGAGCAGAGCGGCTTTCTTCACCTTTTGTTTGCGGGAGAGGGCGCGCTCCGGCAGCACCATGGAGCGAGGCGGCCGGCGGATCTTGCGGGGGGATTCGGGATCACAGGAATCGCAATGCCCGCAGTTCTCGATTCTTTGCGAGTCCTGGTAGTAGGTGAGGATGCCGGAATGGCGGCAGTCGCCCCCTTCGGAATAATTCACTAACGCTTCGAGAGTGTTCCATCGGGATCGGTTGATTTCGGGCGGAGCATCGCT
>CAZTCD010000176.1:0-3943 GCA_964612065.1 uncultured Bdellovibrionales bacterium | reverse complement strand
GGCCGGGCCCATCTTGAAGTTCAAGATTCCGGATGTGGAATTTCTGAGGAAAATTTGATTCGTATTTTCCAACCATTCTTTACGACCAAGGACATAGGCCAGGGCGTAGGAATGGGCCTCACATTGGCTGCCCGCTTTATTGAAGACATGGGGGGATCGATCAGCGTCAATAGCGGTCCCACGGGCACTGTTTTTAAGATTTCCCTTCCGCTCGCGGAGCCAGCTTAGGCATTCCGTATTCAGGTAACTTCTCCAAGCCACCTCTTAGACTGTAAAACTTCACCTCTGGAAAAGCTGAAGACAAGAGCTGGCCGGCTCTGGCTGACCTGGCCCCCTTCGCACAAACCAAAATGCATTTCGTCGCCCCGGAACCCAACTCGGGCCAATCCCTTCTCTCCAGTTTGCTCAGTGGCCAGTGTGAGGAGCCTGAAATGCAGCCTTGCTGGAACTCGTCGGCTTCTCTGACATCCAATATCGCAACACGACCCAAAGACTCAACCTCGGCCCAGGAAACTGTAGAAACCTCTAATGCACAAGCTTGCTCCACCGCCGCCACAATTTCTAATCCGTCGCCGTTTTGACAAATACAGTCCGATCTTTTGGGAACAAAAAAAGCCGACTGTTCGGATTCAAGAAGATTCAGCACGGAAATTTGCCCGAAGCGAGGACTGGCAGAGGCGCAACCGGCTTTGCCCAAAATCACCTTCAAACACTCCAGCGCCTGCCAGGCCCCGATCACTCCAACCGCAGCACCTAACACACCTGCCTCTTGGCAATTTCGCACACCGACGAACTCTTTTTCGGGAAGAAAACAACGAACGCAGGATCCTTCTCGTCCATCGAACACGCCGAACTGCCCATCAAAACCCGTGACAGAGCCGTAAACAAGCGGAATGCCCAACTTTACCGCCACATCGCTTGCCAGGTACTTAGTGGAAAAATTATCGCTACAGTCCACAAGTACGTCGTACTCCGAGGCAATGTCCAAAGCGTTCTCAACAAGAAACTTCAACCGATGAACTTCCACCTGGATGCCCGCACACTTCTTGATCAAGTGACGTTTTGCCGCCTCAACTTTCCCTTTTCCAATATCGTCTTCGTCAAAAAGAATCTGCCGAGGTAGGTTGCTGAGCTCGACCTCATCATCATCGATGATTCCGACCTTACCCACACCAGCTGCAGCCAGGTAGCTACATACCGGCGAAGCCAGGCCGCCGCATCCGATAACGAGCACTCGAGCCCGCGCCAAAGCCGCCTGCCCTGAACTCCCTACCTCGGGCAGCGTCGTCTGCCTGGAGTACCGCTCTCCCGTTTCGGGGTTCCCCTTCCTGGGCACCTTCATGACGTGGCTCTCCCGCCAGACGGGCTTGCGCGATCTCCGCCCATCGCGCCTTTTCTCCTGGCGCTCAGCGCATCTACCTCCAATGAAATGACTCCTCCCTGCACTGGTAGTTCAGCCTCCAGCTCCTTTTTGGATGCAGCGTTCAATGCCCGTTCCCTGAGAGAAATTGCAACCAATGTTGGCACTACGAGGTGAAAGGAATACTCGCTTCGTTCAAAAGCTGGCTGGTTGCCTTCACCGGTAGCCAGTGTCCAATCAAAGGAGCCACCCGGAATCTTGAACGCCTCTCGAAGCTCGTGGCCCGACGTTAAAATCAGGAGCTCCTCGAGGTCTATTCGAATGCTCGTTCTATCTTTGCTGAAGCGAATCTTCATAGCTGTTCAGCCTTTCCCAGTCTTCCTGGGTGTTAAAGTTATCGAAAGTTTCCAGAATTCGATCGGGCACTGGGATAGATTCTGCGCCTAGCCCCTTCAAAAACGCCGAAACTGACCGCAAACGTGGTGAAGTTGACGGATCACAGAGCTTCTCCAGGCTCGATCGCGCCTCACTGTCCAATCGGAAGGCGAAAGGAAGTTCCCGGTTCTCATAGAAAAAAGCTCGATTAGCTGTCTTGAGAAAGCCTTGAGTCGCTGAGTCCTTCAACACTCGAAGCGTATCATTTTCGAGCAGCGGCATATCCACCGGAATCACCAGGATGCGCGATTCATCCGGCAATCCCATGGAAACCGCTGAGATTCCCCCTAGCGGTCCAAGTTCGGCTACTTGATCAGCTACGGAGAGGCTTCCCTTTCCCTTGCCGCTAACGATCACCCGGCCCGCCCCCACCACTTCTTCCAGTCGCTCAACGGCCCACTCGAGTAGGGTGCGTCCCCGCCAATACAAAAGAGCTTTGTCGGTGCCCATGCGGGAAGAACGCCCTCCCGCGAGCACCAGGCCTCGCCAAGGATTACATTCCCCGTCAGGCATGGTCATGCGAATGCTCCGGGGCGTGTGCATGCGCATGAGCATGGCCCGGGTGCTCACCCGCTATCTGGCATAGCGCATGCCCCTTAAGCCACTCCGTTTCTCCGTTTGAGTACTCCTCTTTCTTCCAGATTGGAGCCCGGTGCTTGATTTGTTCGATAATATAGCGAGAGGCCTGATAAGACTCGTCCCTGTGCCGGGAGCTCACGCACACCCCTACGCTGATCTCCCCCGGTTTTAGGCGGCCGGTGCGATGAGCAACTGCCATCTTCAACCCCGAGCCCCATCGGCTGCAGGCTTCTCCGCAAATCTCTTCCAGGATGCGTAACGCCAACGGTTCGAATGCATCGTAGCTGACCGCCACAACTTCCTTCCCTCCGTTTACCTTGCGAACCGAACCCAGAAAGAAATTCAGGCCGCCGTGCTCATCGCTCCTTGCCTTGGCGATCAAGTCACCTGGTTCTATTGGCTCCGCACTAACTGCCAGCCATGTTCTTTCGATCATTTCAACCTCCACAAACCGGGGGCAGAATGGCAAGCACTTCAAGGCCATCCACCTTTTGGGACTCGCTCAAAACTTCTTTTTCGCTTGCGATCGCAGAGCTGAACACCAGGTCGTGGCCATGGTGCTCTGGTTTCAGCTCCTTTAGCCGTTTCACGATTTCGTGCTTGAGCTCCGACACTGTTGCTCCTTCTTTCACGCTCAGCGATATAGCAGGACCATCCGAGTACGAACGAAAAGCCCCAAATAGCCTCAATTTTACATTACCCATTTTCCAGTCCTTCCAGTCCATTTAGAAATCGGATCTTAACTTCCGTGCCAATGCCGAGACTACCCTCGGCCTCCGGAAGCTCTACCCAGCAATTCGCTTCGAGCAGGGAGCTGATTACGTAAGATCCCTGACCTTCCAAAACACGCACGTCTACTCCTCCAGGAGTAATGCTGGCCTTCCCCTTGAAGAAACAGCGCAGTCCTTCTGGCTTTTTTGCCGCCTGAGCCAGCCTGGCAGGGACTCCCGTAACCATTGGACGCTTCAGCAAGCATCGCAGGTAGGGCTGCACGAAAAAGTCGAAGCCTACAGCGGTAGAAATCGGATTTCCGGGAAGCCCGAAGAAGACGGTGCACCCCTGTACTCCAGGAATCGTTCCAAAACAGATGGGTTTTCCCGGGCGAATGGCTACTTTGTGGAAGTCGAACTTTCCCCCGATCGACTGGATAGCCTCCACAACGAAGTCATGCTTTCCCATGGAGACAGCACCAGTGCTGAGAACCACCTCGGCCCCCCAGCCCAAAGCGCGCCGAACCTGGCTTGTGAAGGTCTCTGGATAATCAGTCACGATTCCGAGGTCCAAAACCTCACAGCCAATCTCCCTGAGTAAGCTCGTTAGGTATGGACCGGAAGAGTTCCAGATTTGAGAACCCTCTCGGCGTGATTCACCTGGCGCAAGGAGTTCTTTGCCGGTGCTAATCACAGCCACCTTCGGACGCCTCTGTACTGCCACTTCGTTAATTCCGAGGCCTGAGAACGCCATTACATGGGCAGGCGTGATCCAGTCGCCCGCCCGGGCTGCGGTCTGTCCAGCCCTGAAATCACTCCCCTGTGCACGCACATTGTCTCCTACTTTGGCCGCCTTTCG
>CAZTCD010000175.1:0-4112 GCA_964612065.1 uncultured Bdellovibrionales bacterium | reverse complement strand
GGCGCTCGGCGTCAGTGGCGGCATAAGCGGGAGTGAAGGGAGTGAGCAGGGAAACGAGAAGAGCGAGCGCAGCAGTCATGGAGTCCTCCTTGGAGCGAGACGGAATAGCCCCACCCATTTTTTCTCAGCGTTTTGCAAACGATGTGCCGATGTGATGTGCGAATGAATGGTGTTTTGCCGCATGCGCTGGGCCATAACGGCTCATGGGGAAGAGAAAGTGTCCTAAGGTTTTGGATCTCGGCAAATAAAATCGGCTCCGATCACTCCCCCACGCTCGAAGAGCCTAAAACAATCACCATTTTGTTTTCTGGAATCATTTTTATTTAGAGTTTGATGACTCCGCGCTTCTTTGGCTAAAAATTTTCCACAACCATCCATAAGAGGATTCCCTATGAAAATCTTTACGCTCCTGGCACTTCTGCTCTCTCCCTCGTTCGCTCTCGCCCATATTGAGCCAGGCACATGGAAAGGCACTACTGCCAGCGGGCAGGAATGCTCGATGACCGCCACCGCCACTTATTTCGAAGGCAACAGGCACCCCCTGAACGAGCGCATTGGAATCACGGTGGAAGGTAAGGAGTTCAAGGTGGGGCATCCTCCCGTGCTCGACTTCGCTCAGCCAAAAGCATTCTTCAATCATGATGTGTTTCAGGGCGTGCTCGCCACTTCCACAGGCGCCCAGGCGATCGAAATCGAAATGAACCACGAAGAAGGCAAAGAGGGCCCCGTGAGCTTCACGTTCGTGGATCACGCATGGAAGAATGATGCCCGCACGAGCCTTAAGTGCTCCGGCTTGAGGCACGAGTAGCGGTAAAGGCGCGCGTTTTAAAACAGAACTGAAATCGAGTGCAGTCAGGCTCTGTTGGAATGATGAGCCGGCTTTCAAAATGGCAATAGCTGCCTCGCCCTGAACCTTGAAGCAGCGTGCGCTATTCGGGGAAGAAAACCCGCTCTTCGCCGTGCCGGCGCAGCTGCCGGTCTACGAACGCGAGCAGCTGGTTCACTCGCGAGATGAACGTTTCAGGATTTGAGCGGATACGCAGCCGGGCGGCGACATCGGCCGAATCCTGCGCCAGCTCGAGAGCGAGCGCTCGAACCAGACGAATCTGCGCGGAGTCGAAGCGCGAAACGAGCTCGAAATACTGCTCCGGTTTTCCGCTGCCGGGCACGAGCCCCGCGCCGCCATTATCGCGCGCGATGAAGTGCAGCTTGCCATCTTCGCCCACGGTGCCCTCGAGGTTTCCGCCGCTGAAGCGATCGAACTGGCCGCAGAGCACGTCCATCACCATGATCTTGGAGAGCTCGCGCGCGAGGGTAAGTTCGTCGTTCACGGGCTTTCGGCCGTTGATCCGCTTCCTGGAGCCGAGATCGAGCTCGCGCTCCCGCGAAGGCATCGGGTTCTCGGCGTGCAACAGGCGTGCGATCTGCTGATCCTGCCGCAAAGTGCCCAGGCCGTGGTAGCCGTTGGTATCGATTAGCTCGGCCAGCTCGAAGCTCTCCCCGGGCTGCGTGAAGATGCCTTCCATGCTGTGCGGATTTCTCTCGAGCGCCTTGAGCAGCGCCTGCTGGTTGCGCGCGCGCAGCGGGATCCGCTCCTGCGCGCCGAGGAGCATGCGATGAAATTCGGCGAGCGCGCGCCCTTTCACAGTGTGGTAGCCGGCGGGGATCACGAGCTCGGGCATGCCGAGGTAGGCGCCGAGATAATACGAAACCACCTGCGCCTCGGGATCCGCGCCCTCGTTTTTTGGCAGCCACTTGCCGATCTTTTTGCCGTCTCGGGTGATCTTGAGGCCGAGCGAGGTGCCGCTGCTCTTGTAGGCGAGCTGGTAAGCAGGATCCTCGAGATCGAGGCCAGCGAGCACGACTGCAAAGCTCGCATCGCGGCTGGGGGCGCTGGAGGGCATGGCAGGCGCATCATCCTGCTTGGCGCAGGCGGAAAGGGCCAGGCCGAGCGCGATGATCTGTAGGGCTCTCTGTAGGGTTCTGTGGGGCCGCATAACCGGGCACTTTTACCACTACCTGCGCCATTGGCAACGAGGCCCTCGCCAGCTGAAATTAAAGGGGGGCTGGAGGAAAAAAACTGGCTGTTGACTGTCTATGGGAAGGGGACAGCCCAAAGACGCCTCTCTCGCCCCTCCACCGAAAGCAACGCACCCCGGGGGTGGCTTGAGCAGGTGCGGCGGCGAAGGTAGACTTCTGAGGTGCCCGACAAAACGATAGAACTCTACAACGCCAACGCGAAGGAATTCGCAGACGCTTTCGATACAATGACTCCCACCAAATCCCATGAACTGGCTCTCGCCTTCTTTCATAGAGGTGAGGAAACCCTCGACATCGGGTGCGGGTCTGGCCGCGACACTGCTTTTCTGGCGGATAAAGGCTTCCAGGTAACCGGCTTGGATGCCTCCACCGGGCTTCTCAACGAAGCGAAGAAGCGCCATCCGAGTTTGAATTTCCGGGAAGACAGCCTGCCGAGCCTGACCACCGCAGCTTCTGATTCCGTATCAAATATCTTCTGCAATGCCGTGATCATGCACCTGAACGATGCTGATCTCGTCAATTCGGTGATGAATTGCTTGCGCATTCTGAGAGCGGGCGGTCGGGCTCTTTTCACATTTCGCGATCCGGGCACGAATGAAACAGACAAAGGCCGCCACTACTCCAGGATTCCGCCCGGGCGCCTGGCTGAGCTTTTTGAATCCCTGGGTGGCAAAGTGCTTCTGATCGAGAGCGAGGCCAGCACACACTCCTGGCATTACCTGGTGGCGGAAAAGACCAGCCTGGAAAAGAAAGACGGGATTGCACGCATCCAGGAGATCATCACGAACGACAATAAAACCGCTTCCTACAAGCTCGCCCTTTTGCGTGCCTTGTGTGATCTAGCGAGGGATGAAAGCCATACGGTGATCTGGGAGCCGCAACTGGATTTCGTGATTGTGCCACTCGAGCGCCTCGCCCTTTCCTGGCTTCGCTACTATTGGCCCCTCATCAAAAAAGACATCAAACAGATCCGTTCAAGCCCTAACCTCGCCTTCGAAAAGGAAGTGAAGGCCTTGCAGGAGAAGATTGCGAATCCTCGCGATGCTTTTTTGCTTTATGAAGACGACACCCCTACCCGCGAACTGATGGCCGCGCTTCGAAAAATCGCGAAAACTATCGTGCTCCAGCCAGTTCGTTATGCGGGAGGCGGAAAGAGCCCTGTTTTCAGCCCGGCCAAAGAGTTCAGAGTGGAAACCGATCAAGGCTGGAAGAGCCCGTGGTTCGAGAAATTTAACGGCATTAAAGTTCCGGCCAATCTCTGGCGCGATATTCGCCTTTTTCACCACTGGATCGAAAAGAGCCTGATTGTGGAATGGGTGGAACTGACTACCGAGCGCCTGGATCCAAATCGCTCTGCCTCTGAGATTTTCAAGATCTTTTTTGACGTTTCTTACGAAGACAAACGAACCACGCACGAAATTCGTAAGCTGATCGGAGAAAACTCTTCCACTTGCATCTGGACGGGTAAAAAAATCAAAAACCTCGAGATCGATCACGTGATTCCTTTCGCTCTTTGGCGAAACAACGATTTGTGGAATCTGCTGCCGGCGGAACGGCAGGTGAACAATTCGAAGCGGATGCTGCTTCCCCACCCCGAGCTCTTGAAGAGCCGAGGCTCGGCGATTCTTCAACTCTGGGAACGCTATCAGGATCATTTCGGAGACCGATTCAAGCGGCAGGCGATCAGGGCGCTGGGGCAATCCCAACTGGATTTTTCGCCGCAAGACACGCTGAACCAGCTGATTGTGGTGAGCGCGCAACTCCATCACAGCCGGGGCGTGCCTTATTTCAGGGGTTAGCTATTGAGCCGAGCAGCGCAGGCCTCCTGAGAGGATTCGAAGAATTCTGGTACGAATTTTCGTCAAATCAAAGGTCGACTTTACTGGTAAGTGCCAAGCCGACAAGTGACTGAGATGGCATTAGAAATTGCCTCAGATCAACGCCCGCAGAAGTAACGGTAGTAAATGGAGGCTTGATGGTTAGGGGTTCGATTCCCGCCACCTCCACCAAGACCGAGGGCCGGGCCCATCTTGAAGTTCAAGATTCCGGATGTGGAATTTCTGAGGAAAATT
>CAZTCD010000174.1:0-4193 GCA_964612065.1 uncultured Bdellovibrionales bacterium | reverse complement strand
CGAGAGCCGCCGTTCATTCCATCGGGTGATGGTGCGGCAGATTTTGCCGCACAACTTCGCGCTGCTCGCGGACTGCCAACGTCAGCGGATCGCGCCGCCCGCATGAGAGAAATCATCATTCGCGCTCAAGAGGCGGGTCACGTTCTACCGCTTTTCCATTTTTCTAGCCTTGCCATTGCAAAGCCAGGCGTTGACCTGTCGGAAGTTCCAAACTCAGACGAGACGATTCTATTTTCTAAGGTAAGAATGCGATGAAACCTGAGTCCTTGGAACAAAACGTAAAGCGACAAGCTCTTGCTTGGACAACAGGTGGAATCATCTTCACCCTGTGTCTGACGGGATCTCTTTTTCTTTTTTTGATGTTCCAAGATGCGGCCCGCGAAGTTGAAACTATCTCAGCATCAGCCATTGCATCGGGGCGTACCGAAATTCTCTCTGGCGATGTCCGCGCGACCGAGCTTCGCTTCAGAAAAAATCTTGGTCTCAAACCAAATGACCGACTTCTATTTCTCGATCAGAACCGTGCGCCTTGGGTTGGTGATTTACGAGAGGAGTCGCTATCCTCGTGTACGGACCCAACTCCTTGCCGCTTATGGCTCAAGCAACGAATCGTTTTTGAAAAACCCATTTACTTTGACGATGAAGGGCAGCACCTCTGGGGCTATCTTCACTTGGAAAAGGCAGCACAAACAGACTGGCCGCTTGTTCTTGGCGTTGCGCTTGCCGTGATCTTGGGAATGCTTATCCAAGGATTCGGAGCATATCGCAACACAATGAAGTCCATTCGTGAAGTCAGCTCGACACTGACCGCTTGGGCAAAAAAGATTTCTGAGAACCCCAAGGATCAATCTGAATACCACAAAGTGCCTTTCTCTGAGATTGTGCCCGTCGGAAATGCACTCCTCGGCATGAAGGATTATATCATTGCACTCGAAGCGCAAGCCCGCGAGCAAGGGGCACTGGTCACACTTCGCGGAATCGGGCACGACATCCTAAATCCTGTGGCCCGCATGAAACGCCTCTTAGGTTTACTTGAGGTTCAGAGCAGTGCCGATCCTGAAACGCTCGCAAACATTCGCGCCAACCTTAAACGCCTATCAAGCTATGCCGAGCAGTTGAAGCTCATCTACAAGCGGCAACTTGGCGAGGGCACTGACGCCGCCTCAGCGTCTGATGTTGCCAAGGAAGTGCGCGAGCTGGCTTCAGAATTATTGACCGACCCTGAAGCCATTGGAAAACGCATCCGATTCCAAGTCGATGCGGAATTGTCGTGTGTGAGTCCGATCCCTGCTCCTGCGTTGAGTCGCCTGATTGAGAACCTTTGCAGTAACAGCATCCATGCAAGCCCTGAAGGGTCAACGCTATCACTGAAGGTAGAACCAAAGGGCGACCGTGTTTCGATTCTGGTGAGTGACGAAGGCGGTGGGATTCCAACAGAACTTCAAACCCGAATCTTTGAGGCGGACTTCACCACTAAAGGAAACAAGGGAACTGGCCTTGGACTCTTCGTGGTAAAACAGGTCTGCGAACAATATGGCGGGAAGATCGCCGTTTCATCCAATAAGAACGGCACCGCATTCACTTTAGATTTTCCCCGCTTGGAGGTAAGCCCATGAGTTACCGCATCCTCCTCGTGGACGACGACAGAGAGAACTTGATGGCGAACGAAGCCCTTCTAAGAGCGAAGGGATATCATGTTAAAACCGTACAATCGGGCCAAGAGGCCATCGACACCATCAAAGCGGCCAAGAGAGATTATGCGCTCATCTTGATGGATTACCACATGGTCGGAATGTCGGGCGCAGAGGCGGTGGCTGAGATCATAAAGATCAAGCCCAACCAACAAATGTTAGCCTATTCACTCGACGACAACCGCGATGTGATGCGCGAGACGTTCAAGGCAGGTGTACTGGATTTTCTCGACAAGAACTCCGAGAACGAAGTGCTGCTTTCAACCGTTGCCGCCTACTGTGAAAAATACGAGCAGAATTTCCGCTTGCTTAACGACGATGATCTTACTCATAGCGAGAAAGAAGACTTCATTAAGAAAATGGGAATGATCGGACGCTCAGAAAAGCTTTATGAGCTGGCCCGTCAGATCGAAAAGATTGCGCCATCAAGAGCGACAACACTCATTTACGGCGAAAGCGGCACAGGCAAAGAGCTTGTAGCGCGTGCGCTTCACAAATGCGGCGATAGAGCCAGTGGCCCCTTTGTTGCCGTCAACATCGCGGCAGAACAAGCATCGCTTCTTGATTCCTCATTGTTCGGCCATAAAAAGGGTTCTTTCACTGGAGCCACGCACGACCAGGCTGGAAAATTCCAGCTCGCCCATCGAGGAACGATTTTCCTCGACGAGATTGGCGACATGAGCCTAGATCTTCAAGTAAAGCTCCTGCGCGTTCTGCAAGAGCGCGAGATCACTCCCGTCGGGGCCACGCGCCCGACTTCAGTTGATGTTCGGATCGTCGCGGCCACCCACCGCGATTTACCAAAGCTCATCGCCGAGGGAAAATTTCGCGAAGACCTTTACTATCGACTGAGTTCCGTGATTTTAGAAACTACGCCGCTTCGCTCTCGACCCGACGACATAGAGCCCCTTGTTGTTCACTTTACACGAGAAGTCTGTAAAGAAAACGGTTTTGACCGTTCATTCCATCGTCGTTGTCTTGAGGTATTCCGCGAATATTCATGGAAGGGCAACGTGCGTGAGCTTCGCTCGGTCGTTGAGCGGCACCTGATTGGCTCCGACAGTGAGATCGTGCGAGCAGAGGACCTTGAAGTTATTTTATACAAAAAGAGTGAAGTTGAAGACCCTAGAACGCTCGAAGAAATTGACCGCTATCTTGATGAAAAAAAACGCCAGATGATGGCAGATGTGATGAAAGGCGCAAGCTCCAAAGCGGAGGCCGCACGTCGACTCGGCATAGCCCCCAATCGACTTCATTACTTCACTGAAAAATACGATTTATAGGTTCTGGTTTAGCTGAAAGTCCTGGAGACAACTGTCTTCGGCACCTTATGCCTTTCAAAATGGTCTTTCAAGGTGAACTGTGTAGCCTTTAGACAAAACGAGACTTTTGTCGTCTTGTGTAGCTCTGATTTTCGGCCGATAATTCGAAAGTATGAGTTTATCTTCGATTCACTTAAAACACCAAGAAAGCACAAAGATTCGAAGCTCTGCTAAGCGGAGCTCCGCTATGACTTGGTTTTCATTGGCCGCATTTTTCTTAACTCATGGCTCAGGCCTCATGTTGATGTCGTCTTATGCGTATGGAAATTCGGCCAATGGCATTAGACAAAACGGAATCGGCTTTTACGTGGTGAAACAACGTGACACATTTAGCGAGGTATTGGGAGATCTTGGCCTCGTTCCTATTTATGGAAAAAGAGGCACCCTCCGGCAGCTTCTCCAGTGCGGGCAGTTCCAGAAGAATGGCGCCTTATTCTTCCTGGCCAAAAAATTTTCTTTGCCTTTGAGTCCCCGGAATTAGATGTCCACTCTGCACGAGATGCAGCTAGAGAAATTCGTATCACTAACTCAAGCATAGAAATTTCAGAAGAATCTTTTGAGGCACCTATAAAGTCGCAGGCAAATGTCCACAGCCAATGTTCCGCGTTGGTTGTGAGCATCGGACCTAAACGTAATATGGCTAGGTACTCAAGAGCGATGAGTTCAACTCATTCAATAGCGGCTTCGAATCAGCAGCAAAACAGCTTCAATGATTCGGCCAATGAACAATCCCCATCAAGTGTAGAATCTGTCCCATCCGATGAAACCGCACTGGGTGACAGCGCGGTCAACAGTCGCGAGCGAAGTGGTAGCACCTTCGCATTTGAATTATTGCAAGGATTTTCAAGGCTCGATTTGCAAACGTCCGTAGGTGGGTATTCGGAGCTTCTTTCAAAACCTTTTGTTGGATTTAAGTTGGATTGGCGAGAGCAGATCCAGCAAAATTTGAATGTTGCCTTATTGGTTTCAAAATTTAGAATCCCGCCTTCTGAGCCTTCTGGTGTTGCGGTTCAAGGTGACGCTGATTTTTCTGAAATCGGACTCGGGTTACTTTGGAAAACGAGCGACGAATCCAGTTTTTCGGTAGGACCGCTATTTAAATATCAGACCCAGCCCATCTCGACGCGGATTGGGGGCGGAATCATTCGTGTCGACTCTCCGCAGGTTTTGATCGGTGGTG
>CAZTCD010000173.1:0-4225 GCA_964612065.1 uncultured Bdellovibrionales bacterium | reverse complement strand
GGATTTTGCGGTCATGAAGATTCTCCCTTGTGCATTACCTTATACCCGGGCGCCTCGTAGCACATCAGGGAAGCCAGGAAGATCTGCGCTAACGCACACAGTCCTCGGCGCAGAGGTCGCTCCGCGTTATTCCCCAAACCCGCAGAAGGCTCCGCATAGGCTAAGCTGCAGGCTCCCTTTCGGAGATCTCCTAGGAGCCCCGCGCTCGGAGAGCCGCTAACGCCTAGAGAACCGCTCCGATCGCCCCCACAACCTTCTTAAACGTAGCTCCCCTTCTTGATCTTCTCGATGAGGATCTTTTCCATCATGATCGGATCTTTCGGGTTCACGGAGAAGAGCGACTGCTGCTCGCAACGGATCTTCTCCTTCATCAGCCAGCGCAGGATGTCGGCAAGATTTTTGTTTTTCTTGTCGAGGAAGAAGGGGTCGCCTTCGAGTGCGTCTTTGGCCTTCTTCAAGGCGCGGGCTTCAGCAGGATCCGACTCCTTCACCTTGTAGTAAGGAAGGTCGTACTTCTTCACGTCTTCCGGCAGGAGGCCGAGGAAACGCACCGAAGGGGCCGAGAAGTGCTGGTTCCGGATGAGGGAAGCCGCCGATCCTGCCTTCAGGGTGCGGAAGATGTTCTGCATCGTATAGGCGTCAAGGTCTCCGAAGAAGTAGATCGGCACATCGAGCTCTTCTTCAATGAGCTTGCACCAGCCACGCACGCCGTTCGAGGGCACGCCTCCGGCGCCCATCAGAATGCAGTTATTGCGCTTGGTGAATCCCATGCTCTGCAGGGTGCCTGCCGTGCCTTCGGATTCGATCACGAGAGCAAAATCGATTTTCTTCTTGGCCTTGAGCTTCAGCGCCTGCGGCTTGTTTTTCGGCTGAAAGGGCGCGGTGCCGAGGGTGGAAAGATCGATCGTGGCTTTCGTGCCATCGAGAAGGGTTTCGGTAACCACGAGCTGCTGCGAATAAGTTTGCCCGCCGCGATCGTTGGCGAAGCAATTGAGCTCCTCGCGATACACTTGCAGCATATCGCCGATGAAATCGATAATGGCGTCTGATTCGTTCTGATCTTCAAAATCAAGGGGCTTGAGCCTGCCGTTCCCCTTAATCAGGCCCTTACACATATAGTAAAGTTCCCTTTTCGTGTTCACAGCGTCGATCGAGAGATTATTCAACAGAATCTCGAGCAGAAACACCACGCGGGCCAGCTTCTGCACGCTGCTCACATTGAGCTCGGTGCGCACCACCTTATCGCCGGGGGTGAGGTAGCCCACCTTGGGATTGTAAAAGGAGTTATCGAGCGAAGTTTTCACCGCTTCCAGGACCGGGCGCTTGCTCTTCTCGAGGTCGGAAAGCATTTTATCGGCGAGGATACGGGCCTCTTTGGGAATATCGATCTTCAGATCACGAACACTGAGCATCTTGGCCATCTATCTACCCCTGCACCCTTATTTCGATTTCGACGATTGTTTTTTGCTCGAAGCGCGCGCGCCCTTTTTTGCCTGAGCCACCGCGCCCTCAAAAAGCTCCGCTTGCCCGGGCCCATCTCCCCGAGGCGCTTCCTCGGCCGCGCCATCGCCGGAAGGAGCCTCCGGATCCTCGCCCCTCTTGCGGGCTTCGCGGGCGTGAAGATCCTTGAGCTTCGCGTGCGCTTCTTCGAGCTCAGCGGCGGCGGCATTGGAATCACGGCCGAGCAGCTTCATCAGCCCCTCTTCGGCCTTCTTTTTGCGGGCCACGGAACTCTTGGTGATATTCACCAGGCTCTCCACGAGGATCGGGCCGAACTGCTCGATATGCGCCAGCTTGCGCTCGAGATCCGCCTCTTTGGCTTCCTTCTTGATATGGCGGCTGAGTTTCTGGCCCGCCTGAATCAGCGCGCGGCGGATCTCTTCCACCAATTCGTCCGAGGCATCCACGGTTTCCTTCGAGGCGTTCTTGAACTTGATGAAGGGGGAAACCACGGAGACGGCGAAAACATAGGGACCGATCGGCAGGCTCTCTTTGGGCTGGGCCAGGCCGTAGGTTTTCCAGTTCACGCTCTCGATCGCCCAGGTGATCGCGCACCCGCTCTTGTCGAACTGCAGCGGCACACGATTGGCGAAGCGGAGCAGCTGCACGGGCGAATCGGCTTCAAGATTGCGGTTCGTGAAGCGGGCGAGTGCCACCTCAATCGCCACGGGCTTGAAATCGCAGATCGCGGGTTTGCGGGTGACCACCGAGAAGAAATCGATCTCGCCCAATCGGGCGATGGATTTTGAGAGCGCGTCTTCCCCGATATTGAGCACGCTTTTCGTGGAAGGAGCTAGGAGCGGCACATCCTGAATCGCCTGGAATACTTTCTTGAAATCTTCGTCTTTGACTCCGGAGAGAGGCTTATCCAGCAGCGCCTTGCTCACGCCCTTGGCTTTCAGGTCTTTGATCGCCTGATCGCTCACCCGGGAGAAGCCCGTACGGAGGAATTTCTCCATCGAGATCTTGCCGAAGAGGTGCGAATGCGTGATGAACTCGCCGAGCTTGAAGGTGTGAGGGTGCGGGAGCGTGGCTTCCGGCACATCCGGCACCACGGAGCTCACCCGCTCCACATGCACCCAATCATTATCGAGAAGCTTGTAGTGGAGAGTGAGGTGCGGATTCACCAGCACCGTGCCCTCGAGATAGGTGATCAAGCCGCCGTCGCCATTGAGCTGAATGCGGCCGTCGAGGCTGAATTCGCAGCGCACGCCGGATTTTTTGTCGCCCCACTCGATGGTGTCGCGCTTGCGGATCACGCCCGTATTGCTCTTGATGTCCACGTCGATCTGGGCGGTTACTGCTTTGCGCATGCTGGCGCGCTTGGTGGTCACGAAAGCGCCCTTGGCGTTGGTGAGCTGTGCCCAGGTGGTGGCGGCGGAGATCCCGATGCCCTGCTGGCCGCGGGAGCACTGGCCTTTGCCGAATTTGGAGGAGGCCAGGTATTCGCCGAATACTTTGGCGAGATCGTCGGGCTCGATGCCCGGGCCGTTGTCTTCCACGGCAATGTGAATCAGCTCGGTATTTTTCGTGGAGCCCTGGCCCTTGCGGCGGATCTCCACCTTCAGTTCGGGAAGAATTCCGGCGTGTTCGCAGGCGTCGAGGGAGTTGTCCACGGCCTCTTTGAGGGTGGTGAGAACGGCCTTCAGAGGCGAAGAAAACCCTACCTGCTGTAGGTTCTTGGCAAAATATTCTGCTGTGCTGCTTTTTGTGATCTTGCTCACGTCTGAGGTCCCA
Source organism: uncultured Bdellovibrionales bacterium (assembly GCA_964612065.1). GTDB lineage: Bacteria > Bdellovibrionota > UBA1018 > CAIPTA01 > CAIPTA01 > JAKFYM01. Next base: position 988 of record CAZTCD010000173.1, on the reverse strand, counting down.
CCTAATAGCTAAAGTACGCTGCGTTTTCCGGATTCCCTACCACGAGCCGAGAGCATCAACGCGTCGTCCTAACGCTAATTCTTCGGAATCCTACGACAAAATTGACCCTAGTTTACACGAATGTGTCCCCTTTGCATCAACGCAAGTGGTCAATTTGGCGCTCACTCGTTTAAGTAGAATATGAGGAGAAGCGGGGCGTTCGCGCAAGTGAAATTGTCGGCCGCTTCTGTGAACCGCCGGCTATCGGCCCCTTAAAAGCAAGCCAGCGGCGGCCCAAACAAGATCTAACAAGACCTAAAACAAGACCTAGTAGCGAGACCTAAAGCAGACTGCAACCAAAGCCCTAAAAAGGAGAAAGAGAAAAACTCAGAAAACCCGAAAGTAAAACCAAGAGAGCATAAACGCTCTCTTTCCAGCCTGGTTCCACCGGCGCAAAAAAAAGAGCGTCGTTCCTTGCGAACGACGCTCTCCCCGCATCTCCCTGTTTTTCGGGAGGCAGCGAGCTTGCAGCGTATGATCACGGGCAATGCCAGCGCGCCAAACGTCTAATCTGAAGAGCCGCCTGATTCCTCAGGCTTAAACCCATAAGACTAGAGATTCAGCTCCTCCTGGCAGGCAATCGCTGCATGAAAATTACTCAGCACATTCACCTCCGCGGGCCGCTTCACCTTCGCCTTCAAACAGGCCATATAAGAGGCATTCCCCAGATTCGCCGTGTGCACCATATATTGCGGAAGATCCTCGGCCTTTGGAGGCAAAGGCTTGGCTGGTTTTCCCAAAGCCGTGGCCGACGCAAAAAAAGCTGCCGCCAGAACCGCAAACGCAATAGGTACGCTCTTCTTGGGAACCTTCATATTCCACCCCTATCCAATGTTCATTTTACCAAGAACAAACGAGGAGGGCAGCTGTGTCTGGGAAGAGACAGGGACCTGACGCGTTGACTCATAAAAAACGACACCGAGCTGGGTGCTGAGGAATGTGAGGTGAG
>CAZTCD010000172.1:0-4253 GCA_964612065.1 uncultured Bdellovibrionales bacterium | reverse complement strand
CCGCCTTGCCTGCGCTCCTTCCGGTTCCGGAAAACTGGGCATCTACTACAAGAAGCTCGCCTGGGCCTCTGCCTCCTTCGCGATCATGACCGACGTAGGCATGGGCGTGCTTGGCGGGCAGCTCAAGTTCAAGGAGAAGCTCACGGGCCGCTACGCCGACATCCTTTCCTGGATGTATCTCGCCACGGCTACGCTTCGCCGCTGGGAGGCCGAGGGCCAGAAAAAAGAAGACTTGCCGGTAGTGCGCTACGCTCTCGAAACAGCATTTCACAACATCCAGCAGGCCTTCGACGGCTTGTTCTATAACTTCAAGGCACCCGGCCTTTCCTGGTTCTTCCGGGCTGTGCTGGGATCCTGGAGCCGCATCAACCGCATCTCGAGTGGCACCTCGGATGGTATGGGCTCCCAGGTGGCGCAGATCCTCCAGCGCCCGGGCGAGCAGAGAGATCGCCTGCTGCAGGGGCCTTTCGTTTCGAAAAACCCGGCGGATCACCTGAACAAGCTCGAAGCCGCGCTGGTAACGGTGAAGGCCGCCGAAGACACGGACCGCAAGGTGAAGCGGGCCGTTCGCAGCAAGCAGATCCCGAAAGCCAAAGGGCTGGCGCTCTATGAATCGGCGCTCAAGGCCAACGTGATCTCCAAAGAGGAATTCGACACTCTCGACCGCGCCGAGAAGGCGCGCTGGGAGATGATACAGGTGGATGAGTTCACCCTCGAAGAATACAAGAACCGCCGCTGAATGGGCCGCTAGACGGGCATGAACGACTATCTCCTCGCGGTAATTCTGGGCATAGTGGAGGGCATCACGGAATTTCTTCCGGTGTCTTCCACGGCCCATCTTCGCATCGCCCAGCATTTTCTCGGCCTCTCGCTCGAGGACGAATACTGGAAGCTGTTCGCGATCTTTATCCAGCTCGGTGCGATTCTTTCCGTGGTGGCCTATTACTGGCGCCGGCTAGTGGGCTTTCTGGCTACGGCCAGGCACGGCCTCTCCTCCCCTTTGAGCCTGATAAAGCATCCCGTGGGGCTGATTTCGATCGCCTTCGTGGCCACGGCGCTTCCGGTATTTCTTCTGAAAAAGGTGGTGGGAGAGAATCTCGAGAACCTGGGCCTGATCGCCTCGGTGCTGGTGATCGGTGGCGTGGTGATGATTCTGGTGGATCTGGTTTTCGCCAAGCGGGGCACGGTGGATACCGTGGAAAAAATGAAGCCGTGGCATGCGCTGGCGATCGGCCTGATTCAGATCCTTTCCGCCGTTTTCCCCGGTACTTCCCGCTCCATGAGCACGATCGCCGGGGGCCAGCTCGTGGGCCTTACCCGGGCCGCGGCGTTAGAATTCTCCTTTTTCGTATCGATCCCGGTAATGACGGCCGCCACCCTCTATGATCTTCTGAAATACCTCAAAGAAAGCCCCTCTATGTTTACGGCCCAGCAGGCTGGAGTGCTTGCGGTAGGCTTCGTGGTTTCGTTCCTGGTGGCCTATGGGGCGATCGCCTGGTTTCTGGCCTTCGTTCGCAGCCGTGGCTTCGTGTGGTTCGGCGTATACCGCATTGTTTTCGGGGCCGTGATCTATCTTCTCCTCAAATGAAACTTTTTCCCTTCCCGCACGTTAAAGGGAGGATGGAACCCGAATCCCTGATGCTGAGGGTGAAAAAGGGAGATCAGGACGCCTTCCGCCTTCTGTATGAGCGGTTTCGGGGCCCGATCCACCATTTCGTGCATGGAATGGTGGGCCGGGAGGCATTGGCCGAAGAGCTGGCACATGAGGTGTTTTTGCGGGTTTATCGCTACAGAGAAAGCTATGAGCCTACGGCCCGATTCACCACCTGGCTTTGGACTCTCGCCCGCAACTGCGCGCTCGATGAGCTCAGAAAAAAAGGCGAGCTCCTTTCCGCGGAAGGATCGGAGCAGGCCCTGGAAGCGGAGAGCGATCCGGAGGCCGGGCCCGAGGTGCAGCTTATGCAACAGAGCCGGCGAGAGAGGGTGGAATCCTGTCTTGCTTCTCTTCCTCCCGCTCAGAGAGAGGCCGTGATGTTAAGAGCGGCGGGCGAGCACTCCTATGAAGAGATCGCGGAGCTGATGGAGGTTAGCCAGGCGAACGTGAAAAATCTTCTTCACAGGGCGAAAGCGGCTCTCAGTGCTTGCCTGAAGAGGCAGGCGGATTAAGGATGGCGTATGGGTTTTTTCCGGGAACTTAAAAAGAAGACTGAGCCCAAGACCGACCGCGGTTTCGACTCCCGCTTCTGGGCGAAATTCCAAAGGGAATTCGACGGGGAGGAAAAACCCGTTTTCGGCGCGGGTTTCGCTTCCCGCTTCTGGCGCTGGGCCAGCCCTGTGGCCGTGGCTGCTTCGTTGGCCCTCGTGGTGGTATACGGCTGGGGATTCAGGGCGGCTCGTGTGATCGAAGATCAGGAAAATGCGCAGATCGTGGCGGATCAGGATCTGATCGAGAACTATGAACTTCTGGCTGCTCTGGATGATACCTCTTTGGCTGATCTTGGCGACGACGATTGGGCTCTGCTTCTGGCGGAGGGTGGCAATGAGAATTAACGGCCGGCGCCTCCTGGCCCTTTTCCTCTTGAGCGGGATCGCGCTTTCGGCTCCGGTTTTCACGGCCCGTGCCGAGAATGATTCCATTTCGGAAGAAAGAAATTCGGTCAGTATCGAGGAGAGAGAGGCACGGCGCGAGCGTTTCCGCCGCTGGAAAAAACTGCCTGAGGAAAAACGAAAAGAGCTCCGGTCGAAATTCCGGCGTTTTCGCAGCCTTTCTCCCGAGGAGCGAAGGGCCTTGCGGCGACGCATGGGGAAGCTCAAGGAAATGAGCCCTGAGAAAAGAGAGAAGCTCAAGGAGCGGATGGAGCGTTTCCTGAAGTTGCCCCCTGAGGTGCGGGAGCGTCGCCTGGAGCGGCTCAAAGAAAAGAGGCTCCGGAAGCTCGAAAAACGCGAAGAGCGCAAAAGGCAGCGGAAAGAGCGGAAATCACGGGCAAAAACAGAATTTTTGGAAAACTGAAACTTTCTCTCCCGGGCCCCGTTTAAGGGGCAAGGAACCTGAAACCACCTAAGGGAGAAAAAATGAAAAAGCTAACCACTGGAATCCTTGCTCTTGCCTTGATCGCTGCAACTACCACTGCTTTTGCCTGCGAAGAGGGCCACCAAGGAAAAAGAAAGCACTGGCGCAAATCCGGGGAATTCACCAAGGAAGAGCGGCAGGTGATGCGCGAGGGTTTCAAGAAACACCGTGAGCTGAAAGAGTCCCTCAAGGCCGATGGTGAGCTCAGCGAGGAAGACCGCGCGAAGCTGAAGGAGTCACGCGAAACGCTCCGCAAGCAGGCGCAGGAGCTGGCCAGCAACGATCAGCGCAGGGAAAAGAAAAAGAAAGAAGCCAAACAATAATCCATTCATTTCCGCACACGATTTCGGTTCTGCGCCGGACTCCTCGGATTCCGCGCAGAACCGTGTTGGGGCAAGTTTGACGAGTCGCTAACCCAACACTAATCAAGATTTCCGCGGTCTGCGCGTAGTCTCTACTACGAACGCCAGGTCACGGAGGTCTCTTGCATGGAATCGTTTTTCCCTTCCCCAGTTTCGCCCCCGAGAAAATCTTCCAGTCTTCCCATGGAGCCGGCTCCGATGAAGTTGCGGGTGCTTCGCACCGGCAGGAGCGGCCACAGGGAGTATTCCGCCGCCGCAGAGGCGGATGGGCAGTTGGTGGGGCTTGTTTCCGTTCTTCACCCTGAAACATCGAGTGCCTCCCGCTGGTACCGCAGGGCCGCTATGTTGGAGGGCCTGGTGCTGATGCCCGGAACCTTTCCCGAAAATGTGGGCAGTTTTCTGGTGCGCCATGCGGAATCCATTGCGAAAGAATGGGATGCCACCTGCTTGTGCGTGCGGGTGGTGGAAGGAGATAACGAGCTGGTGGCGCTCTATCGCAGCCAGGGCTTTCTCCGTGACCGGCAAGGGGATCGCGTGAACGGGCGAAGGCTTTTTGAGGCATTTACCAAACCGCTTGCGCCGCTCTTGGAGACCGTAGGATGAAAAAGATGATCTATAAAACGCTCCTGCCCTTTTCGCTGCTGACAATCTTGCTCAACGCCTGCGCCGCGCCCTCTGAAGCGGTGAGAACCCCTTCGGGCCTGTGGAGTGATAGCCAGGAAGCTACCGATGAGGAATTTGACCGGGCGCAAAGGCGTATGTACCGGGAGTCACTTCGTTCGAGGTGATTCCATTCAATGGAGGGGAGAAAACAAAAAAGC
>CAZTCD010000171.1:0-4260 GCA_964612065.1 uncultured Bdellovibrionales bacterium | reverse complement strand
GCGCCATCGTGGAAGTGGAGAACGCTTACCGGAAGATCCAGCTCTGGGACCAGGGCGGCCGAAAAACGAGCTTCCACCAGGTGCGGCTCGAAGCGCTGCTCGAGGTGGGCCCGAGCGTCTTCTTTTCGCTGCTCGTGATCGCGGTCGCCTTCCTCCCGATTTTTACTCTTGTCGACCAGGAGGGCCGCCTTTTCCGTCCCCTGGCATTGTCCAAAAATTTCGCGATGGCGATCGCGGCGATCCTCGCCATCACGCTGGATCCCGCGATGAGGATGCTCTTTGCGCGGGCCGACGATTTCCGCGGCCCCTACCCCTGGCTCAACCGGCTGGGTAGCACACTCCTCGTGGGCAAATACTATTCCGAGCACCAGCACCCGATCAGCCGGCGGCTCTTCGCTTTGTACGAGCCCGTGCTTCACTGGGCCTTGGCGAAGAAAAAGGTCGTTCTGCTGGGCTCGGCGCTCGGCATGGCCTCCATCGTTCCGGGTTATCTAATGCTCGGTTCCGAGTTCATGCCCACCCTGCACGAAGGCAGCCTGCTCTATATGCCTACCGCCTTGCCCGGCCTCTCGGTGAGTGAAGCGCAGCGCCTTTTAACCGTGCAGGACCAGATCCTGAAGACCTTCCCCGAAGTGGACACCGTTTTCGGGAAGGCGGGCCGTGCCGACACCTCCACCGATACGGCGCCTTTATCGATGATCGAAACCACGATCACCCTGAAGCCTAAGGCGGAATGGAGAAAAATAGACCGCTGGCATTCTTTCCTCCCGGGCTTCCTTCGCGCGCCTTTCGCTCGAATCTGGCCGGAAACGATCTCCGAGGAGGATCTCATCTCCGAGATGGATGAGAAGCTTCAGTTCTTGGGCATGCCCAATATCTGGACCATGCCCATCAAGAACCGAATCGACATGCTGTCCACCGGCATCCGCAGCCCCATCGGAATCAAGGTATTCGGGCCGGACGTTTACGGAATCCAGGAAGCGGCAAGCAAGGTGGAGAAAGCGCTCCAGGGAATGCCGGGCGCGCGCGCGGTGGTGGCCGAAAGAATCGCGGGCGGCTATTTCCTCGACGTGAATTTCGACAGGGAACGCCTCAAAGCTTACGGCTTCTCCCTGAAAGAGGCGCAGGACCAGGCGATGGCCGCCGTGGGCGGCGACAACGTGAGCACGGCCCTCATGGGCAGGGAGCGCTACCCGATCCAGGTGCGTCTCGCGCCCGATTTCCGCCAGGACAAAGACGCGATCGAGCGCGTGCTGCTTTCCTCGCCCACGGGCGCGCAGGTTCCGCTCCGCGAAGTGGCGAAGGTGCAGGTTCATGAAGGCCCCTCGATGATCCGCGACGAAAGCGCCTCCCTCGTGGGCTACGTCTACGTGGACATCGACCCGAGAAAGACAGACGTCGGCTCCTTCGTGGAAAAAGCCAAGGAAAAGGTCGCGCGTGAGGTGAAGCTCCCGACCGGATACAGCCTCGCCTGGAGCGGGCAGTATGAAAATATGGAGAGGGTAAAGGAACGACTGAAGGTGGTGATCCCGCTCACCCTCGCCCTGATCATCCTTCTTCTCTACCTCAACACGAAATCCTGGGTGAAAACGGGAATCGTGCTCCTCGCGGTGCCCTTTTCCCTTATCGGCGCGGTCTGGCTGCTCGTGTTGCTGGACTATAACCTCTCGATCGCCGCCTGGGTGGGGATGATCGCCCTCCTTGGCCTGGATGCCGAGACCGGCGTATTCATGCTGATGTACCTGGACCTTTCCTTTCATGAGCGGGAGAAGAGCGGGCGGATGAAGAATACCCGCGATCTCCATGACGCCGTGATGGAAGGGGCCGTTCACCGCGTGCGGCCGAAACTCATGACCGTAGCCGCCCTCTTCATGGGCCTGATCCCGATCCTATGGTCGGTCGGAGCGGGTGCCGACGTGATGAAGCGCATCGCGGCGCCGATGATCGGGGGGCTCTTTACGTCCTTCCTTCTCGAGCTGCTGGTTTATCCGGTGATCTACTACATCTGGAAGCAGCGGAGTCTTAACTTAAAGGAGGCAACATGAAGGCATTAGCGTTTCTTTCCCTATTAGCTCTCTCCCATTCAGCAGCCGAAGCGGCCAAGAGGGAGACGATAGCTGTCACCGTTACGGAAAACGGTTTCGAGCCGTCTACCATCAAAGTGAAACCTGGCACCGAAGTAACTCTGGACGTTACCCGTAAAACGGACATTACTTGCGCCAAGGAGATTGTTGTCTCCGATAAGAAGATCGAGAAGAAGCTGCCCTTGAATAAGGCCGTGAAGGTCCCGCTAGGAAAGCTGGCCAAAGGCGAAGTGCGCTTCGCCTGCGGGATGAAAATGATCGAAGGCCGGGTATTGGCTGAGTAAGCTCAGGGAGCCCAGTCAGTAACGCTTTCGGCGGCGTTCCTCAATTTTTCAAATCGGCGTGAAAATCCAGAGATCTTTGCCGCCGGGTGCGCACCAGCCCGAGCTCTTTGGCATGGAATCGACACACTATTTTTCGTAAGTCCCGTAGTTTTTGCCCATGGTGATCCAAAAACAGAAGAAACGATTGGAGGCCTCTGGCCAATCGCACTCTCCTTATTCGACTGGCTCCGAAGCGCCGGGAAGCTCGTCAATCTCGTGAACAAATGGGACAAGAGCATCGGTGACTTGAGAGATGATCTTGATGACGCTTGGTTCTCCAAGCCCAATGAGAAAACCGCCTCCAAAGTTCTCGATTATTTCTTTAATCTCCAAAATTCAGAGGGCGGAGAAATCAGCGTCGCGATTCTCTCAGGCGACATCCATACGTCGGGCTACTCAAACATTTATTCTGATGATCCACGCCATGGAAACTGTGCCGTGATTCCGCATATCGTTTCCTCACCTGTGTCATATAGCCCTTTCCCGTGGATTGGAGAGGCGTTCTACCGCTCAAGAACCAGAACGGTGCGCCTTAGCCCCGAAAGCCCTTTCAAGGCCCAAATCAGCCATCATTTTGCCCAACGGTGCGCCACCGTGGTGTCCGTTAGGAGGCCGGAGGGATCGGAAAAACAATTAAAAGTGAAATTCTACCTAGAAGGTTTTGAGGAACCGACAACCGTTACCTTTGACTTGAACCGAAAGTCGCATCGGGAAAAGTTAGCTTGGAATTCATCCACGGCTCCAGCAGTGGCGATTCCAAATACCTCGAATAGCAAGGACAAAGCCTAGCCACTACTGGAAAAAATATGGCGAAGAAATCGACTCTTATGACCTTCAATCAGGCATTAAGCGAATGCCACGACCAGGACAAATCCGTCCTTTTGGGCAACGGGTTCAGCATTGCCTGGGAGCACAAAATTTTTAGCTACAACTCCCTAAAAGACCAAGCCAAAGATCTCGACAAAGATGTCCTAGCTGTATTCTCCGCGCTAGACACTGTGGATTTCGAAGAGGTGATCGATGCGTTCAATCACGCTGGAATAGTCTGTACTGCAACAGGAATAAAAAACAATTTCCCAGAACAAGCTGAAAAAATCAGAGACCTATTAATTGAGACAATCGCCGCCAACCATCCTGACTATCCCAGCAAAATCTCTCAGAAGCAGTTCGACTCGTGTGTAGGTTTCCTAAAGAATTTCAACGCCAGGATCTACACCCTAAATTACGACATGCTTCTTTACTGGGTTTTAATGCGGGACATGTTTCGGGATGATGGCACTGAATCGCAAATTGAAAATTGCGAAGATGGTTTCGCATATAATGACGAAGAGTTTTTGAATTGGGACGGCACAAACTTTAATATTCACTATCTCCACGGAGCGCTGCATCTTTTCGAGCAAGAAGCGACACTAAAATTGAACTACCAACTAACTGGGGAATCTTTAAAGAGCCAGTTCATCAAGTTGATAAAAAAGCAGAAAAAATTCCCATTGTTTGTAGCGGAGGGCGACTCAAGAAAAAAGCTTAGGCGAATTCACTCGAGCGGATATCTCACTAGGTGCATCAACAGCCTCCAAAAAATCGGCTCTAAAAAAACCCTTCTGCGTTTTTCACATTTGGGGTGTCATTTTCGGATAATGACGAGCACATTCTTCAGGCTCTCGCCCGAAATAATTGTCACAACTTCTATGTAGGCATTTTCGGCGATCCGGATGCTGCAAGAAACAAAGATACGATCGCCCGGACTAGCAGGCTAGTGCAGATGAGGGAAAACAAAAAGTCTGGCGCTCCCATCAATATCAAGTTCTATGACGCAGCTACTGCGAAGGTGTGGGATTAGCTCGAGCATAGGA
>CAZTCD010000170.1:0-4270 GCA_964612065.1 uncultured Bdellovibrionales bacterium | reverse complement strand
CGATCTGGTCGAGGCCGCGCTTGGCGATCGCTTCGTAGCTCTTGGTGTCGTTGTACTCATCCACCAGGGCGAGGATATTGCGCGCCCGCTCGAACATCGTCTGGAAATCTTTCTTCTCCTGGGCTCCAAGCAGGGCCTTATAGTTCTCTCTCACAAAGGCCTGATTCTTCGGGGTGAGATCCTCGAAGCGGCGCACTCCTACCGCCACCGGCTTCTTGGGCGGCGTCTTCGGCTTTTCGTCATCGGGGGTGCCCAGCATCGTCATCACGAGGAGACCGATCACTACAATGGAAAGGTAGCGAAGGCGCTGAGCCTTCGGGATGAGCGCCCATTTGTATTTGGCCCAGCCGATGAAGTCGGTATTGGAATTAGGCTTGGGCGGAAGAGGCGTGCCGTCAGGCCCCAGCTCCGGGCCTTCCCCTTCAGCGGGAAGCGGCAAGCCATCCGGGCCCAAAGGCGCGTTCGGATCGTAAGCCGCCCCGAGCGCTCCCATATCCGGCCCCACAGAGGCCTGCTGGAGGTGAGCTGGCACGGGAAGAAAGGAATCCTGCTGCGCGAAGAACTGCTTGTTCTCGATGCTGAACTCGATCCTGCTCTCGCCCACCTGAATCACGTCGCCGGCCATCAGCTCGGCCTCGGTTACGGCATTGCCGTTCACCAGCGTTCCATTGGCGGAATTCAGGTCTTTCAGGAAAAATGAAAGCCCTTGCCTTCTCACCTCGAAGTGCTTGCGGGACGCCTTTTTCTCGGTGAGCACCACATCGCAGTTGGAGCCGCGGCCGAACAGCACGAGATCCTTCTCCATGAGGAGCTCATCGAGATTGGCGCTTCCCGGTTCCATCCGGAAGAGCGCGGAGGCACCGGCGGAAACAAACTTGGTTCGCCCATCTTCATCGGCGGATAATGAACCGGTGGAATCCATGGAAGGAACCAGGTTCTTCGAACTGGTGATCGCAGGATTGGAGCGCGTAAGCGACGTGGGCTGCGGATCCTGGATCTCGATCCGGAGCGAGAAGACCCCGATCTTCACTTCTTCGCCCCCTTCGAGAGGAGCGTTCTCCACTTCCTGCTCGTTCAGCAGTACCGCGCCGAACGAGGCTTTGCGCTGAAGCACCCATCCGCCGCCCAGGGGAAAGATCACGGCATGCAGGCGTGAGATACTGGCCTCGTCCAAGCGCACCGAGCAGCCTTGGGCGCGGCCAATCGAGATCTCTTTGTCGTCGCCGCCTTCGAACTCCTGAATGAGGGAGTCGCCCTGATACACCGATATTCTGATCATCGGTTGCGGGCCTCCAGCTTATCGAGCTCCTCAAGCTCCTTCTTGGCGTCGCTATACAGCTCTCTCAGCTCCTTGTTGGCTTCGTTCTCCATGGAGGAATTGGATCCGGTCTCGTTGTCGAGGTAGCGCACGATATTCTCGAAGTGCATCCGGCCTTCTTTATAGCGAAGGGCTGCCTTGGCGCGGAGACCCGCCACCTGCGTGGCCCAGAGCTCGGAAAGCAGCTCCATCTTGGCGCTCTTGAGATAAACCTTGGCGAGCTCGTGGGAAGGATCCACGGTAAGGGCGGTATCGAAAGCCGTGAACGCTCTCCGGTAGTTGCGGTTCTGAAGCTCCCTAACCCCGTTGCGGAAGAAGATCTCCGCGTCTTTCCGCTGGCCTTTGTCGGCCGAAGGATTGGCGTCGTCCAGAAGCGCGGCGGCACCAAGGGTTTTGGCGGTTCGGGCTCTCTGCTCCAGATCCGCCTTCCTGGCCTGCAGTTCCACCAGCAGCTTTTTCTGTTTCTGGATCGCCTCGGTGATCTTGTCGATTTTCTGCTTGGAGGCATCGAGCGGCTTCCCGTCTTTGTCTTTCTTCTCCTGCGTGGTTTCCACGTCCTCGGCCTGCTGGATCTTCACGTGCTCGCGCATCGTAGCGTTTTCATCGCTGAAATAAGCGGTGGCGAGAATAAAGAAAAGCGCCACGAAAATCATCATGCGCTTCTTTTCCACCTTCTTCCGCGCTTCCTTCTGCTCTTTCGTGAGCACCTTGTTCGCAGCGGCAGCTTCGGCCACTTCGGGCGCGGGGGCGGTAGGGCGTTTCACCGGGCCTGGAAGAAGCGGCTTTTCATTTTTCCGGGTTTGGCCGGAAGGATAAACCTCCAACACCGTGAGCCCCATCAGCACGATATCGCCGGGGCTCAGTTTGCTCTCCGGCAGCTTCTGGCCGTTGAACACAATTCCGTTCGCCGAGCCCAGATCCCGGATCACATAGTGATCTCCCTTCCAGCTGATCTCCGCGTGCTTCCTGGAAATATTCGTATCGTTCAGAACGATCTGGCAATCCTCTCTGCCGATAAAAAGAAGATCACCGAGAAGGGAAAAGCAGGTTCCCTGATCCTGGCCCTGGCGCACCAGAAGGCGCAAACGCTCACCATACTGCTTCGTGGGAGGCAGCCCTCGGGTGAATCGTAATACGGCCGGACCAGGCATTTAGTTCAGTCCCCCAGCTTCTCGAAAAGAAAGAGATAGGACTCTATCTTTCCGGGCAGGCCGGAGAGCGCATATCCGTGGATCTTATGCGTACCCGAGTTGAAATCGTAATCCTCGTGCACGCCTTCGGCAGCCGCGTCCACTGATTTTCCCATCATCTCTTTGATCAGAGCGGGAAAACTTTCGTCACGGCTCACGCTTTCAAGCAGCTCCCCATGCGCCCCCCGTATCCCCGTTAACTCCTCGAACGATTGTGAAACCTGGCTCACTCTGCCTTCCGGATCGATCATGAGCATCGGGTGCTTGGCGTTCATCGCCAGGTACTCGAGCGAGCGCATCATATTGTTGATGATCACGCCCTCAGTATCCCCGGTTTCCACCGCGTCCCCGGTGGAACCGTCGGCTTTCGGTATGCGGCCCAATGCGCTGTTCACGTTGTCGATCAGGTGATCTACTACATCGTTCCTATACTTCTTTTCGACTGTTTCCGCGTCGCCCTTCAGCACCTTGTCCATGTCTTCTGTGAGCAATTCCAAGGGCCGGTGAGATACCCTATAGAGAAGATAGAGGAAAATCACCCCCACTACGGCGCTCCAGAACAGCGCCTCGAGGTAAACGGAGCTTACTGTGCCCGGATCCAGGGCCAGGGAGGAGGTGGAATAAGTTACCACCGCCACGGCTCCCGGCACGTTGAAGCCTTTGGTGGGCGAGAGCACCATCACCGGCGTGAACGCCATGATCTCTTCCGCGTCTTCGTTCCTCCAGATCTTGGGTTTTCCCCACATATCCTGCCGCTTCTCGAGCAGGCCGCGATATTTCAGGAAGATCGGATTGTTGTACATCTCGTTCAGGCGGGCACCCGGGGCGAGAATCCGGCCTTCCATATTCGCCACCACCACCTCTTTCACGTGGATCTCGCTCTCGGCGAAATCCGTGGTGAGCGCGCCCTCCTTCTTTTCGAGAATCGCCTGACGATTGAGCTGGGCCACGATCTGCGAGATATACATGGCCTGGCCTTCCGCGGCCCGCAGCACTTCTTCCCGCGACCGCTGGAGCACGGGATACACTGCGAAACCGAGGCTGAGCACCACATACACCGTGAACATCAGGCTCATCAGCGTGGGGTAATCGAGCTTCTCGTAGAAGTCGTACATCACGGGGAGAAAGGTATCGTCGAACTTCTTCCAGTACTTGCCTAGCAGGCTCTTGGGCTCCTCCTCCTCCATCTTCATCATCCCGGCACCGATATCGATATTCGGCATGGGTGAGTCTGCGGACACGGAGGCTGAAGAAATCACCTTGGCGGGAAGCTCCGGGAGAATGAGCTCCAGCACGAAGGGGCCCACCGAAATCCGGTCGTGGTTCTGGAGCAGCTTCTTCTTCGTGAGCACTCCGTTCACGAAGGTGCCGTTGGAGGATCCCAGATCCTTCAGTTCCGCCTTTCCATTCGCCATCACCACGGCAAAATGCCGCTTGGAAACCTGCGTACTCGCCAAGGTAATGCTCACATCGCCGGCGCGGCCGAGCGTGGTCTCTCCCTCTTCGAGGAAGTAAGTGGCCCCACGATTCGGCCCGGATATCACCAGTAGCTTCGCTCCCACGTTACCTCACCGCCAATTCGAGAACATACTCGCCGATCACGAGCCTGTCCTTTTCCCGCAGATCCGCGGATTCCACTTTTCTTCCGTTCACGAACAATCCATTGGAAGAGCGGAGATCCGCCACCTGCACCTTTTCGCCGTTTACCTTGATCACACAGTGCTTTTTGGAAACCTTAACGCCCTCGAGCACGATCTGCGCA
>CAZTCD010000169.1:0-4370 GCA_964612065.1 uncultured Bdellovibrionales bacterium | reverse complement strand
ATTTCTTAATGTTTTCGACGGTGTCGATAACGTGAATCTTGCGATTGTAGAGAATGGCGATGCGATCAGAAACATCCAGGGCGGCCGGGATGTCGTGAGTAACGAAAATAGCGCTGGTACCGTGTGAGCGGAGCGTGTCCATGATCTCCACGAGGTTCTTGGTGTTCTGGGGATCGAGGCCGGCGGTAGGCTCATCGTAGAGAATGATTTCCGGTTCCAGGATAATGGCGCGGGCGAGCCCTACACGCTTTTGCATCCCGCCGGAAAGGCTAGCCGGCAGGAGGTTCTCGCTTCCCTGCATCTTGATCAGCTCCAGCATCTTCGTGATCCGCGCTTCGATGCCGGCATCGTCGAGATTGGTATGTTCTACTAGAGGGTAGGCAAGGTTCTCTCTCACAGTCATGGAATCGAAGAGCGCGCCGTTCTGAAACACATAGGCGATCTTTTTTCGCACGTCGATCAACTTGGTTTCCGGGATTCTGGCGATGTCTTTTCCGTCAAAAAGAATCTGCCCGGAATCCGGCCGTTCCAGGCCGATGATGCAGCGGAGGGCCACGCTCTTTCCCGTTCCCGATCCTCCGAAGAGGGAAAGAATCTCCCCTTTGCGGAGGGAGAAAGAAAGCCCATCATGGACCACTTTGTCTTTGAAGCGTTTCTTGATGTTGCGAAGCTCTAAGATGGTTTCCATGTTCAACGGCTGATCTGAATGAAAAGTTTCGTGAGGAAAAAGTCGCTAACAAAGATGGAAATCGAAGAGGCAACCACCACCCATTGGGTGGAAGTTCCCACGCCGCGCGTGCCGCCCTCGGTATTCAACCCGCGGTAGCAGGCGATCATGGCGATGAAAAAACCGAAAAAGAGAGTTTTGGCCGTTCCTGTCCAATAGTCGTTCCAGGTGAGGCCTTCGAAAAATTTCTCCACGAAAAAGTTCCCGCCGAGGCCGATCTCCATGCCCACAAGCATGCCTGCGCCAAGGCCGCATAAGTCGGCAAAGAGGGTGAGCAGTGGGAGGCAGATCAGCATCGCCAGCACGCGCGGGATCACAATCCTCTTGATGGGACTGGTGCCGAGAGCCCGGATGGCATCGATCTGCTGGGTCACTTTCATAGAGCCGATTTCCGCGGCGAAGCCGGAGCCCATTCTTCCGGCCACCATGAGAGAGGTGAACACGGGGCCCATTTCGCGCACCATCGACATTCCCATCACTTTGGGGATATAGAGCTTGCCTCCGAACTTCTCGAGGCCGTAGCCGAACTGCAGTGTCATTACGGCGCCGCAGGTGATCCCCGTGATCGCAACCAGTAGCAGCGATTCCATGCCGATCACCACCACCTGCTCAGCCGTTAGGTTCAGGTAGAAAGGGCGGGTGAACAGCTCTTTGAGCGTTTGCCGGGTGAGAAGCGCGATCCCGCCCAACGTTCTGATCAGCTGAATGGCTACGTCGCCTATGTAATGAAAAAACTTCATCGGTGAGCTCAGCCGCCATGGAAGGAAGCGAGGAAATCCTCGAAAGCGTGCCCGCTTTCTTTTTCCCGCTTCGGAATGCTTACGTGGATAAAATCATAGGTGCAGTCGTTCTTGATCAGAACTACGGTGCGAAGGTTCAGGAACACACCGTCCACTACGCCTTCGAAAGTGGAGTCGAGGGCATTTTCTCCGTCGATCTCGATTTCTTTGCGCTTAACCAGCTTGCGGCTGCCCACTCCCCGCACCAGATTGTCGGTGAGGGTTTCCAGCGAAGACTTATTGTATTTCCGGCAGATGCTGTTCACCGAGATGATGGCTCCAGTCTCGGGGTTTTCGTAAGCGCGGTCGGCTTTCATGGCGTCCACGGAACTGGGATCGTCGCCCACGGCCAGCTTCGACCAAGGGGAAGGGGGGGGGCTTACGCCGTACTCCCTGTCTTTGGGAGCGGTTCGATCCGGGAAAAGCAACGCGCAGGAGCTTCCACCGGCCAAGAGGACCAGGGTGGAAGCCAAAGCCGCGAATCTCCAGGCTGAAATCGGCTTTTCAAGCGAACGCATGCTCTCCATCATCAAGCCCGGAGAGGGCGAAGTCAAACCGGCTAGCGTCAGGGATTTGACTTGGCGGCCCGATAGCGTCAGCAATCCCCACACGAGCTCGCCTTCTGATGGGCACCAACGCTGCCCAAAGAAGGCTTCAGGGGTGGCATGGTAGTTGCGAACTCTTGGTGGGGGTTTGTAGGATGCGAACTCACGCTTTCTTGAGATCAGTGGCCTCGTGGCTTGTGGCCACCTGTATTTTTGCGGTTATGACAGTGGCGGCTTTGGCCCAGGAAAAGCCGAAGCTTGATACCATGGATCAGCTTACACGGATTCAGATCCCGATCACGTCGGGGTCGTCGTTCAGGATGCTTACCGGCCGCACTGGAGAGCTTACTCTTGTGGTGGATCGGGTGTCGGTTTCGGATCTCTCCGGCCTGGAAAGCATGAATGACAAGCGGGTGGAAAAGGTGGCCGTGCGGCCCGTTGGCCTGGATAAGGCTGAGATTCAGCTTCAGTTCCGTGATGCGAATACAGAGAGTTTTGCGTACCAGCAGGGCCATTCACTCGTGGTTGATTTGTGGCGCAAGCAGCCCGTGGCCGCAGTGAAAGCGGTTCCGGGAAAAGCGCTGGCGAAGGCGCTTCCCAAAGAGGTGAAGAAGTCCCATGCGGAACACGATCGTTCTCCTGCTGCGGCCCATCCGAAGCCGGCCCTCAAGCCGGAGAAGCATGCGCCTTTGGTGGAAGTGAAACCATTGAAGGTGGAGAAGGACCTCTTCCAGCGTTTTCTTCTTCCAATGCCCGAGCTCGAGGTGACCGCTAACGACAAAGGGCTCGATCTGCCTCTGAACTTCAAGATCGAGGATCGGTGGCAGTTTGAAAAAGGCGACCGGTCTACGGACGAAGGCAAGGCTTTCGAATTCGCGAAATCGCTTTTCGGAGCCAAGAAGTTCGGTCTTTGCCTGAAAACGATTGAGATTCTCCTGCGCGACCATCCGGGCACCAAGCATGAACCGGAGCTTTTATTCCTCAAGTCTCTTGCCTACCGGAACTTGGGAGAAAGCACCAAGGAAGCCGCTCTCACCGAAAAATCGGAACGAATGCTGGAAGAGTTGTCACAGCGCCGTGATGAGCACGGGAAAGCCTTTCCTTACCAGCGCCTCATCGCGCTTCACTTCGCCCAGAACGAGCTCGAGAAGAAGAACTGGCTGGCTGCCATACAGCATTTGGAGAGCGTGAGTGCCGCCACCAACCGGAAAGATCCTGAGTTTCCTTATGTGCAGATGATTTTGGCGGGGGCTTATGGAGAAGTGAACCAGCCTCGGCGGGCGGAGCGGCTTTACCGATACGTGTTCGAGAAATTTCCCTCGCATGTTCTCGGAAAGGAAGCCGCCTATCGGATAGCCGATCTTCTGGCCATCGAGAAAAACTACGCTCGAGTGACCGAAGAGGGCAAAGCCGCGATCACCGCCTTTCCGGAACATGAGAAAAAGAGAAGTGAGGTGCTTTTCCAGATCGGAGAAGCCTACTTCTGGCTCCGGAACTACGCGCAGGCGGAAAAGTACCTGCGGCGATATACCAAAATCGCTTCCGCCCACACCAACGCGAGCCTTGCCTGGGTGAGGCTCGGAGAGATCGAGGAAGTAAAGAACGGCAATACTTCCGCCGCTCGGGGGAACTACCTGCGTGCCAAAAACGGTTATCCCTTTTCGAGGGGGGATTTGGTGGCTACGGTGCGTCTCGCCCGCATCGATCTTCCCACGGAGAAAGAGCCCGCGTTCGTGGTGCGAACCTTGAAAGAGCTTTTGAGCGATAAGGCAATGACCGACTGGGATCTCCGGCGCATGGCCGAGCTTACTTTGGCTGATTATATGCTCATCACCGGAGAGGTAGACCAGGCCATATCGATCGCCAATGCCGGAATGGCCCAGACCGACGGATCCGTATATGAGTTGTACAAGCGGGCATACCAAAAAGGCCTGTTCACCAAACTCAGCGATCTTGCCAAGAGCAAAAACTTCGCCGAGGCTCTCGCTCTTTACGACCGGGAGAAAAAGTGGCTCGAGGCTTATGGGCCGGAAACACTGAAAGTGGCTGCCGACGTGTATACCGGTCTCGGCTTATATGCTACGGCCAACGCTTTGATGGAGCGTTACGGGGCGGAGCTGGCGAAAGGCAGGGTGCCTGCGTCTTTTGCTCACCGGATTCCTCTTAGCCGGGCCAAGGCAGAGAACAGCTTCGCTCGCGGTGCCTATAGCGACGCTATCGAACAGCTCAGCGGATCGCAGGACGCCCTCAGCCACTATATGCGATCGATTTCCCACTTCCGGTTAGGCCATAAATCCCAGGCCTATGCGGCTGCTGACC
>CAZTCD010000168.1:1085-4486 GCA_964612065.1 uncultured Bdellovibrionales bacterium | reverse complement strand
GCGAGCTGGGTTCAGAACGTCGTGAGACAGTTCGGTCCCTATCTGCCGTGGGCGTAAGAGAATTGATGGAGGCTGTCCCTAGTACGAGAGGACCGGGATGGACGAACCTCTGGTGCATCGGTTGTCACTACAGTGGCACAGCCGGGTAGCTATGTTCGGACGAGATAAACGCTGAATGCATCTAAGCGTGAAACTTTTCCAAAGATTATTTCTCTCTGGGAGCAATCCCCTAAAGGATCGTAGAAGACTACTACGTTGATAGGTCAGAGGTGGAAGGGCAGTAATGTCTGGAGCTGACTGATACTAATAATCCGTGCGGCTTGATTTTTCTTTCTCATCGCAAAATGAGAAAGGCATTTTTCCTAATAGGAAATTTGCATATACAAATTCAAGAAATTGAATTTGCATCTATTCGATCTTCTGACTCTGATTGGTACCAATCTTCGACTGTTGATTGGTTTCCGTTAGAGTGCACATTAATAGGTTTCACCTTGATTTACTGGGACACTAAAGTTTATAAACGCTTTGGGTGTTAATAGCGACCTGGTCCCACCCGTTCCCATTCCGAACACGGCAGTTAAGCAGGTCTGCGGCGAAACTATTGCAGGGGAAGCCCTGTGTGAAGATAGCACGATGCCCATTTATAAAGCCCCGGTGGAGTAATCCATCGGGGCTTTACCTTTTTTAAGACATGAATATACTTGGATTATTCAATACTTGAATCATCCTCAAAAACCGATTAAAACTAGTCGGATAAAGCAATCACTGAGAGACTTTCATGGCTGATAAAAACCACAAGTATCCTGACAACGTACCCGGCAAGTTCTATGTAGATGAGCAGTGTATTGCTTGTGATGCTTGTGTGAACGAGGCTCCAAAGAACTTCAAAATGAACGATTCTGACGGCCACTCCATGGTTTCGAAGCAGCCAGAGTCTCCCGAAGAAGAAGAGGCTTGTAAGGCGGCCAAGGCCGCGTGCCCCGTAGAAGCTATCGGCGACGATGGAGCTTGAGTCGTCATCATTTGGCTCTTTGATAGATTTTAGGCCGTAAATTCCCGTGTTGCCTTCAAGGCTGATGCAGAGGCTTTATTGCAAAGGCTTTGTGCGCCTATAGACGGTCCCTGGTCTACATATTGGGTCCAGCGAACCTCATTCCAGCTACTGATGCCCGTGGGATGGCTTTTGAGGTCCGCGAAGGCTTCTCGTACCACTTTCCTTGAAAAATCTCGCATCGATCGGTCGCAGCTCGGAGCCGAGAAATAGGTTTCAAGAAATAGGATGATCTCGAGGGAATCCTCGATGACTGAATCATTTGAGTTTTCCGTATGCTGAAGAACGGCATTGAGAAGAGGTTTATCGATTCCATCCTGGATATGAATACCCTCTTTACGCGAGAAATAGAGCGCTGTGGCAAGTGCTAAGTCAGAAAGGAAATCAGGACTTGCGTAACCGAGGGAATGCGCCAGGTGGGCGGCCATGCGGGAGGCCGTGGCTGGAAGGTCTTTGAATGTGGCGGAACGTAAGTTTGAAGAATAAGAATCATTACTTTTTGATTCATCTCGTTGTTCCGCAGGAGCTTCATTGGATGAGGCGTCTCCATTCGCTATCGCTGCAGAGGTCGTCGATAGTTCCTTCGCAGGGTGTTTTTCTGCGATCAGGCTGTCTTTCGGTGGCTCCGTGGACAGTATATTTTTTTCGGCAGAGATTGGTCCTGCCGAGTCTTTCCCAATCGAATCTGCCTGTATTTTTTTTGCTTCGTCGAATAAGGCTGCTAGTCCGTTCCTTCCTTTCGAGAGTGGGGGGCGCCCTTGGTTCGCCTCCAGTTTTTCCATTTCACTCGGAGAGGCAGCGGGAAGCTCTGGATCGTTTTCTTTTTTCTTCTGTTTCTTTATCGTCATCGTCTCGAATGAGTCGTCAGAAACGGGCTCCCGCTTGCTGCGATGGATCTCGGTTTGGTCTTTAACTATCTTTTCTGCGGAGAAGCGGTGCTCGAAATTTTCAGCATCATAGTGGCTGGAAGCCTTTTGCTCTGAGCGCTCTGAAAGTTTTTGAGTTGCGCCTGAAATCTGGTCTCTGGCGTGTTCTACGGCCGCCAATAGCTCAGTGGAAAGTTGCTTGTCTGAGTCGCTTTGTTCGGACTGCTTTTTAAATATCTGGACTGCTTCTTGTACTGCTGCGTCTGCCGCGATGATGGTTTGCTCAAGGTCAGCTGGCTTTACTGATTTTAGTTTGGTCAAACTCTCTTCCAAGCTGTTGCGTAAGCCTTTAATCGCTTCGAGTGTGCTCGCCTCCGACTCCGCAGCAACGATTTGAATCACGTCTTCCAGCGTTTCACGGAGGGGGGAGATAACCTGAACGGCTTCTTCCGGAGCTAGAGAGCCTCCAATAGTAGTGGTTTCTTCCGGCAGCTCTTTGGAAGGAGAGAATCTGCTTTCAGGTTCGATTTCTGCCGGAGAGGACGGTATGACCTCTCTTTTATCCGTATCTTTTTCCGAAAGAAGGCTTTGGGGCTCGTCATTCGCCACAAGCTTGAGTTTTCTCGTTTTCTTTCCGTCCTGGGGATCCAGGGAGTTCTCGATGTTTTTTGTGCCATCGGCCTCTTCTTTGACCGCTTCGACTTTTACCTCGTCCGATGGATCCTCTTCCGAATTCTGCTGAGAGATTTTCTGATGAGTTTCCTGGGGAGATTCTTGAATATTGAGTGGTGCTCCTGGTTCGCCGGATGGCGAAGGCGACGCTTCAGACGAGCCGGAGAGCGTTGCAGCAGTGTCTGCGTGATCGAGTTCGGCGGGTGGAGGGAGCTGTGATTCGGGCATTGCCGCGTCCGACTCGCCGTTGAAGTAGAGCTGGCAGGTTAACGGGTCTTCATTTTCCTTCCATCCAGCAACATGGAGAGTTGAAATCGACCTGGCGATCAGGCGGGCTAGGAGCTCAGGGCGAAATTCGTCGCCGACGCTGGCAAGGCGAACATATTTTCCATTTAGGGGCATGAAAAGAAAAACATCCCTGCTGAGAATCTTTCCCGATTCGAATCTGCTGAGATCAATCTTCAGTAGGCTTGAATTCATATCAGGCTACCTTGTGGGCCCGTTTGAGGGCGGCGGTAAGCTCCTCAGTCTTTTTCAAGAGCTCAAGCTCTTTGGCTTTGGCGGCCTTGAGCTTCTGGTCCAGCATGTTCAGCTTTTCAGCGGATTCGGATTGTTGTGCTTTGGCGTATTTTTCCTGATTGTCCAGCTTGAAGGTCAGCTTTCTGATTTCCTGCTTCTGGGTGATGTCCTTGGCTTCGAGCTCCTTGAGCTTTTCGGACTGAACGGACAGGTCCTGGGATGAGCTGCCTGCGTTTGTTTTTTGGGATTGATCCTTTCGCATTTTATTCAGAGCGCCTTTGATCTCATTGAGT
>CAZTCD010000168.1:0-1075 GCA_964612065.1 uncultured Bdellovibrionales bacterium | reverse complement strand
CGCGATCCTTCAGGGAGAGCTCTTTGTAGAGAGTGGAGTATTTTTGCTCAAGGGAAGCCACCCGTTTTTGCTCCACAGCGATATTTTCCCGGAGAGTTGTTTTTTCAGCCTCAGCGGATCGAACCATGGCCTCGAGGCGCGCCATCGCTTCCTGCATTCCCGGTTGCGCCTGCAGGTTTTTGAGTTGCGCGCTCTCTTCGAGGCTGGCTTTCAGCTGCTCTATCTTGGACTCGAGCTCGCGGATCTTTCTTTCGGATCCATCCGAATTGGTTTCGAGGCTCTTGACTGTTCGCAGAAGCTCTCCACGTTTTTGTCCCAATTCCTGGGTGAGGGATTGGCTTTTGCGAAGTGAATCCTGGAGCGAGGCTTCCTTGCGTGCAAGGTTGTCTTGAAGCGCCTGGCACCTTTCTTCCAGGGAGTGGAGCTGCCGAACTACGGGTTCCGGCAATGAGGCCAGATCAATATCAGGCCTGTCGCCTCCCTCGCTGATAAAGAGCTCTGTGCTGTCTTTGGTTTTTATGTCTGAAAGAAGCTTGAATGTGTATGATTCGGGTGCTTCGAGCAAAGACTCTTTGCGGGCGCTGTCTTTCATGCTCTTGAAGAGCAGCGTGTTTTGCGCTTGTTTCTTGCTTCGTTCGGGCTTGTTGATCACCAGGAGAACTTCGAGCTCGCGGTATTTCTGATGTTCTGAAATTACCGTGACATCAGAGCACTGCCAGATCTGGTGCCAGAAGATATCTTCTCCCGAGAGGGTTTTTTGAATGAGCTGGGGGAGCTTGGTGGCGCCAAGCGGGAATCGCAGGTTCACTCCGAGTTTTTTTCTGGAAGCTGAGGCCTGGAAGTCGACGCTCGGGTATAGTGCGCCGGAGTCCACTGCGCATTGGAAGCCTTCCGCCAAAACGGCAGAGAGAATCTGGCGCAGGTCGGGGAGGCGCCCCTTCAGTTCGAGGGCCTCGATTGCGTTTAGATGAGCGCATAAGCGATCGAGAAGCGATCCCACGTTGAACATGTCCATCAACTTCTCGCCGATGATCAGGGATCCTTTTTCCATGGCAGGTGCCACGCCTGCGAGCCG
>CAZTCD010000167.1:0-4570 GCA_964612065.1 uncultured Bdellovibrionales bacterium | reverse complement strand
CTGGATGCATTGAAGCGAGAGCTGCACTCTCTGCCCGAAGCCCCGCCTTCCGAATATCGAGGGGCGGAGCTTGTGGCGGAGTTTTTGAGAGGAACGAGCTAGGCGGCGAGATCTCGATTCTCTGGCGGCCTAGCTCGCGCTATCCGCCTTCCAGTCCACTCTCGGGAAAAGCGGTTCCGGCTTGAGCACCTTCGCGCCAGGCACACAGGCCTTGGGCTTGCGAGCGTCTTCGAGGCTCGGCGCTTTTTCCCAGCCGATTACTCGTAGCAACTCCGTGCATTTCGTGGGCATGATGGGATGCCAAAGGATTCCCGCCACGCGCAGCACTTCGAGGCATACGGCGAGGGTTTCAGCGGCGGCTGGCATATCCGTTTTCACCTGCTTCCAGGGCGCGCGATCACCGATGTATTTGTTCGCATCGTTCAGCAGCTCGAGCACATGCGTGGTAGCGCTTTGCGGATCGAGTGCGTCCACCGAGGCGCGCACCTTATCCGCCAAGCCCTCGATTTTGCCAAGCACGGCCGCTGATTCCGGCGCGAGCGTGCCGGGCAGGGCAGGGCCCTTGCCTTCGAAGTTCTTATCCACGAGGTTGGTCACCCGCGAAAGCAGATTGCCCAAGTTATTGGCCAGCTCCGCGTTCACGCGCGTAACCACGAGCTCAGGCGAAAAAGAGGCATCGTTGCCGAGGAAAATATCGCGGGTGAGGAAGTAGCGAAGCGGATCCACTCCCACCACATCCTTCATTTCGAGCGGGCGCACCACCTTGCCCTTGCTCTTGCTCATTTTGTCGCCTTCCGGCGTGAGCCACCAGCCGTGGCCGAAAATTGTTTTCGGTAACGAAATTCCGAGCGCCATCAGCATGCAGGGCCAGTATACGGAATGCGTGGTGATGATATCTTTGCCAAGCAGGTGCACGGGAGGGTTCTCCTGCCACCACTTCTCGAACTCCGCTTTCTTCTCCGGCTGTTTGTAGCCCACGCCTGAGGCATAGTTCAAAAGAGCATCAAACCACACATAGCATACATAATCGGGGGCAAAAGGCAGCTCGATGCCCCAGCTAAGGCGCGCCTTAGGCCGCGAAATGCAGAGATCATGGAGCGGTTTGCTTAAAAATCCCAGGATCTCGTTGCGGCGGCTCTCAGGCTGAATAAAGCCAGGATTCGCCTTGATATGCTCGATCAGGCGCCCCTGGTATTTGCTCATCCGGAAGAAGTAGCTCTTCTCTTTAAGCGGGATCACTTCATTGCCGAGTGGCGTTTTGCCGTTCACGAGATCTTTTTCAGTATAGAAGATTTCCTCGCTCACGGCGTAGAGGCCTTCGTAATCCTCGCTATAGATTTCGCCTTTGTCGAAAAGCTCCTGCAAAGCGGCCTGCACGGCCTTTTTGTGGAAGGCATCGGTGGTGCGGAAGAAAATGTCGTTGGAGATATTGAGCTCTTTCCAGATGTCGCGGAAGCGCTGGCTCACTTGGTCGCAAAAAAGCTGGGGATCGGTGCCGGCCTTTTGCGCGGCCTGCTGCACTTTTTGGCCGTGCTCGTCTACTCCCGTGAGAAAGAGCACCTCATCGCCGAAGAGGCGGTGGTAGCGGGCCAGCACATCGGCCACCACAGTGGTATAGCTGTGCCCGATATGGGGCTGGTCGTTCACATAGTAGATCGGTGTGGTTACGTAAAAAGGCTTCGCCATAGGGGATCGATACTACAGCTTTTGCCCCGCTCTGGCTACCGGCTGGCCTAGCTCCACGAGCACCTCTCGGCCCTGCGCTGTATTCTCCAGAATATCCGTTTCGGGCACCCAGGCGCCGGGTTCTCCATACAAAATCACCGTGGAGCCGCCAAAGAGGAAATAGCCTTTTTCCTGGCCTCGCTCGAAGGCGCCCTCTGTGGGATGGGATTGCACGATGCGTCCCACGCAGAGCGCACCTACCTCCACATAAGCGAGCAGGCCGAAGTTCCTGGTTTCCAGCAGGGAGATCTGCCGCTCATTGGTAAGAAAGAGGCCGGGCTCTTTCACCAATGCTGCAGGATTCACGGAGTGCAACTTTCCCGTTTCTGCATGGTGATGCACGGCGCGGCCGCTATCCGGAAAATGAAAGCGGTGGTAGTCCACGGGGCAGAGGCGGGCGAGCAGGCAAGGCCCGTGGCGAAAGCGCTCTTTTCCTGGAGTGTTTCCCAGAACGCCTTCCGCCTCGAGCCGGAGGCCTTTGATCGGAAGGGTGGTTTGGGGATCGAGCTGGCTGAATCCGAAATAGCGAGCCTCCGCAAAGGCCCCCATGGTGCCGGAATCGGCGGGAAAAGCGCGCATTCCGGGGCGGAACTTTCGGATGAAGAATTCATTGAAGCTGCGAAAAGGGCCTGGTTCAAAATCTTCCATCTCCACGCTGAACTGTTTGATGAAAGGAGCCACTTTGCCTGCAGAAAGCTTGCTGTTCTGGAGGCCCCCGTAGAGCCAACTAACGGGCTTTCTTGCCAACAGGGAATCTGCCAGGGCAAATCCAATCGGATTCCCATAAAGGAGGTTCACAAAGCCGCCACCGTAAACGTTTTCTGTTTCCTGGGCCTGGCGGCGGCGGTTCCAGTAGCGGATCATGCGGGGCTCATAGCCTGGCCGCAATGGATGCATTCGGCTTTGCCCGCAGGCACAGGGCCCTGGCACGAGCGGCAAAGCGTGGCTCCCGTGGGAGAGAGCGAAGGATCCAGCGCCACGCGATCATCAAACACGAAGCAATCGCCTTCCCAATGCTTTCCGCCCTCTTTCTCGAAATAGGCCAGAATGCCTCCATCGAGCTGGTAAACTTGCTGAAAACCCAAGCCCGCGAGGTAGGGCGCAGCTTTCTCGCATCGGATACCACCGGTGCAAAAGGTAACCACTGGCTTGGTCTTCCATTCCTCAGGAAGCTTTTTTGCTGCCTCGGCAAACTCCACAAAATGCCTCAGCTCAGGGTTGTGAGCGCCACGAAAGGTGCCCAGGCGATACTCGTAATCATTGCGGGTGTCCACGATCACAAAATCTCGGCCTTCCTCATACCAGGCGCTGAGCTCAGCCGGTGAAATGCGGGGGGCTTCTGTGGCAGGCACGCCATCCACCCGAAAGGTAACAATCTCTTTCTTGAGCTTGATGCTGAGTTTTCCGAAGGGAATATCCGCAGAACGGCTCTCTTTGGCCTGCAGCGAGGAGAATGCCGGAAGGGAGCGGAATAGAGCGAGAGCATCTCGCACGGCATTCTCCGCGCCCGCCAGGAAGCCATTGATGCCTTCCGGAGCCAGGATCACGGTGCCTTTCACTCCCAGCTCACGCAGGTGCCGGCCCCAACTAGCTCGCAATTCCGGGAGAGATTCCCGGGGGATAGGGGAAAAGCAATAAAACGCGGCATTCAGCTGGTTCATAACCCGCTATTTACCGCGCTTTGGCGCATTTAGACAAATCCGGAAATTAGGAAAAGAGGCAAAAAAAGCGAAGAGCTAGCGCTTTTTGCCTTTTACCGAAAGAGCGCGGCGGAGGTGGCGCTCATGCTCTTTCATCATAAGCTTGAGCACTTCTTCGCCATTCATATCGTAAAGCTGCACAAGAAGGCGGAGCTTATTGAGGGGCGGTGCGCAAAGGCCACGCTCGAAGTTCGAGATAAACTGGGGGGAAGAGTAACCAAGCTTGGCAGCCACATCGCCCTGGCTCAATCCTACTTTCATCCGCTTCGCTTGCAGATATTCACCCAGTACCTTGAACAATTCTTTCATATCTCGGAGAGCTCCTATGGCGCGATCCTTGAGGGATCCATTCAATGATCCTTATTGGACCTTCGGGGCACTTCGGTTTTTCCTACGCACAATTTGCCGGGAGAGGCTGCGCTGGAGAGAACCGAAGATTTTCTTAATGAAAACTGGAGTAATTTATAAACTAAGGAATAGGGGAAGCAATCCCTTTTTTCGTTTTTAGAATGCAAGAGGGAACGTAAATAAAAATCGTTCGCCGTGTTTTTATGCCGCCACCAACGGTTTAAGCGGGGGAAAGCATAGCGGCATCCGGCATTTTTCCGCATTTAGCCGCGCTTAAGTGCACCGGCTCTTGACAAGAAATTGCACCGACCGCCGAAGGGCAGCCTAGAATAGCGATCACCAGGTAAGGATTAGAGTGCCAGCTCCAGAGAGATGGGGCAGTGGTCGGATCCCATCACTGCAGGATGAATTTCCGCAGAGCGGATCTTGTTTTCCAGGGCGCGGGATACACAAATATAGTCGATCCTCCATCCCTTGTTTCGCTCCCTCGATCGTTGCCGGAACGACCACCAGCTGTATTGGTCTTTTTTTCCCGGGTTCGCAGCTCGGAAGGTGTCCACAAATCCATTCTCCAGGAATTTAGTCATCCACGCCCTCTCCTCCGGCCGGAAGCCGGAGCTATCCTGATTCCTAACAGGATCATGAATATCGATCTCGGTATGCGCTATATTATAATCCCCCACGATCACCAGGGGCCCGCGTTCTTTTTCCAGCTTTTTAAGCCAGGGAATCAAATCATCCAGAAATTTCATCTTGAAGTGATGGCGCTCGTCGCTTGCGGCACCGTTCGGAATATA
>CAZTCD010000166.1:0-4619 GCA_964612065.1 uncultured Bdellovibrionales bacterium | reverse complement strand
CCTTCACCTCCACGAACACCGCATCGCTCCCTAGGGCCACTTGGGGCGAGAAGAGAATGCAGGCTTCGGCGAGGGCGGAACGCCGCTCCCGAGGGCAACGTTCTTCGTTTCCCGTGTAGAGGCAAAGCACGCGCATACTTCAGGCCTTTCCTTTCAGCACCGTGAGCTCTGGCCCCCTGGCCTCCAAGGAAAGCCGGATCGGCCAAGCCCGCTCGGCCAAGGGCTTTTGCCCGAGCAGCAGCATCGTGGTTTTCGAGCGCTCGGCGAGCAGCTGGAATCTCCGGAGCTCGCGCTCGCAGCTGTAGGGCGCGTGAAAAACGAGGAGAGGAAAGAGCTGGGAGCGCAGAAGGGTGCTCGCGGCCCAGGCGCTGTGCGCTCCGCCTTCCACGAAGAAAATCTTTTCGAGATTCGCGCTTCTTTGCGGAAAAGCGGAAGGAAGAAGCGAGAAAGAGCCCTCCACCCAGGCGGCACGCAGGCCGGCATGCTCGGCCAGAAGCTGCACGGCCGCGCTCGTTTTGCCGGGGCCTGTGATCTCCACGAGAGCCCCACGCGGGAGGCCGGCCGCCAGGCGGGAAAAAGGGAGGGGCGAGAAGCGTGTATCGAAAGTGCCCAGGCGGGCGCGCAGATCCTCGAATATGGGATTAAGGGGCCTGGGCACTACTGGTTGGCTGGTGAGGCTGCTGGCTGAAGGGTTGAGGCAATGAAGTGGGGCCGCTGGCATTTTCGCCTCCTGCTGTTTTGCGCTATAGCGAGCTTGTTTTTAGAGTAGTACATTTTGGGTGCAATGGATAGTGAAAATAGTACATTTATCGTTCGGCGGGAAGGGTGCGAGGAAGCGTCCGAAAAATCCCCAGGCGAACGAACTTTCACCCCGAAGCATGAGCGCCGCGCCATAAAACACGTTCGCCAGCTCGGCACTTCCATTGCAAATCACCGATTGCCCAACAGGCCTCTCCGAGGCAGGGAACGCCTCGACTGTATTTCCCAAGCTCGTGAGGAAATCATGAAGTTTCTAGCACTCGCCCTGATTGCCGCAACTATTCCTTCAACTAGCCAAGCGCGCAACGAAAGCGGGCAGGCGCCTCAGGTGGTCTGCCATGCCCAGGAAATTCTCCGGGGAGAAATGAGCGCCGAAACCGCCTTCACCCGCTACGATCTCACCAAAGATTCCGAGCGCGACGACTTCCTTCCTAAAGTAGTGCTTCAAGGGCATCGATTC
The DNA here is from genome assembly GCA_964612065.1 of uncultured Bdellovibrionales bacterium. GTDB lineage: Bacteria > Bdellovibrionota > UBA1018 > CAIPTA01 > CAIPTA01 > JAKFYM01. Next base: position 3,400 of record CAZTCD010000166.1, on the reverse strand, counting down.
CGCTTGAGCGTGTATGGATCCATCAATTCCGAGAGAGAGATCTGGCTGCGAATCGATGATTTCCTTTATCCCGGCCAGCCCACTTATAGCCGAGGCCTGGAGAGCGGATCTCTCACCCGCATGGTGGACCGCAAAAACTTCTCCCGCATCACCTGCGAGAAAGAAAGCGAGCTCAAGGAGCGGATGCTGGCCCAATTCTGCAATCCCGACGGCAGCGTAAAGAGCCCGAGTGATCCTCGCTTTATCGATAAAATAACCCGCGATTGCCAGCGGCTGAGGGAAATCGAGGTGATCAAGGAGGAGCCGGCTCCTGCGCCCCCGGCGCCTCCTCCGGCCCCGCCCGCACCACCATGTGAGCCGAGCCCGGAGAGTCCCTGCGAGGCCTGACAATCCGGGAAGCTAAGCCTGCCCGCGCTGCTTCTTTTTGAGGGCGTCTACCGTCATCAGCACCACGGCGTCTTTGGCGGTCATGCGCTCGGCCTGCTCGAACAGCTCGCGGCAGATCTCTTCGTAGGAAGCACCCATCACGCCCTGGTGGTGCAGCAGGTATTCCACGTAACGGATGGAGCGGTCGATGAGCTTTTTGTTGGAGGGCTTCACCCAGGTCATCACATTGCTTTCGAAGCGGCCGAGGCGCCCCATCACGAGCAGCGAGTGCATATTGAGGGCGCACTTCAGGAAAAGGTGCTCAAAAAGTGGGTGAACGCCCCGAAGGCTCACGCTATGGCGGTGGCGGTCGAGCTCGAAGCGCATCTCGTGCCCGTGCCGTTCGATACGAAAGAGGTGCTGGCGCTTGGGGGCCGTGAGCTTTTGCCTTTGTTCCAGGGATGCGGCGGAGAAATCGAATCCCATCAGCCGCTCTTTTCCGGCCACGGTTCTTAACTCATCCCATTCAATCGTGATCGGATCGCGGAGCAGGATCTCGCGCCAGGCGGCCGCGGGGTTTGCGGCCTGAGGCAGGCGCAGGTAGGAGAGCGAAGGTTCGCGTTTCGGATTGTTCTGGTTCTCAAAACCGAGGAGCGAAAAGGTGGGAGCGCGCTCGGTGGTGTCGGTGAGGATGGTGATGCCGTATTCGTCGGTTTCGTAGAGCAGGAAATCGCCTTCCTGGTAAATCTGGCTCTCTTCTTCGGCGAAAGGTTCCAGGAAGGAAAAATCCGCATCGCGCAGCAGGGAGACAAAGTCAGAATACTGGGGCACGGCAATCTTGGTATGCGCGGCCCGGAGCAAGGATCCTCCGGCGGCGAGCTGGAGGGCGCTGGAAGCCTGGAGGCGCGTGGATCCGGAAAGCGCCATATGGCCCACATAGAGGCAGATTTTCTCGATCCCGGGATTATCGATCACCCGGCGGGAGCGTTCCACCTGCTCGTGAAGCACTTCGGTGGGATTGCAGTAGAGGAAGAAGGGCTTGCGGGACGAGATCCTGGCCGCCTCTTCGGTGGCACCGATCACGCTGGGAGTTTCTCCGCCTTCAGTGGTGGAAACCAGAAGATCGTGCGGGCCAAAGCCGATCTCTCGCACCTGCCGGGCGCCGAAGTCGGGATGGTCTTCGAAGTTCTCGATCGAATGCACGAGGGCAAGATCCCCTCCGCTCATGAAGCCGAGCACCTGATCGGCTTCGGGGCGCCCTTTGTGCATATAGCGCCAGATGTATTCGATGCTCATCGAGAGGCGTCCGGTGGCGCCGCAGCCGTAGAAGAACACCCGATTCCCGGCGCGCAGGGTTTCGCCGATCGCGTGCTCGAGCGCCTCGAGCTCTCCGGCTTTGGCTGCCACCTTGCGGGCTACCTCAAGATCGATCTCTTTTAAGATGCGGAGGGCGCCCTTGATGTCGCGCCGGCTGAGCTCAGCCAGTTCAAAGGTGGAGGGGTGGCGTTGTTCGGTGGGGAGATCACCGAGTTGAAATTGGGTGGCTACCTTCAGAAATTCTTCGGCCTTCTGCTGGGGCGTGGGTTTGCTTTGGTTCATGGAGCTCGGAGGGTTGGGGGAGTGGGAGGATAGATGGGGGTGCATGGCCGTCCTTGGGCAATTGCTTCGCCTTCCTTATTAGTTGAGAACCGGCTCCGGTTTTTGTCAAAGGATTTCCCCCGGGAGCAGGATCCGTTACAATTCCCTCATGCCGTCACCCACATTTTTAGAAGCGTTGAAGTCTGCTTTTCCCCCCGAGCTTTGGAGCGTGGAGGAGGCTGAGCGCAAGCACTATGGGCAGGATTGGACCTATCCCGAAAAGCCGAATCCGTGTGCGGTGTTCTTTCCGCGCAGGAAAGAGGATGTGCAGGCTTTGGTGAAGCTCGCCCGTGAGCACAAAGTGGCGATCGTGCCGAGCGGAGGGCGAACCGGCCTGTCCGGGGGCGCCTGCGCGCTGAACGGCGAGGTGGTGCTTAGTCTCACCCGCATGAACAGGATCCATGAGGTGGATGTGGTTTCGCGAACCGTATATGTGGAGGCGGGGGCGGTTACGGAAGCCGTGCACGAAGCCACGAAAGATTTCGGCCTAACCTGGCCCGTGGACTTCGCCTCGAAAGGCTCAAGCACCGTGGGTGGCAATATCTCCACGAACGCGGGCGGCATCAATGTGATCAAGTACGGCAACACCCGCCACTGGGTGCTTGGCCTCGATGTGGTGCTGGCGAGCGGAGAGCTGCTCTCGCTCAACGGCAAGCTCGAAAAAAACAACTCCGGCCCCGATCTCAAAGAGATCTTCATCGGCTCGGAAGGCATCCTCGGCATCGTGGTAGGAGCGGTGCTCAAGCTCGCTCCTCTGCCGGCAGAAAAAACCACGGTGCTGCTTGGGGTGAGCGATGTTTCCGCCGTGCACCGGATCTTCAAACATGGCCGGGAGAGCGGCGCGGCCTTTCATGCCTTCGAGCTGTTCTCGGAATCCTGTATGGAAATCGTGGCGCACTATTCGAAGCAGCCCAATCCACTTTCCACTCATGCGCCCTGGTACCTGCTCACGGAATGGGAGGGAGAAAGCGCCTGGTTCGATCCCGTGCTCGAGATGGAAGGCGTGGTAGACGGGCGCATGGCGCAGAATTCGGAAGAGTCAAAAATGATCTGGAGCTTCCGCGAGCGGATCGCCGAAAGCGTGAGCCTGCGGCAGAACCCCAACAAGAACGATATTTCCGTGGCGGTGGATCAGGTGCCTGATTTCCTGACCGCGTTCGGCAAAACGCTGCCAGCCCGTTTTCCCAAGGTGGATTTCTTTCTTTATGGGCACCTGGGCGACGGCAACCTTCATCTCAACACCCTGCCCAAGGCAGGGGTGGCGGATTCCGAGTGGAAGGCATTGCAGGAGCAGCTCAATCTCGCAGTGGCCGAGATCACGAGGGATTTTCATGGTTCTATTTCCGGCGAGCATGGGGTGGGCATCTTGAAGAAGCCCTGGTTGGATTACTGCCTC
>CAZTCD010000165.1:0-4708 GCA_964612065.1 uncultured Bdellovibrionales bacterium | reverse complement strand
GCCGCCTGAGATTCCAAGCCCTTACCTGGTGTCGTTTCCATTTGAGGCAATACGCTGCTCCGTTCTGCGGATTTCGCCGATAAGGGCTGGGGAGAAATTTATGAAAAGCACCAAGATCTTACTGGCCGCCGCGCTTTGCATGATGGCCACCTCCTGCTCCGGGAGCAGGCCCGCCGTTACATCCGTAAGAGACGAGCCTTTGGAAAATGCCCGGGTAATTACCCTGGCGATCGGCAGCGTGGAAATCCTCGAAGTGGATTTCGAGCCGGGCCCCTCCCCCTTGCTCGACACCAACAATCTGGTGACCGTGATTCCCGGCCCGGAGCCACGAAAACTCCGCATTGTGGCCCTAAGAAAGGGAACCACTTCCGTAGCCTTTTTTGACAGCGATGGAAAAGTAAGGTCCACCCGCATCTACAATATCGTGGGCGAGGATATGGCCAAGAGAGCCGTGGAAATCCGCTCCCTTCTTCGTCATGTGGAAGGGGTCTCGGTCACCTCCCTCGATGACCGCATCGTGATCGATGGGAAAGTGGAAGAGGAAGAAGATAAGGAACGCATCAGGCAGATCGAAGCAGCCTACTACGGCGTGGTGCTCAATCTGGCGGCACCGGATAAAAACCTATGCGCCACGAGGAACTGTTGGAGAGCCAATCCATCGCAGGGAAATCCCGGTGCGGGAGCGATGCCGTCGCCCCGTATCCCGGCTTCGGATTAAACGCCTTTTGGGCGGTTTGCACACGGAACCGAGATTAAACCGAACTATATAAAATCACCACATACCCCTTATCTAATTTCATCCTGATGTCGATCCGTTATACGCAGTATGCGAATAGCTGGACTCAAACCAAAGCGGGCACGATTTCTCTGCGCAGCCATCACGGCCCTCGCCACATTTTCTTGCACCCCCAAACGGGATCCGCGGCAGGGAAGAGTGGTTCCCACGGCCCCGAAGGCTCCGTCTGCTCTCAGCGTTACCAACGGAGACGGCTATGCGACCGTCAGCTGGAGCAACGTTCAGTTCGCCTCGAGCTACCGGCTGTTCTGGTCCACCACGTCCGGATCCTTCAGCACGAGCCAGATGATTTCAAGCGTCTCCTCCCCCTTCTTTTTCGGCGGGCTCAAGAACGGCGAGAATATGTATGTTTCCGTGCAGGCGATCGGCGGGCTGGGCGCGAGCGATCTCAGCAGCGAAGCCACTCTCCTCGGCGCTAACGGATCAGGTTCGGCAGACACTTTGTTCGCCAATCAATGGCACCTCGATAATACCGGCCAGATCGGCACCGATGGCAACCCCGCTACCGCGGGCGAAGACGTGAACGTGGCGCCTGCTTGGGCCTCCTGCGGAGTGGGAAACAGCTGCCGGGGCGAGGGAGTGCGAGTGGCCGTGGTGGATACGGGCATTGATCTTTCCCATGAAGACCTGAAAGTGAATATCTTTCCGGGCCTCAGCTACAGCTATGTGAACGGGAACACCTCCCCCTCAGACTCCCATGGTCACGGAACGGCGGTATCCGGCATTATCGCGGCACGAGACCTCAACGACCTTGGAGTAAGAGGCGTGGCCCCCCGGGCCAGCCTGGCCGCTTTCGACGTGATCGGCACCGGAGCCACGATCGCGGATGCCACCGACGCGCTTACCAAAAACATCTCTTTTATCGACGTCAGCAACAACAGCTGGGGACCGGGCCTCGGGTTCCTAGGTTGCACCACCGACGTAGGCGGTGATGCCTCCCGCACGGCCTTCACCACCGGCACCACTTCCGGCCGCGGCGGCCTCGGCACCATCTATGTGGTTGCCGCCGGTAACGGGCACGAGGGAGGCTCCTACGACGGCCTCACCTGTGGCGGCTGCCAGGGAGTATCCAATCTGAACCGGCTCGCCAACGACCGGCACGTGATCACAGCGGGTGCGCTTACCGCTCTTGGGGCGAAATCCACCTATTCCGAAATCGGGGCGAATCTTCTGGTGAGCGCCCCGGGCGGCCAGTATTGCAGCACCACTCTCGCAGTCACCAGCACCGACATCACGGGAGCCAGCTCTGGACTGAACAAAACGGGAGCTTCCAATGAACTGGCGAACACGAGCTATACCCAATGCATGAACGGCACCTCCTCCGCGGCGCCTAACACCTCCGGCGTGGTGGCGCTCGTGCTTCAGGCCAACCCTCTCCTCACCTGGCGGGACGTAAGGCAGATCCTCGCCACCACCGCCCGTTTCGTGGACCCCACCGATCCAGGCTGGGCCACCAATAGCGCGGGAATTCGATTCAATCCCAAATACGGACATGGAGCCGTAGACGCCAGTGCTGCCGTAACGGCCGCGGCGGCATGGGTAAATCTCGGAGCTGAAGTGGTTTACGATTCCGGCGATATCGCAGTAGGCACCGCGATCCCCGATGCCGACGCCACCGGAGTGCTGAGCAACCATACCGTTGCCGCAAGCGGGATCACGAATATCGAATACGTGGAAGTCACCTTTACCTCAACCGACCACCTGGCTCCCGGCGATCTCGAGATCACGCTGGAAAACACCACCACAGCAGGAGGCGCAGGCACCCTGGTGCCCGCACACAACTCTCTCGACCCGGCCGGCGCACTCACCTGCAACGATATTGACGGCCTCTACAACGCGTTCACCTTGGGAACCAATTGGCACCTGAACGAAGCCGCCGACGGGGTTTGGAGGCTCACGGTGAAAGACTTGGTCGCGGCGGACACCGGAACCTTTCAAACGTGGAGGCTGAAGATTTATGGACGCTAAAGCAAAGGCTCTTCCCCTCTTCGTGCTTGTTCTTTTGCTCTCCGCCGAGGCAAGATCCGCGGGGAAAACCGCTCTTGCAGTAAAAAGCGGGAAGGCTCTCACCGAAAGCTTCGTGTGGCATGAGGGAAACAGGATCCGCAAGGTTTGGCTCGACCCCGATTACGTGGTTGATTTCAGCAGCGAAAAACCGGCGCCGGAGGAAAAGAGCAAAGGCGTGCGTGCCTTTGCTCCGTCCTCTGCCTTGCAACTCCGCCAGGGGAAAATGAACGTTTGGAAACTGGGAGCCTCCGCCAGAGGAGCCAGCGCGGCCGCGGCCATAAACCGCAAGCAGCCAGGCGCGAATGCCTCGCCCTTGTTCCGGGCGGGCCCGTGGTCGGCAGGCCCCATGCGCGCCTTGCCGGGTGGGATCATCGTGCAATTCAAGGCTGATTGGAGCGAGCAGCAAATCCAGCAATGGCTCGAAACCCGCAAACTGAAAGTGAAGAGAAAACTGTCTTACGGCACCCACTTCTACCTTCTCCACGCGGAAGCCGGCCTTCCCAGCCTGCTCCTGGCCAACGAGATCCACCAAAGCAATGAGGTGCTCAAGGCGAGCCCGGACTGGACCTTCACGGCCGTGCCGTTCTAGGCCGGAAGGCACCTTAATTCACTGCGCAATTTTCCGCGCCCCCAAGATCTGTTACCTTGGTCCTTTTGGCCTGCCCCAAAAAGGCGAAACGCGTATAGTACCCTTACATGAGCCCGCTTCAGCCCAGCCTCCCGCTGCACCCTCAGCTTGAATCCCTTTTGCGGGATCGTTTCCAGCTTCCCGAGTTTCGCCGCGGCCAGCGCGAAATCATCGAAGACGTTCTGCAGAAGCGGGACGCTCTTGCCGTGCTTCCCACAGGAGGCGGCAAATCGCTCTGCTTTCAGCTACCGGCGGTAGCCGAAAACAAAATTGTTCTCGTGATTTCTCCTCTGATCGCTCTGATGAACGATCAGGTGGCCGCCCTTTCCGCCCGCGGCATTCCAGCCGGTGCCGTGCACTCCGGCCAGACCGAAGAGGAAAAGCTCGAAGTGTTTCGCCGCCTCGGGGAAGGGGGCAGCTTTCTTCTTTATGTTTCTCCGGAACGGGTGGCCAAAGAGGGCTTCCGCCGCTGGATTAAGGGCAAGCCAATCGCTCTCTTCGCCATAGACGAAGCTCATTGCATCAGCCAGTGGGGCCACGATTTCCGCGAGGAATACGGCCAACTTTCCATTCTGAAAGAGCTGCGGCCTGAGGTGCCTGTGCTGGCACTCACGGCCTCCGCCACGCCCCTGGTGCTGAACGATATCGCCCGCCGCCTGAACCTGAAAACCCCCTCCCGCCATGTGCACGGTTTCTACCGGCCTAATCTTTTCTATCAGGTGGAGAGTTGCGAAAACGAGGAAGAGAAAGAGCGCTTCCTCCAGCAAGCCGTGGAGCAGAATCCGGAAGGGCGCATCATCGTGTATTGCGGCACTAGAAAAACCACCGAAGAGGTGTGCCGCCAGCTGAAGCGCTCCTTCCTGGGCGTGGATTATTATCATGCCGGCCTTTCCAGTGAAGAAAGAACCAAGGTGCAAGAGGAATACTCCCGGGGAGAAACCCGCATCCTCGTGGCCACCAATGCGTTTGGAATGGGTATCGATCATCCTGATGTGCGCCTCGTGGTGCATTTTCACATGCCGGGAAATATCGATTCTCTTTACCAGGAAATGGGAAGAGCCGGGCGCGACGGAAAAGACTCCACCTGCCTCATGCTTTACGCGAAAAAGGACAAAGGCCTGCAGAGTTTTTTCATCACTCAAAGTGATGCTCCGCCCGAGATCAAACGCTCCCGCTGGAACACCCTTGAGGCACTGGTGAACTATTCCGAGGGCGGGGGCTGCCGCCATTCCGGCATCCTCACCTATTACCAAGACTCGCAAAGAATCGAGAGCTGC
>CAZTCD010000164.1:0-4888 GCA_964612065.1 uncultured Bdellovibrionales bacterium | reverse complement strand
CGCATGAATGAGATCAACCAACTCACGGGTTTGGCCAATCGCAGTGCCTTGAACCTGATCTCCGCCAGGGAAGCGATGCAAAAGATGGTGAACCGGCATGGTATCGAGCCGGAAGAGACGGAGGTTTTCCGAGAGGGGCTGAGGCAGGCGGAAAACGAGCTGCGTGAAGGCCTGGAAGCCTCGGCGCCCTTTCCGAATATCCATGCATTGTTCATCGATGCCTTTGAGAGCTTCCAGAAGGCACGGGATACCATAGAGGGATTGGCGGATTATTCCTCCGGGCATCCGGATCCTTCAAGGGAAGAGATAAGCCGGAGGATTCTTCTGTCACGGCAGTTCGAGCTCGAGGTGATTGAGACCCTCCGGAAGGCCAGGATCGAGATGCAGTCCCTGAGCGATGTGCTCTTCACCAATGTCTACGCGGGCCGTTTTACCCCCCTGGCGGTATCCACGGCTTTCTCTCTTTTTTGTTTTGTGGTGGTGGCCTTGATCGCTTTGTCAGTGATCCGGCGGCTGAAAACCTCCATACAGCACCTGTTGAACATCACGGATCATGTGGCTGCGGGCGATCTGAACGTGACGGTTCCCTTTTTGAAGCAGGATGAAATCGGCCGGCTCGGAACCGCCTTTGATAACATGATCTCCAGCGTTCGGGAGAGCCAGAGGAATGTGGACAGTTCCGCCCAGCGGGTGGCTCACCTTCAGCAGATCACCGCGGAGTTTTCCCGGGCCCTGGAGCCGGGAGAGGTGGCGGATTCGGTGGTGAGTGAGGGGATCTCCCTGCTGGGGGCTAGCGGGGGGGCGGTTTTCATCACGGAGAGCGAAGGAAAAATCACCAGTGTTTTCACCTCGAAAGGCTATCCGCCGGATTGGCTCGAGGCCTGGAATCGCTTCGATCTGCACGGCCAGAGCCCGAGCGCCAGATGGATCAACGGCCTGAGGCCGGTTTTCCATGAAACAAGAGAAGCTACCCTTTCCGACTTCGGTAATGGAAGGTATGCCGAGACCCCTATAGGTTCCTCGATTGTGGTTCCTCTGAGCGCCAGAGGGCGGCTTATCGGTGTGCTGACCTTCCATTTCGAGGAGGAGCGCGGCTTTACCGCCCAGGAACGCACATTCGTGACCACCCTGGGTGCGCTGGCCTCGCAGGCCTATTACAGATCGTCCCTCTACGAAGAAGCGCAGAAAGCGATCGAGATCCGCGATTCCTTCCTTTCCATTGCGGCCCATGAACTGAAAACCCCCTTAACCTCCCTCAAGCTTCAGGTGCAATTGGGGGAGATCCAGGTGGACAAAGCTGCCGGCGAGGCGATACCGCCGGAAAAGCTCAGGAAGGTTTTTCATGTGTGTCACCTGCAGGTGGATCGAATCAACTCTCTCGTTGATGATCTGTTGGACGTGGGGCGGATCGAGTCGGGCTCCATTGTCTACAACTTCACCCAGGTGGACGCACGCAATTTGATCGAAAGCGTGCTCGACCGCTTCAGCGATGCCCTTCAGTTGAAAAACGTGAGCCTGGAGGTAAAGGGAAAGGAGCCTGTTCTTCTGGTCTGCGACACCTTTCGCATCGAACAGGTGCTGATCAATCTCCTTTCCAATGCGGTTAAGTATGGCCAGGGGAAGCCCGTTTCCATCAGGTTGGAAGGCCTGGCCGGCAAGATCAGGTTTTCGGTGCGCGATGAGGGCATGGGCATCGCAGAGGAAAAGCTGGAATTGATCTTCAATCGCTTCGAGCGGGCGATTTCAGCTCGAAATATCTCGGGCCTGGGTCTCGGGCTTTACATCTCTCGCCGCATCGTGGGGGCACACGACGGCCGTATCTGGGCCGAAAGCGAGCCGGGCAAGGGGGCGGAGTTCTTTGTGGAGCTGCCGTCGCGGATGTCTTAGAGGATCTCTTCCCAGTTGGGTGAAACCGCAAAGGCTCCGTGGATCTGGCCCACATGGGAATAGGTCTGGGGGAAATTTCCCGCTTGCATTCGGTCTCCCGGCCGGAAGTGCTCGGCAAACAGGCCCAGGGAATTCGCGCTGCCCATGGCGGACTTCATCACGGCCCGGGCCTCTTCCATTTTGCCCGTGGCTGCCAGCGCCTGCACCAGCCAGAAAGAGCAAACCAGGAAAGCCGATTGCGGGTTCCCGAAATCATCGCGCCTCCTGTACCGGTAAAGAAAATGCTTGAAGGGGGGGAGGTCTCCCAGGCGAAGGTCGGCATAGATTTTTTCCACTGTGTTGGTCGCCACCTCCGGATCGGCGAACCGCAGGCAGGCCATTTGAAGAAGGGCTGCGTCGTAGGTATCATCGCCCGGCCCGTTTCGCAGCGATCCCTCTTTGAAGGCCGCGCGAACGGAGGCTTCCGCTTTGATCAGGGACTGATCGAGATCGAAGCTCATTTTGGGAAGATAGCCGCGCTCTCTGATGCGCCTGATCCGCTCCAGGCCGGCCCAGCACATCAGATTGGAGAACGAGTGCTCTTTCCAGCCGTCCCGGATTTCCCACAAGCCCGCGTCGGGGCGGGAAATGTTCGAGGCACAGAGCTTTCCGAAGTGCACCAGCAGTTGTTCGTGAGTGGGATTTCTGAGGTGATGAAAGCGGTCGTCGAGGAATATGGGAGCCAGCGTGAGCACCATCTCGCCGTATACATCGTTTTGCACGTGTTCGGCGGCCTGGTTGTTGGAGCGAACGGGCTTGGAACCGTGGTAGCCATCCCAGTTGAGGTGAGCGATCTCCGGGAGGGGGAGGCTCTGGTCAAGGCGGTATACAGGGGCGAGGCGCTCGCGGGAATGTTCGTGTTTTTCCGCGATGCCCAGCAGGAATTTCAGGAACCCTTCCATCTCCTCGAAGTGACCGAGCTTGTGAAAGGCGGAAAGCACGTAGTAGGAGTCGCGCAGCCAGCAGAAGCGGTAGTCCCAGTTGCGTTCGTGCCCGGCCTCCTCCGGAAGGCTGGTGGTGGTGGCCGCCAGAATGGCGCCGGTGTCTTCATAGCAGTGAAGCTTGAGTGCGAGGGCGGAGCGGATGGTCTCGTTCTGAAAGTGGGAAGGGATCGAGCAATGCTTCACCCACAGATTCCAGTAGTTGTTTGTCTGATCGAGGAAGCGGCGGCTTACGGAAGCCAGTTCATCTTCGATTCCCAGGCCCCAGGTGAGCGCGAAGTAGAGCGGCTCCCTGAGCTGAAATGGGCTTTCTTCACAGAGAAAGGTGAGGGGCATATTCGTGGTAAGGCGCAGGCTTTCGGTGCCATATTCGAATCGCAGATGGCTGTTGCCCCGCACGGGATTCACGGCCTGTTTGTCCCAGCCATTCACCGGCCGGCACGTAACTTTCACGGCGGGGCTGCCATGCTCCGGTTCCACCACCCGGAAAATGGAAAGCGGCTTATACACCCTTCCGTGCTGATCGAAGCGAGGGCAGAAGTCGGTCACGCGGAATGAAGATCCGTCATCACAGGCGAATCGAGTCACCAGCACGTTGGAGTTCTGCACATAGCTTTGCTTGGCCACGAACTTTCCCGCCGGTTGTATGGTGAAGGCGCCTCCGTCCTTGTCGAGGAGAGCGCCGAATATGGGCGGGCTGTCGGGGCGAGGAAGGCAAAGCCAATCGATGGAGCCGTTTTCGCTCACCAGTGCGGATACCTGGCAGTTTCCGATCAGTCCGTAGTTATACACCGGGCACTCCTTTCCTTTGGGAGAAATGGGGCAAAATTCCTCGCGCACGAGGTGATTCCTTCACTTCCGGGATTTTATGTTTATTTTGTTTTGATATCAAAATAAAGTAAGCGCCAATGCGATTATCTTTGCGATTTATCGTGCCTCTCGCTCTCGTACTGGGTCTGATCGCCCTCGCGATGCTGCCTCTTGTTGATACGCTCACCTTGCGATGGTTCACGCGCGACGTGGAAATGCGTAGCAAGCTGATTGCCAATACGATGCAGGATGGCCTGGTGGCTCAGATGGAGAGCGGAACCAGGGCTGGATTGAAGAAAATTTTCGATCGCGCCATCCAGGACGAGCGGATTTTCGGAATGGCTTTCTGTGATCTTTCGGGAAAGGTGCTTCAGAAAACCCAGCACTTTCCGGATTCCATCGGATGCAATCCGGATCCTGCGGGCCCGGATTCCTATGTATTGGAGCAGAAGCAGGGTGCTTTGCACGTGAGTTATCACGATGTGGACAGCGATCTCGGGCCGATAGGGCGGCTGATCCTGGTGCATGATCTCGGTTTCGCTCAGCGGCGAAGCGACGACACTCGTTGGTATATTTTTTATTTTTTCGGGATTCTGGGTGCAGTGATCTCCCTGATCACGGTGTTCATCGCTCATATGAGCTTGCGCGGATGGATCAGCGGAATGCGTGATCTGCTCAAGGGGCATGGCATAATGAAGCCGGTGCGTTCCATGAGCACGCGCGAGCTTCGGCCGATCGTGAAGGAGCTTCGCACTTTGGTGCGGGAGCTGGAAACCGATCGCCGCGCCCGGGATGAAAGCCAGGTAAGCTGGAGCCCCAAGGCGCTGAAGGACATCCTCACCAATGAACTGGCTGGCGACGAGGTGCTCATCGTATCCAACCGTGAGCCCTATATCCACGATAAGCGGAAAGGAAAAGTCGAGGTTCGCTTTCCCGCCAGCGGCCTGGTAACCGCTCTCGAGCCGATCATGAGAGCCTGTTCCGGAACCTGGATCGCCCATGGAGGCGGCTCCGCCGATCGTGAAACCGTGGACAAAAACGACAGAATCCAAGTGCCGCCCGGAGACCCCAGCTATCAGCTGCGGCGGGTATGGCTGAGCCCGGAAGAGGAAAAGGGCTACTACTATGGCTTCGCCAACGAGGGGATCTGGGCTCTTTGCCATATTGCCCATGTGCGTCCCGTGTTTCGCTCCGAGGACTGGGAGCAATAC
>CAZTCD010000163.1:0-5160 GCA_964612065.1 uncultured Bdellovibrionales bacterium | reverse complement strand
AGGTGAAGATCGATAACGAATTCCTCGGCACTGTATTCGCCTGGCCCTTCCTTCCGGCCGAGCTCACCAGCGCTGATAAAGACGTGCTGAAAAAAGCCGCTATCGGTCAAGGCCTGAACGCCAACGATGTGGAAAAGGCCGTAGAAAGCCTCAAGGCCATCACTGACTCCAACCTCTACTATATGCAGGAGCTCGTGCAGCTCGTGGCGCAGGAAATCGAAACCCTGCACCAGGAGATCAGTTCCCGTGATGAGCGCATCAGCGCCCTGAACAAAGAACTCGGCGTGCGTTACCGCTACGACAACATCATTGGTAAATCGAAGCCGATGCAGGAGTGCTATACCCTCCTCGATAAAATCAAGAACTCCGACTCCACCGTGATGATCTCGGGTGAGAACGGTACCGGTAAAGAACTTATCGCCCGCGCCATCCACTACAACAGCCCCCGCAAGGATAAGAGCTGCGTGATCATCAACTGCGCCGCCTTCAACGAAAACCTTCTCGACTCCGAACTCTTCGGCCACGTGAAGGGCGCCTTCACCGGCGCCGTGAAAGACAAAAAAGGCGTATTCGAGGCTGCTGATAAAGGAACCATCTTCCTCGACGAAATCGGCGACATGACTCCCACCATGCAGGTGAAGCTGCTTCGCGTGCTGCAGGAAGGCACCATCCTTCCCGTGGGTGCTACAGAGGCCCGCAAGGTGGATGTGCGGGTGCTCACCGCCACCAACAAGGATCTCAAGGCCATGGTGGAAACCGGCGAGTTCCGCGAAGACCTTTACTACCGCATCAACGTGATCAACGTGCATGTGCCCAGCCTGCGCGACCGCAAAGAGGACATCCCTCTTCTCGTGGAGCACTTCCTTCAGAAGGGCTGCGAGGAGAAAGGCCTTGCTCCCAAGCGCCTCGCCAAGCGCGCCATGGAGAAGGTGTTCGACTACTCCTGGCCGGGCAACGTGCGTGAGCTTCAGAACGAGATGGAGCGCCTCCTGGTGCTCACCGGCGACGATTCCAATATCGGCGTGGAACTTCTCTCTCCCCGCATCCGCGAATTCGGCGAGCACACCAAAGTGCAAGGCGTGCGCGTGGCGGGCAAGCTGAAGGACGCACTCGAAGAGCTCGAGCGCACCATGATCAAAGAAGGCCTCAAGCGCACCAACTGGAACAAGAGCCGCCTCGCCAAGGAGCTGGGCATCTCTCGTGCCGGCTTGATCATGAAGGTGGAGAAATATGGCCTCGATAAGCGCCGTGCCTTCGCCCAGGCCCAAGCCGCGGCGAATGGCGCCAATCGCGGGCCTCTTGATGATTCCGAAGAGGATTTCTACGAAGACTCCGACGGAAGCGAAGAGAAGGTAGGCTAAACGTCCTACTGAAAAAGAAAAAAGGCGAAGGAGAAATCCTTCGCCTTTCGCTTTTTATCCATCCGTAGCCAGAAACTCCGCGATCTCCTCTACGGCTTTTCGCGTAGGGTGGCCATCGTAAAGAAAGCCGTAGCCATTTTCGGGAAAGCCGGGAAGAAAGCTCCTGAGCTTGAGCAGGTGAACGCCTCTTTCCTCGATATCTCCTTCGAGCAGGCGCATGGACGCATCTCGCTCTGCGCTCCAGGAAAGAACCACGAAACGCAAAGGCCCATATCGCTGCTTGAGCAGATCCTCGATACGCGAAATCAACGCCGCGATCTGTTTTGAATGCTCTGGAGAGACCTCTGGAGTTCCAGAGAGAGGGGGTCTCCAAAAATGGTGGATCGCCTCACACAAAGCCGACCAGGCACAAGCGCGAAGGGAAAGCCCATCACTCTCCGTTTCATGAGTTCCTGAAAACTTCGGAGAGCCTTCTCCGAACTTATACACAGGCGATCCGGCATCCGGCTCCCGCAGCCAAGCCGGAGAAACAAGAAGATAGACCGACTTCGGGCGATAAGGGCTCAGGGGCTTCTTCTCCATTTCAAGCTCGAGCATGCGAAGAACCTGTGCCGCTCCCCAGCCGGGCACTCCGAAGTTCAGGGCATGCATTCCGCTTTTCCGGGAAAACGCAGCCGGCAGGCTCTCTTCCTCATGAAGGCCGTATCCAAAGATCATGGAATTTCCTAGAAAGATCGCGGTGGAAGACGCTTCGGGATTCACCGGATTCTTCCGCCACCCGAAACGACCTGTGGAATAAGTAGCCTCGTAGATAATCTGCCCTCCTCTCTTTAGCAGAGCGGGCACCGCTCTCAAATTAGGGCGTATACTGGATCCCAGATCCGGATTTTTTCTCAGCAATAGAGTAGGGTCCGCTTCAGGGCCTCGGTAGGCGTTTCGTTCTCCGGGAGGCATAAACAGATCACCGGCAACCCACCAGCCTTCATCCTCTTTTATCTCGTTGAGTCGCTTGATTTCGGCGATGCGGGAATTACTTAAAACGCTGAAAAAGATCTCTCCCGTGAGAAAGGCCAAGAAAATTCCGAAAAGCATTCCGAGCCATGCTTGCTTCATTGCTTCTTAGAAAGCACCAGAACGCCTTCCACGGCTCTGCGAATCGCCTCATCGGAAAGGCCGGGTGTGATCACGAGCCCCATGAACAGGCCGAAGAGAGCCTCCAGGGCAGCTTCCTCCGCTTGGGGGAAAAAGCGTTTCAGCTTCTGCTTGTATTCCAGCTCCAGCTGGCGAAGGGACGCGCCGATATCGGTCTGCTCTTCCCTGTGCACCATATAGAAGGTTCCCATATGCGGGCACTTTTCGAGGAGGCGGCGGGTTTGCAATACGCTTTCCGCAATCTGCCCGGCCTTCCAGAGATCCACTCTCCCAGGGGTGAGCCCGAAAAACTCTTCTCCGATCAGCTTCACGGCTTCCAGAAGAATCGATTCCTTGGATTTGCCGAAATAATAGTAGATCAGGGAGCGGGTAACTTTACTCATCCGCGAGAGCTCGCTCATGGTCCAGCGCAGGTGGCCTCGCTTGAAGTCGAGCTCGATCGCGCTATTCAGCACGCTCCAGAATGTTTCGTCCTTGCTCAGATGTGACATAGGATAGGAATAGGGTACTCCAGATTTCCCCTTCCTCCCCCTGCAAAAATACAAGCTCCGGCCCGAGCCACTCCGCCAAATACCTGATATCGCTAGGATAAATTGTTAAGATACTTAACAAATAAATAGACACACCGCTTCAATCGGATTATAATAAAAAGACTCGTTTAAGGAGGGATCCTTGGCCCCCAGCGTGACCATTCGTCTCGCCCATTCCCGGCAGGAATACGAAGAAGCTTTTCAGCTTCTTCACCGGAATCTTGTGGCTTGCGGCTTCGAGAAAGCCGGTGCCCCAGGCCAGCTTTGGCTGCTGAAACACCATGCCCTTCCCAGCACCAACACTATCGTGGCAGTGCAAGCCGGAAAGGTGATCGCTGCGGCCTCCCTGTTCGGCGAGAGCGCCTATCGCCTTCCCATGGAGAGCCACCTGAATCTCCATTCGTTCCGGGAAAACCTCGACGGCCGCCTGGCGGAGCTCAGTTTGCCGGCTTTTCATCCCGAATTCGAAAACGATGAAGCCCTCAAGATGGCGCTTTATCACTTCACGTTCTGCTTCGGCGCCTCCTACTGCCACTATGACGGCTTCGTGACAGAGGCTCCGGTTCCATGGGTGGCGGAAAACGCCGGAATTTTGTCCTACGAGCGAATCTTCGAACCCTTGAACGGGCGGCAAGTGCTCTTCCTGAATGCCCGAGAAGGCTACGATTTCCGCTCGCGAATTCCGGAACAGTCCCACTATGAATTCCAGTTTCCGGAGAAAAAATTCTTTCTCGTGGCCCACCAGAGCATTGAGCCTGAGGTGCTGAATTATCTGTTCAACGAACGCACCAAACTCTTCTCCTCCCTCGACGACTACGAGCTTAGGGTGCTGAAAAACATTTATGACTACGGCGATTACTCCAAGGTACTTCCCTCCCGCTCCCTGGCGATGCCAGCGAAAAAATCGCCGCGCTTCCCCCGCTTTCCGATGAACTGCGAAGGATTCCTGGTGAACTCCAAGGGACAGAGGGAAAACGTGCAGGTGCTCGACGTTTCCCGCGAAGGACTGAAGGTGCGCACCGATCAGCCTCTGGATCACGAGGAAACCTATATGCTCACGGTATTTGTGGGCGTGAACAAGAAGACCGAGCTCATCGCACGCACGGTTTGGACGGACGAAAACGCCTCCATCACCGGCCTCGAGGTGAAAAGCTTCGATAAAAACTGGGCCGCGCTGATCGAATATCTGGAAAAAGACTTCTTACGTATCGCCTGAGGCGGGATCCGGAACCTCGAGTTTCTTCAGTTTCCAGCCGTATTTGCTCTCCACTCCGTCCACGAGCTCGTTCCACCCGTTCTTCAAAGTATAGAGACTGTCCTCGATTTCGGTTTTCACGGTTCCAGGCAGAAGGTCCGTATAAGCCAGGGAAATCCTGAGCTCATAGAGAAAGTTGAAGCAGAAAAACATCGAAGCCGCGAGACGGGGATCAAACTGGGCTACAAGCGCTTCCTCTGAATCAAAATAGCGGAAGGTGAGCGTTTCCTTGAACTGGTCTCTATTCCTGTATTTGGAATAAACCTCCACCAGCTTCTCCTGATTCCGGTCCAGCAGATCCAAAACCCGGAAGAGCTCACAGCAGCGCAGGAAAAAAGCGTGATCCACCTCGTGCCGAAACCGGATTTCTCCCCCATCCTCAGCCAGTGGGCTGCGAAACGTGGGCAGCGTAAATTTTTCGTAGCTGTACTTCCATAGCGACTGGCTTTTTTTGGCCGGTGTCACTTTTTTGGCGGATTTTTTCTTCTTCATCTACACGATACTAATCCGCTCCGCGTTGAGTTCCAAGCGGGCGGGCCACTATACTATATAGACGAACCGGGAAGCGCATTCGTGGCGCACCCGTTTTAACGCTTTCGCCAATCTCCATGGAGGGGGACCGTGCACCGAAACTCGCTGCCATTCGCCGCGCTATTCATACTCTCGCTCAGCGGCTGCTCCAAATTTCTCGATAAATTCAACCGCGCCCCAGAAGGCTACACCAATGTGCGCTTCTCGGACGGACGGCAAAACCTGGTGACCGCGATGGACGGGGGTATGATGATATACGCCCTCCGCCAAGACGCTCCGTTTCGGACAGCCCTGAAGCTCAATAACGCCTCGGATTCAACCACCTTCACCC
>CAZTCD010000162.1:0-5402 GCA_964612065.1 uncultured Bdellovibrionales bacterium | reverse complement strand
ACGCACACATACAAAGCAAAAGCACAAAAGGTAACTCCCACACTATAACTATGATAGAGCCACTCCTTATGGAACCAAGGTGTTCACCGCTCACGTGATAGTGCGCGAAAATTTGCGAGAGAAAAACACGGGGCTCGAAGTGCTTTATTGGGTAACAGCTCCGGGAGATACACCCACCTCACCGCGGAAGTTTGATTCCACTTCGGCTTTGATCAATCTTTCGGGAAAAACCAAGCTCGAGAACTTTTCGTTGGGCCAAGGCGTGGAGAATGATGCTGCCTATTTGAATCTTTTTTGGCGGCGGTGAAAGAGAAGAAGAAAGGGCCACCTCTTTGGTGAGGTGGCCCCGAAGGAGAATTGCTACTAACTAAGAAAATTTGGAAATTCGCACCAGATTCGAAGCAGTGAAGGGCCGATATCTGGTTGCTTTTAAGTTTAAGATTGTAGGCGAAGAACTGCCAGTAAAATTATGAAATTCCTTTGGTTTTTCATTATGTTAGGACGACAAAAATAGTCCACGGGTATGCGCATATTGCGTAGCAGCATTGGCTTTTTTTGCGAAGCGGTAGGATGGGTTTTTGCGAGCAACGATGCGTGAATTCAGGGAAATTTGTTTAGACTGAAAAAGTCTTTTTTGTCTTCGCATGTTTCCGGGGTAGTGCGTAAATGTTGATTAAAATAAACAGGAATGGAGGTCTCTGTGATTAGCCTAATGATCGGACTCTTTTTCGGGTTTTCCCCTTGGGCGGAAGCGAATACCCAGGTTCTCTTTAATAGAGAGGGCAATCAGGCCACCGTGGTGCTGATGGGAATGCCGGGCGATTCGGATCCGGCGGGCTTCTGGCGGGCGCTCCGGATCCCTGCGGAAGATTTTCAGGGAAAGCTCTCCAAGAAGCTTCAGGTGCCTGCGGGAGAGAGTGGGGTGCGTCCGTTTGATGCGGCCTGCGTTTTTTCCAAGGTGATCGAGGATAACGGAACCTGTACCCTGATCTTCCGCCAGGCTGATGGGGTGGGGCTGGTGGACCGGGGAGCCGGGAAGGCTCGCCTTTTTCTCACCGGCGATGAGGCGGTGCGTGTGGCCGAGGCCTTTGTGCTGCCGGAGGAATCGAACGTGATTTTCCGCTCCAGGGACGGCAAACTGCAGGCCTCATTCGTGCGGGAAGAGGGGCGCGTGAAGTGGCTCGTGATCGATTGGAACGGCCGCGGAATTTTCTGAGGGGCTTTCTCACCAGGAGGTGAAGTACTGCGTGGGCTCGATGTTGAGCCCCATGGAGGAGGACGGCTCTTTCCAGAGCGGGCGCAGGTCGTGCACCCATACGCTGTAGGAGTTGGCGTCCCGCTGCAGCTTGCCTCTCACTTCCAGAAAACAATTTTCGAGAAAAGTTTCCTTCACTCGCTCATACACCTTGGGCGAGATCGCCATATCGAGGAAGCCGAATTCGTCTTCGAGGGTGGAGAAGGTCATCTTATTGGCAGTGGGCGGCTTCTGGCGTACGAGGATGAGGCCGGAAACGGAAAGCGGGCTTCCGTGCTTGAGCTGCTTGGCGCTTTGGGTATTGAGCTTGGGGAGCTTGAGCATCTGTCGCAGGGCCTGCATGGGGTGGCCACGGGTGGAGAGGGAGAAGGCCTCGTACTGCTCCTGGATAGAAGAGATTTCGGAAAGAGAGGAGAAGCGGGCTTGGCTGGGCGCGTTCTTCTCATAGGGAGTATCGCGGAAGAGATCGCCCTGCACGGCCTGCTGCCGGCGCTGGAATTCGAGGGCTTCCCAGAGGGCTTCGCGCGGGGAAAGGGCGAAGGGGGCGAAGGTGTCGCCCAAGGCGAGGCGTAGCAGTACATCGCGCTTGAGGCTTGCTCGGCGGAGAAAATCAGGGAAAGAGGAGAAAGGGCGGGCTTCGATCAGAGCATCAGCCTCGCTCCTGCGCAGCCCATTCACCATATTCCAGCCAAGCCTCACCTTTCCTTCCTGCATCGTGCACTCCCATTCGCTTTCGTTCGGGTGCACGGGGAGCACTTGCACGCCGTGGAGTTTGGCGTCGTCCACGAGAGTGTGGGCCTGGTAAAAGCCCATGGGCAGGGAGTTGAGGAGGCCTGTGAGGAACTCGGCCGGATGGTGGCACTTCAGGTAGCAGGAGGCATAGGCCAGCATGGCGAAGCTCGCGGCGTGGCTTTCGGGAAAGCCATATTCGGCAAAGCCCGAGATCTGGGAGACAATGCGCGCGATGTATTCCGGGCTCACGCCTTCAGCAAGAAGCGCGCGCTCGAGCTTCCCGGTTACCTTGTGGATGTCGCCTGAGCTGCGCCACGCGCCGATCGCGCGCCTCAGCTGATCGGCTTCTCCGGCCGTGAAGCCGCCGAGATCCGTTGCGATCTGCATCACCTGCTCCTGAAAGAGGGGCACGCCCAAAGTGCGGCGGAGGATGGATTCGAGTTTCGGGTGAGGGTAGTCGATTTTCTCGAGGCCCCGGCGGCGCTTGAGGTAGGGGTGCACCATCCCGCCCACGATAGGGCCGGGCCTCACGATCGCTACTTCGATCACGAGGTCATAGAAGTTTTTTGGCAGCAGGCGCCCGAGCATGCTCATCTGCGCGCGGCTCTCGATCTGGAAGGTGCCCACCGTATCCGCCTTCTGGATCATGGCGTAGGTGGCGGGATCGCTCATTTCAGGATCGAGCGAGTGCAGCTCCTGGCCCGTGAGGCGCAGGGTGCGCTGGAGGGCGCTCAGCATGCCGAGGGAGAGGAGATCCACCTTGAGCAGGCCGAGATAGTCGAGATCGTATTTATCCCATTGGATGATGGTGCGGCCTTCCATGCGCGCGGGCTCCACGGGCACGATTTCGGTGATCGGATCGGCGGAGAGGGTGAAGCCGCCGGAGTGAATCGAGAGGTGGCGGGGGAAGCCGGCCATCTCGGAAGAGAGCTGCTCTACGAGGGCGGCGGCGTTTTTTGTTTCGGAGGCCGCGGCTTTCTCCTCAAAGGCTCTTTTGAGCTTCTTGGCGGACAGCGTGCCCACTTCAAGGCCGAGCGCTTTTCCGAGCTCGCGGAAAGCGCTTTTGGTGCGGTAGGTGATCACGGCGCTCACCATGGCGGCGCGGTGGCGGCCGTATTTTTCATACACATACTGCAGCACTTCTTCCCGGCGCTCGTGCTCAAAATCCACATCGATATCGGGGGGCTCGTGGCGCTCGCGCGAGAGGAAGCGCTCAAAGAGGAGGTTGGCTTTCGTGGGATCCACGGCTGTGATGCCGAGGCAGAAGCATACGGCGGAGTTCGCGGCCGCGCCCCGGCCCTGGCAGAGGATGCTTTTGCCTCGAGCGAAGGCCACGATATCGTGGATGGTGAGGAAGTAGTCGGCATAGCCGAGCTCCTCGATTAGAGCGAGTTCTTTGCAAAGCAGGGCTTCGATTCCAGCCGGGATGGCGCCGAGGTAGCGCTCCCGCGCGCCTGCAAAGGTGAGCTCTTCGAGATAGCTCTGAGCGGTATGCCGGGCGGGGATCCATTCGGAGGGATAACGGTAGCGGAGCTCGGAGGGACAGAAGGTGCAGGCGCTGGCGATCTCGAGCGTGGCTTCGATCGCTTCCGGCAGATCGTGGAAGAGCTTGTTCATTGCACCCGGGCTTTTGAGGCAACGCTCGGAGTTTCCGAAAAGCTTGTGGCCAAGCTTCTGTAGGGGCGCGCCTTCGCGAATGGAGGTGAGGGCGTCTTGGAGCGGCTGGCGGGAGGGCAGGTGGTAGTGCACATCATTCGTGGCCACGAGCGGGAGCTCGAAGCGGCTGCGTAGCCAGAGGGCTTTTTCGGTGCGCTCGGCGTCGCGCCCGTCCTGCAGGCGTTGCAGGGTGAGGAAGAGCTTGCGCTCGCCAAAGAGGGGGCGGAGGCGGGCGAGCTGGCTATCGAGAGGGGCGAGGGCGAAGAGGCCTTCGGCGGGCGTTTCGTTTAGAAAGGCCGCGAGCTCCTCCCAGCGGAGAAGCGCGCCTCCCTTTTCTTTTCCGGCGTGTGAGGCCGTGAGCATGCGGCAGAGGAGGCCATAAGCCGCGCGGTTGCGGGCCAGCAGCGTCAGACGGGGGTGGTTCTCGATATTGAGGCTCGCGCCGGTGATCAGCTTCAGCTTGGTGCCGAGCTGGCGCAGGCTCCACCAGGCTTTCGGGATGCCATACACGCCATCGTAATCGTTGAGCGCGAGCGCGTGGAGCCCGAGCTCTACGGCCCGCTCGATCAGCTCTTCGGGATGGGAGGCGCCCCGGAGGAAGGAGAAGTTGGTCTTGCATTCGAGTTCTGCGTAGAAGGGATTGTGCATTTCCATTTCTCTCAGTCAAAAAAACCATGCAGCCAAAGCTCCCGCGCCCCGCCTTCCGTAGGCGTTGTTGTGTACACCCAGAGGGTTTCGCCCTCTTCTGTGTCTACACGGAAATAGTCGCGCTCGAATCCGCCCAGCCACCACTCGCCCTTGAGCTTCTCGGCCGCCGTGAAGGAAGCGATATTCCAGCGCTGCCTTCTGCCGGAGGCAAGGAGGAGATTGCCGTTGCGCTGGAGCGGCTCGGGCGAAGCAAGCAGGCGCAGGGGGCGAAGCGGCACTTCCACAAACACGCCCAAATCCTCGTGATCCAAGGTTTTTGCCCAGCTCGCTTCCGGCAGCAGGCGGGGCATCGGTTTGGCGTGGAAGGCGCCCCCGCGCCCAAGGCGCTCCTCGAGCCGGGCCACGAGGGAGGCGAAGACTTGCGCCTCTTCTTCGGCGCGGGAAAAGAAATCGCGCTGAGCGTCCTGAGCCGGTGCCGTATCGAGCACGTGCACGCTCACGCCTTCAAGCGAATCTTTAAGCGGTTCGAGCTCGAGTTCTTTGCTGAGGCGCTCGGCGGCCAGCGCGAGCACGCTTTTGGGATCGCTCTGGGGAAGCGGGAGCTGGATCACCGAGCTGCGGCCGCTGTTGCCTGAAAATTTGTTCAAGTGAAACTTCACCTCGAATGCGGCGAGCAGCAGACGCCTCGAGTAAAGTCTCAGGAAAAGGCGCTGAAAGGCTGGTTTCAAAAGGAAAAGCACGGGCTCAAAGGTTTCGATCTGAGCCGCGCATTCAAAATCCACGCGTTCGAGGATTTTCTCCTCCGGTGTGAAGCGGGGCCAGGCTGTGGTGCCTGCGCTCAGGAGGCGCTCGTAAGCAAAGAGCCCGGCCTTGCCGAAGCGGGAGGGGATTTCAGCGCGAGGGATTTTTTTGAAATCTCCAAGAGTTGCCACGCCAAGTTTCACGAAAGCCTCGAGGCCCGGAAGGAGGGAGGGGGAGAAGGGGGAGAGATAGCAGGCGAGGGCTTCCAGCGGGAGCTCCTCGCGGGAGCTTGATTCGTAGCGCGCAAAAGCAAGTGCTGTGGCGGGATCGTTGGCGAGGCCGATTCTTGCCGCAATACCGAGGGCTTCGA
>CAZTCD010000161.1:0-5418 GCA_964612065.1 uncultured Bdellovibrionales bacterium | reverse complement strand
GCTTACAATAGTGAGAGCAGAAAGGCAGAGACCGAGCGCCACCTTCGACAGTAGCTTCTGATTGATTAGCTTCTGATTCATTCAAATCTCCTTAAACCTGAAAAAGGTATTAATGTTTTGCTTGAAGAAAAAAATCTTGTCAAATTATTGGGGTAGGAGTTTCTGCAGAGCGTGAGAGGATGGAAGCAGCTTTCTGGTATCCTCCTTAAAGCAACGCATGAGGATGAAAACGTGAAGCCGAGCCCCGCAAAAACCAGCCCGCGCACCGACGGAAAGCCGAGCTATTCGAAGCTCGTGAAAGGCTATATGGGCTTCCTTACGGGAAGAGGAAAAAGCCTTTCCACGCTGGCCTCTTATCGCGGAGACCTCGACCTTTTCGAGAAGTTTTTGCGGGAGCGAAAGCGCGACTTCTACGATCTTTTGCCGCGCGATCTGGAATCCTACCAAATTTGGCTAGAGAGGCAGGGCCTTAAGACGAACACCAGACGGCGCAAGATTCTTTCCGCGAGAGCCTTGGTGAAATACGCAGTGAGTCGGAAGAGGGTGACGCCCAAGCAGGAAGCCATTCTCTTTCTCAAAACTCCCGATCGCCTCGAACGCCTGCCCTGGATTCCCACCGCGGAAGAGTACGTACAGGTGCTGAGCGTTGTTGAAAGCAAATCTTTAACGGGCTTGCGCAACTGGCTGGTTGTGCAGCTTTTGGCCGAAACGGGGCTCACGGTGGCCGAGCTCTGCGCGCTTCGCTGGGAGCAGCTCGGCGATGAGGAAATCACTCTCGATACCGGCAAGCGCCCGCGCAAACTGCAGATCTCCACCAATACCGATCTGCACCTGCGGGAGTGGCGAGAGCGCAATTCCGGAAAGCACCTTTTCCCGGGCTTCAACCGCCACGGCATCACCTCGGAGAAAATGACTCCTAGAGGAGTGGAGCTCTTCTTCCGCAAGATCGCGCGCGCCACGGGCTTCCGCCACCTGAAGCCCAAAACGCTGCGGCATTATTGCGTGCTGGAGTGGCTGAAGGCCGGAGTGGCAGAAGCCGATGTTTTGAAACGCCTGGGGGTGCGCCCCAACTATCCCTTGGCTCCTTATAAGAAAGCCCTGGAGACCAGAGCGAAGTGAAACGCCTGATGCCTCTGGCCTTTTCTCCGTTCGCCCTCTTTCCCGCACTCGGCCTTTTGTTACTGGCTTGGATCCATTTCGAAGCCCTTGGGGTTTACCCCGGCCTGCATTTCGACGAGGCCTGGGCGATGAACTATGCCTGGAGGATCGTGAATGAACCGGGCTTCTGGCCCCTCACGGCCATGAGCCCCTATACCGCGCCCTGGACACATTACTGGGCCGCGCTCTGGATGAAGATCCTGGGGCCCTCTCTCCTTGTTTTTCGCGCCTCGCAGGTAACATTGTCGCTCTTCGGGCTGCTTTGCCTTCACCTCTCGCTCCCCCGAGGCTCCCGTTTTTTCTTTCCCTGGGCGCTCTTTCTTCTGCCAGGCCTTTTGCTGAACCATCGTTTCGCGATCGAGCTCACGGGCTTCCATGTGCTGTGCTTTGGGCTACTCGCCTTCGGCCTGCGATACCGGACTTACACTCTGGCCTTCGCAGCCGCGCTTTTAGGAACCACGGCGCACGTTCTTTTCTACGGAGTGGCCCTTGGCCTCCTCTTCGCCCTCAGCCTCGAGGGTAAAGAAGAACCTTTGCCACAGAAAGCGCGCCTCTGCTTCGTGGCCTATTTCGCTCTCATGGCGCTTTTTTTCCTGCGCGTGTTCTTCCTGGTTCCGGAAAAAGGAAAAGCCGGCGCGCTTGTGCTGTCGGCCTTGGGAGCGGCGGCTTTTCTTTTCGCTCAGGGCGATCAATGGAAGGTTTGGAAAAATCCCTGGTGGGCGAGGGGAGCCGGCCTGCTCTCGGCCGTGTTCGTATTGAACACGATCTTTTTCGGCCAGGGCTATTGGACCTCTTCTATCTATACAGGCCTCGATGTCTGGAGCCTTTACCCTGCTTCAGCTCCTCCGAATTTTGTGCTGGGAACCCTAGCGCTTCTCTTCGCCTTTCTCCTGGCGCTTCTCTACAGCCCGGCCTGGGCCCGCTGCTGGTTCTGGGGGGCGGCGATCGGAATCGGTCTCATGATGCTGAAACCCGCGCCGCGTTATCATGAACTCCTTCTCTTGGGCGTAGCCATGATTCTGGTTTTGCCCTTTTCCACCTTCCGGCCGGATCTCGGGGAAGCCTGGAAAACACTTTTTGCCCAGGGACGGAATCGCTGGCTGCGGGCAGGTGCAGCACTGAGCCTATTGCTGGTGGCCTACACCAATTTAGAAATGAGCTGGGATCTTTTTAAAGTGCGACTGGAAATCGGAGCCAGGGATTCGGCGCTGCGCTTCCTGGCCTACAAAGATTCTTCCCGCGATTTTTTGGATAAACAGACAATGGCCCGGTTTCTGGGTAGCTCCGGCTGCAAACGGGATGATATAGAATCCCACGATCCACGACTCGTTGAGAGCTTGAATGCGCTGAGCCTGGGTGATTGGCCCACGCTCGACGGCAAATGTGCCTACGGGTACCTGGCCCGGCGATCGGAAGAAGGTGCCACGGGGGAAACCAGGGGAGAATTTCTCCTGAAGCCTCTCCCGAAGCCTTAGTTTTTTTCCACGGAGCTAGAATGAACGAAGCGCAACCCACAGTGCTCGAGGGCAGCAACGAAGACGGCAGCTGGAAGTTCCGCCGGGAGCGAATGAGAGGCGGCGTGCATTTCTTCGCTTCCAGCGTGAGCTCCGGATTTTCCTGGATGCTCCTCCTTATTTTCATTTTCCTGGCCTACGCTCCTTTTCTGGGCAGCCGGGTAGTGCGCCCCGCCGGCGACGACAAAGTTTACGTTTCCCAGGCCCTGGAAATGGCGGAGCGCGGCGCCTGGTTCCTGCAAACGCTAGGGGGCGAGCCCAACTACTATAAGGGCCCGATGCACTATATCTTTCTTCGCATCGGCATGTTCGTATTCGGCCACTCCATGTGGGCCACGGTATGGATGAACCTGGCCCTCGTGATGATCGCGGCCCTCCTTCTGGGGCGCATCGTGCAGAGAAATATGTCGGGCTTCCCGGGCTGGCCCTTCTTCGCCGCGCTCGCCTTCGCCTTGAACGCCGGGATCTACAGCCATGTATTCGCCTCCCAGATGGAAGTGGAAACGGCCTGCTTCATGATCTTCGGCCTCTACCTTCTCGACCGGACTCAGGCAGGAAAGAGTGATCTGAAATTCTGGATCTTTTGCGGCCTAACGGGCTGGCTGAAGTCTCCCTTGCACTCCGTACTGCTCGGAACCACGGCCTTGATGTTCTGGGCCTGGAACCGCGAGCTCGTGGCCAGAATCCGCAACCCTCGAGCCTGGATCTCCGCCGTGATTGGCGTGGCCGTATGCGTGGCCGGTTATGCACCGGCCTTCCTTCTCGACCGGGAAAACTTCTGGAACACCTACATCCTCCGGGAAACCCTGCACAAGCCCGCCAACGGCTCCAAGTGGCACTATCCCGTGATCCCTTTTTTCACCTTTTTCCTGCTCCCCTGGATGCTGCCGGCCTTCGTGGCCTATTACGACGGCATCTCTCGGCTCTGGAGACGCAGCCGCCCTATCCAGAGCACCTCAGGATCCCGGCGCGTGGTGGCCCTCGGCCTTTGCCTCGTGATCCCTTCGGTGGCCTTCTTCATCTGGCACCCCTACCGCGGGCAGAACTATAACCTTCCCGTGATCGGCGGATTGATACTCGTGGTCACCTCTCTTTGGGCCTCGCGCGCCTCCACCTGGAACAAATACTACGAGATGGCTCTCGGCCTCACCGCCCTGCTGCTCCTCGCGATCCCGGCCGCGCTCACGGTTTTCACCCGGCACTACGATCCGATGCCCTTCTGGTGGAACTCCTGGAAGCTGGTGATTGTATGGGGCGGATTCTTCCTCACCGCCCGAGGTTTCTGGAAAGAAGGCATCAGCTTGCATATGCTGCGCCCCGATTCCCTCGCCCGCCGCACTCTCTGGATGTTCCTCGCCCTTGGCGGCCTTTTGGTGGTCATAGGGGAGCGCGAGATGATCGATGTGCGTGACCGCATCTACCAAAGCCGCAAGGCCGGGGAGAAGCTGCGCGTGAGCTATTATAACCTTCAGAAAAATATCTGGAGCGAATGGGGCTACCTGAACTTCCAGATTCCCTATCCGGTGCGCGGGCTCTTCAATGAAGAGCAGCTCAAGGAAGCCGTGCATCGAGGCGATTTGATTCTGGTGCCGGGAGACGAATGGTTGCAGGACATGCGCTCCAAACTCGAGCCCACCTATCCCTTCTCCCGGTGGAAGGTGGAAAACTGGAAGCGCTGGAAGACCAAGGGCAAGAATGCCCAGGGCGTGCCGGCCTGGCGGGATAGCTGGGACAGCAGGGACCTTTCCAAGCTGGAGAAAAACTTCTATATGGTGAAGATCACCACCACGCCTTGACCAGGAACTAAATGCGCCCTGAACCGAGGCACCGGCTCGCTATTTTTGCTTACTTTCGCTATATTTGGCCTATCCCATTTCGAATCGAGGAAAGCCCATGCAGCATATGAAAGAACAAGACCCGCCCGCAGAAACCAGCCGCACCGGTGGTTTTTATTTCCTGATGATCTTTCTCTTTTTCGGCACCACCTTCATCGGCTGGAACTTCGCCGGCATCATCGGTGCCATCATCGGATTTCTTTTCGCGGTGATGGTGAACACCTACGCGCTCAAGATCAAATTCGACTGATTCGCTCTAAGCTTTCAGCTTGGCGAGAATCGCTTCCTGCGCCTTCTTCATCTCCTCAGGTGGAAGGCGCTTTGCTTTTCTGAATTCGAAATCTTCCGTGCCCCACATGGGAATCAGGTGGAGATGGAAGTGGGGCACCTCGAACCCCTGTACCGCCATTCCCACGCGCTTGCAGCCAAATGCTTCCCGGATCGCCCGGGCGATCGGCTTCGCGGCCCGGAAAATTTCCGTATATTCCGGATCGTTCACATCGAAGAAGTGATCGATTTCCTTTTTCGGAAAGAGGATCGTGTGGCCCGGCTGTATCGGATCCAGCGTGAGAATCGCGAGCAGATGCTCGTTCTCGAAAATTTTATAAGAGGGGAGCTCGCCTTGGATGATTTTGGTGAATACGCTTGCCATGGTGGAGGATTTTATACGGCCTGAACGGCTGGGTAAATTGATATAACCGCCCCCGGCCTAAGGATTGCGAAAATCACGGAAACGCCTAAACTAAGGAAATGCCGCGCTCCTGGATCTTTCTTTTCACTGCCGCCCTGCTACTTTCCTCCTGCAATCCCGTGGCCTGGTGGCACAAACGGCCCCTGCTGCCCAACGCCCGCGTGGTGGTGTTCACTCCGGAGGGCGCTCCTCTTTACGCACGCGAGTGGAGGAACAAAAA
>CAZTCD010000160.1:0-5670 GCA_964612065.1 uncultured Bdellovibrionales bacterium | reverse complement strand
AGCTTCACGCAGCTGTGATATCCTCGAAGCCAAGGCCGTTTGCCAGATTCGAATCGAAGGCTCCATCGCGGAGGGCGATATGCTCTTTCTTTCCAGAGTCCACGATCGAGACGAGCTCTGGTTCGGAAACAGGAAAATCGGATCAACGGGATCCTTTCTCGGCCGCCCTTTTCATGCTGGCTTTTTCCCCCGCGTGTACTCCTTGAGCGAACTGCGGGGAATTGCTTCGCCTATCCTGACCCTTAAGACCGAGGGCGGACTAACGCATCGGCCGGGAATTCCCGGAAGCGCCACCGTAAAAGTGATCAATGAGTCATATCCCTTGAGAGCGATCCTGGGCGCGAGCATCCTGCAGATTCTATCCTTCGCATTTCTCGTGTGGGTGTGCGCGTTTCTTTTCCGAAACCCTGGAGACCGAATGGAGGATGGATGGAAGTATCCATCCGAAGAGTCGCGCTGGTTTACGGGGTCTCTTTGCACTTATCTGCTGCTTCGTCACGAGGTGTCTGAGCTGCTCGTACCTCTGGCCTGGTCGGCTACCTCTCACCTCTTCGCCCAACGCTTATCCGTCTTCACGATGTTATGGTCCCTCACTCTTCTCCTGATTAACGGGCGCTTCAGCGACCGGTCCTGCATCGATCGCAGTCCCGCCCACCCATGGAATCACAGGCCCGCAATCCTGCTGGCAAACTCCGCTTTTATTACCGGATTGACCATCCTTGCCAGCTTCCGCCTGAGCGAGACTGAAGCCACGTCACTGATGGCCCTGCCCGCTTTGCCATTGGCTTATGCCCTGGGTAAATCCATCGAAGGATTCGAATGGCAGAGAGTGCTGAAACGCTCCAGCTGGAGTCCGTTTGCCTTTCACCTGTCGCTGATTGTTCTGGCAGCCGGCATGTTCGGCTCTTTATTCCGGACAATGGTGGGCCAAGGTGCCGGAGCGCAACAAATGCTGGAGTCCGGTGCGTGGCTTTGTCTCTTTGCAAGCGGGCTTAGGGCCCGCTCTGCGCTCCAGCTACACGAGCAAAGCCTTCTGCTGGCCCATGAATGCCGGAATATTCTCGTGAACCACTCACTCGGCAGCGCCCGCCTTCAGGCATTTTGCGATTTCGTGGAGGAAGAATGGGGTGCAGCCAGAGTGTCTGTAATTTCCGTGGAAGACGACTCTGGCTTGGTCCTCGCCTCCTCAGGGCCCGACGCAATCCCAGCAGACCAGCGAGCCGACCCCCGCAGGCTCGGGCCCTTCCTCCGTCGGGTGTGCAAACAGGGCCAGATGCTGTATGCGCCTGTGGCCGAAGAGTTAGGCCAGGACTTGCAAAACCAAGGCTTGAAACACAGCAGCTTGGCTATCCCTCTTTCCCAGGAAAATAAAGTGCGCGCAGTAGTCTGCATGATGGCAGACGAAGGTGAACGCATTCCTCCAAACGACGCCACCCAACTTCATCGCCTTGTAGACACGCTTTCCCTGGAGATCCTTACCGGCGTATCTCAGCACGTAGCCGAGGACTGGAGCCATCACCTGATGAGCATCGCGCGCCAGGCCGACGCACTGGCCGTGGAAGACCTGGATCACTGGGGACATTTCAGGCAGAAAAGAGAGTCCGGTACCCGGGTAGTACTGGGCGGTGACTGTATTCCGGCCGGTCCCTTCCTGGATCAACTGCGCAAGTCACCTACATTTTCCCGGCTTTGGCAGGCGTACCGGACGGAACTTCGATCAGCATGGACCGCCATCGCTGCGGCCTACGAATTCATACCGAAAGACAATAGAGATGATTTCTGGGTGATCTCCCCGAAGGAATTTCGAAATCCCTTCCTAAAAGAATTGGGCCCGGAACGAGTGAGCATTCTATTGGCAAACGCATTGGAGCGGCATTCGAAAGCCCTTACGAGCAAGGATTCCTACTGGCCCCTTGGATATTGTGGAGTGCGCCTCGTATCGAGCCCCGTAAAGCTCAGAAACAGCAAATGGCATAAATCCGCCGTGGAAATCGACTCTGATGACTTCTCCCTGCTGCTGGATCTGCGTCAAAAAGCTCAGCCAGGAACGGTTTTATTTTTTGGCGAGTCCTCCCATGTTTCGGAAACCGCGGATCCAATATTCCACTGCAAGTCGCGCACATCAATGGATCCCGGAGAAGGGAAAATGCACTCGATTCTCCAGGTTAGCGCTGATAAGAAAGAGCTAAGAAAAATTGAGGCTCAGGCTCTTGATCAAGCCCGCTTCCGATCTCGCAGGGCGGCTTGATCAAAGCATTTGCCCTCGGCGGGAGCTCAGTAAGAAAATGGAAAACAGGCAATTTCGGTATTTTGAATTCGTGATGGCTGCATTTGTTTGCGTGCTGCTCTGTTCGAATTTGATCGGTGCCAGCAAACAAGCATCCCTCTTCGATTTCCGCTTCGGGGCCGGAGTGCTGTTTTTTCCTATCAGTTATATTTTCGGGGACGTGCTAACGGAAGTTTATGGTTATGCACGGGCAAGGCGGGTTGTATGGGCCGGCTTTGCCGCGATGATTTTCGCCTCATTTATGAGCTGGTTTATCCTTGCGCTTCCTCCTGCCGAGGGATGGCCCCACCAGGCCGCTTTCGAAACAGTTTTTGGAGGCACCTGGAGAATTGTGGCCGGGTCGCTCGTCGCATTTTTCTGCGGAGAATTCTGTAATTCCTATGTGCTGGCAAAGATGAAAGTGGCTTCCAAAGGGAAGCACCTATGGATGCGAACGATCGGGTCCACGATCGTGGGCGAGGCCGTGGACTCGGCGATTTTCTATCCGATCGCCTTCTACGGTCTTTGGCCAAACAACCAACTGGTCGAGGTAATGCTCGCGAACTATGCCCTAAAAACAGCTTGGGAGGCGGCGGTTACCCCTTTTACCTACCTTGCCGTGAACTGGCTGAAACGTGCCGAGCACGTAGACCACTATGATTATAAGACTGACTTCAATCCGTTCACGCTGAAAGCGTGACAGACAACCAGCCGCTGAAAGCGTGACAGACGACCAGCCGCTGAAAGCGTGACAGACGACCAGCCGCGAACTAATCCTTGCAGGATACGGCTTTTACCGAGCTACCGTTCTGTTCATAGCAACGGAACTGGCGAACCTTTTTCAGCATAACCAAACGGGATCCGCCTGGCGCACGAAAAGCGAGATAGCCTTCACTACCTGCCACAAACTCATCGTCCACTCCGTCGTAACGCACCTTGCCCACTATCGGCACAGCGCCGTCTGTTGCCTCAAATCGAATCATGTCTCCGGATAGCACCGGAATCCCGCTGCTGATTTGCGCGTCACCTACCGCGCTCAAATGGAAGAAGTGGGTCTGCTCAAACCGGCAAACCGCCATATCTGCGCTAAGAGTTCCCCAGTGCCTCTCACAAAAATCTTCAATAGGCGCTTTTTTCCGATCCAGTCCGTGGGGGATCGGATCGTAGGGCTCGATATTTGCCACGCTGGCTGCCGATATTGCCGCGGCTCCGCCAATCACGATGCATGCGCTGAGGATTTTCTTTTTCATCTGGCTATTCCATTCACGTTACGAGTAGAGGGTCGTTTCGCTGGAGTTCCTTCTCAATTACAAGTCGATCTTTGTTGAGGCGCGCTGAAGCAGGTCTGCACCCGCACTTGATTCACGCTATAGGTGGAAGAGTATCGTTCGAAAGAAAGATAGCCCGTGGAATAGGAAACAAAGGAAATAGAACCCTCGCCATAATTGGCGTTCCCCACATAAACTCGCGGGTTCCCGGAAACATTCAGGCTCACTCTTTCGCCATGATAAACGCCGAAGGGAAGAGTCAGGCGCCCCCATTGCATATTCACATTCATCCAGCTGGAGTTGGAATATACTCGCTCAATCTTGCAGATATTGTTGGTAAGCTGCCCTTGAAAACTTTGGCAGAACCCAGCGAGATCGTTATTTGTATTGGGCCAGGGAAATGGATTCGTGCCGATCGGATATACTGGCGCCGGGCTTGCCACTGCTAACGCATCTACATTTGCTTCATCCTTCTTCCCGCAAGCTATGGCGGCGAAGGCCAGAAGAGAAATAAATGTCAGCTCTTGAATCTTCATAGAAACTCCTTAGGCGGCGCGCCGCAAGGAGCACTATTCATGCCAGGCTTAAGATGGAAATGAGATCGATTTTAGGGGGTCTTCAGGTTGGAAAACTGTCTAAGTTCTGTACAGGCGCCCAATCGATCGCCCGAAGGAGGCCGGCCTCCATCCAGCGATGAAAAGTCATCGCATCGAAATCAGGGCCATTTCTGCGCTCCAGGATCCTGCCTAGAGGCACTCCTAGCTGCAGGGCTTTGAGCAACGAAGCTTCATTCCATCCCAGGGGCCGGAATTGCGTCCTGCCATCTTTTCTATGGATCAGCAAAACCACGGGCGATTGCTCGTATTCACACTTGGGGTTGGCAAACACCTGGTCCAGCGGCCAGTCCGATTCAAACACCCGATGTCCCGGATCGAACCGAAAACGGGCGCTATACCATTCCGGCTCCGTGGCGGTAGTTACCTTCTCAAATCCACAGGTGGGCAAATCGGGAGCCAAAGACGCTATCTTCAACTCAAGCTCAAGGCGGGAAAGGTCCGGGATAAACCCCCTCCCCCTCGGCCATTTTCGCTCTTCCAAATAAGCAGGGAAGTTCTTCAGATCCAGCACTCCGCCGCTGCCTGCGATTCGCGACAGCTCTCTCGCTGCGGATGTTCTTTCGGCCTCCCTTAGAGCCTGAAAGGTACGGGCGAAGCAACGCTCCAACAAGCTGAGAGATAAATTTGGCAAAGGGCGCTTTTCGCTCACCCCACAATTTTACAGCCAAGAATCGCCCGCCGCAAAGCAGGGAATAAGAGATTGGTTCGGGCGAGCGGGGTCGAACCGCTGACCCCCACCGTGTCAAGGTGGTGCTCTGCCACTGAGCTACGCCCGAACAAACTGGACTTCCGCTTTATAGCGAAAAAGCGGCGAAAGGTTGAGATAAATTCACCTATTTAAACGACAGAATCAGCAGGATC
Organism: uncultured Bdellovibrionales bacterium; assembly: GCA_964612065.1. GTDB lineage: Bacteria > Bdellovibrionota > UBA1018 > CAIPTA01 > CAIPTA01 > JAKFYM01. Next base: position 658 of record CAZTCD010000160.1, on the reverse strand, counting down.
CCCACCAAAGCCTAGAACGATGCTCCTGCAATAAACTCATACCGCTGGCCGGACTGCTCTCGTCCCTGGTTCGGGGGAGCGAGAGGCTGTCCGTCCCCTCCGAGCTTGGCCTTTTCTTTGTGCCACTGGGCCTTCATGCCTAGGCTCACTCCGTCGGCCACCATGTATTTTCCTTCGAAGAGATGGCTCTTGTTATCAGGAGCCACATCACCGTTCGTGAAGGTACCAATCACCGAGCCGATTCCCTTATTGGAATAAGCATAGGTCAAACCAAATTCCCCTAGTTTTTTGGGTTTTCCCCAGCCGATCGCAAGCGCCAGGGCATCGTGGTCTGTTTCCACAGGAACCGAAGCTCCCGTAGCAGCCTGATTGCGGAGGCCATACATCACCTTTTTGTTCAGTACATATTCCGCCACAAAGCGAAGCTTGTAGGGAAGGCTGGTATCGCTGAGAAAATGCCATTGGCGGGCATTGTCCATCGAAACGGAATTGGTATTTCCCACAGCAGTGCCTGCCACGGTATTTGCTGAGCCACCATGCACCTGGTTGCTGTACCAGCCAGCAGTGGAGGTGGCTCCCGTTCCCGTCCACGCAAGATAGGAAACGACCAAGAGGGAACTGATATCCTCGCTGAGCTTGAAACTAAGATGAGGCTGGA
>CAZTCD010000159.1:0-5732 GCA_964612065.1 uncultured Bdellovibrionales bacterium | reverse complement strand
GTAGGGTTCGGTTCCGGAAGCAGGGCCGGGGAAAAGAAGGACGAGGACGCATAGGGCGCACGACACGAGCTTCATATGGGTATTGGAACTTGAATTGACCTAAGCGGCAAGCCTACTTCTTCTTGCCCTTGCCTAAGGCTTTGCCGTTGTTGCCGGCATTTGAGGCATTGGATTTTTCGTTCACGGCGCTTCGGGCTTCTCCGGACTTCCCGGGCGAAGCGTTCTCTCCCGAAAGGCCCTGTTTATTTCGGCGCTGCTCTCGCACCCAGGAGCCCATCGAGGGGCCGGAGGGCCTTTCCGCTTGCAGCAATTCAGCCTGCTCCTTCACGGCCTGGCCGAAGGAGTTGCTGGTTCGGTCTTTTTTCTGTTCCTGTTCGGACAGCATCCGGTCGAAAGCCTGAAGATCGGTTTCGTCGGCGGCGAAGATCACCGTGTCTTCGGCGAAGGCGAAAGCGGGCGCCAGCAGCAAAGGCAGCAGGAGCGCGGTTTTATGAAGCTTCAGCATTCTCATGAGCGCTCCCGGCGGAACAAGATTTCGATTTTTCGTTCTTCAAGAACTTTTCCGTCGCTATCACGCAAGCGCACGGTCACCTGACGCATGCCTTCGGAATCGCCGGTTACCACAAAGGGAAGGTAGGGCTTGGCGCCAGGAGCCCAGGCCAGCTTGAGCTCACGCCTCTCCTTCAGCCCGGGGATGGATTCGGAATAAAAGTAGACGCCTTCGGGAAGCTCGATCTCGGCCGCCGCCAGGGAAGGAAGCTCCTGCACCTTCACCATCACCACGTGAGGCTTGTTCACGGAAGCGGCGAGCCGGTTGGAGTGGGAAGAAGGGCCATAAGAAGCGAATACGAAAGCTATAGCAAAGGCTGAAGCCAGCCCGGCGCTAAGGAAGCGCCAGAAAAAAAGCTGCCGGCGTGAGCGGTGCATCGCGGCCCCGTGCGCGGCGGCCCGGGTGGCAAGAAAGGGGGGAGGGTCGAGAGGAACGGCGCTCGCCTGCGCGAACAAGCGCTGCAGCTTATCGTGCTCTTCTTTGTTGGGAAAATCGTTCATCGATCGCTCCTGCCCTTCTCCTGTCTACTAGACGAATCAGACAGCCGGTTCGTTTCACTCAGGGTGAGATTTTCTAATAAAAAAAATCCATTAAAATCAATCACTTGGATCCTCCTATCTGGCTCCTTAGGCGGTGGAGGCGGGAGCGGAGGGCGTCTTCGGTGATTCCGAGGCGATCGGCGGCCTCGGCGTAGGAGTAGCCCTCGAGATATACGAGGAGCAGGCCGTAGCGGTCGTCGGGGCCGAGTGGCTGCAGGAGATCCTGCAATTCCCGCATCGCCTCTCTGCCTGAGGAGTCCACGGAGAGATGGGTGAGGTCTTCCCAGTTTTCATGGGCGCTGTTGCGGGGGCTTCTCAGGTGGTCGAGGTAGAGGTTCTTGGCGGTGCGGAGGAGCCAGGAGGAAAAGCCCGTATCTTCCCGAAGCTGGGAGAGATTCTCAATAACCTTTATGTAGGTGTCCTGGGCGATATCCTGCGCGAGAGCGCGATTTCCGGTGAGAAAAACCAGAAAGCGGAAAAGGTCTCTTTCCGTGGCGCGCACCAGGGCGGTGAAATCCGCCTCCCGGCCGGATCTTGCGGCCCGTACCAGGGTGCCGAGTTCTTCGCGTGAGATCTTCTTCATTCAAGGCTCCATGCCAGCGCGCTGAGAAAGGAGAACTGGGTGTAGTTTTTGTCGTCGGGAGCATCGGCGCCCAAAGTGGAAGCATTAAACGCCAAAGAGGCCCCCAGCGAAGCGCGCCAGCCGGAACCCAGGTATTGTTCCAGTTGAACCAGCAGCGCTTTCCAGTGGTCTTTGCGTTTCAGATCGCCTGGCCGTGCGAGGGTGGTGTAAGTGCGGAAACGATAAGAGAGCCTTGCATAAAGCTCCAGCCTTGGAGCGAGAAGGTTTCGGTAGAAGGCCGAGGGGCCGAAGCCGTGGTTACGCAGGGGAACCAGGGCGGTGTCGGAAGAGAGATCGCCGCTTCCGGCATATTGGTAATAGAGCCCGATTCCGTAAACCGCCGGGCCGTTGCGAACGGAAGCGCTTCCATGGAGGTCATGCACGGGACCGGAGAGGAAGCCGTAGGCCGCTTCCGTGGCGGTGGGGAGGGAGAAGCTGTAGTCGAGCCCGAGCTCGGTATGGCCGCGGAGGGTTCGGCCGCGAAAGCCGATGGCAGGTTGGTAATAGTAGGTGGTGCCGGGAAGGAAGTAGTGGTCGAAGCGGAGCCATGCGGAGGCCAGTTGTTTTTTCTTGCCGAGGATCACCTCTGTTTCCAGGCCGTAGTTGAGGGTGCGGTCGTTGGTGGGGGAGGTGGGGCCTTCCCATCCAAGGCCGTAGCGGTTTTGCCAGAGGAAGCCTTCCCGTTCCTTGAGTATGTGGCGGGCGCCAGCATTCAGCATCAGCACGGCTTTGGAGGTGGGTTCTTCAAAGGCGTTCTCGGCGTCGGCATAATAATTGGAGTCGTAGCCGGCGGCTATGCTGGCTTCCGGAATCAAGTGGCGGGCGGGCACCCAGGCTCCTTCTCGCAGCTGGAGGAGCAGGAGCCTTGAGCTCTCTTCGAGATCTTTCGAGGGATTCAAAGCCAAAGCCTGCACAAGGGCGTCTTCTGCTTCCACGGGCCTGCCGTTCCGCACTTCGGCCAGGGCGAGCGCCAGATAGAGTTCGGCTTGCGGGCGAATGCTGGCCTCTGCGCGCAGCTTTTCGGCGGCTTCGCGGTAGCGGCCTTTTTTGAATTCTTCCAGTGCCAGTTCCGCCTCCGGCCGGCTTGCCTTCCGTCCTCGGGCTTTTGCCAGTTCCGCTTTTTCTTCCGCCAGTGCGCGGCTCAGGGCGGGGGGCAGCTTTTGCGTTTCCAGAGGGCTCAGGCTCTTTGCGGCCTCTCTATAGCGCTTCAGCTTTCGCAGGCTTTTCGCCAGATACAGGCGTGCCGGAACAGCGAGGGGAGATTTCGTGGCCGTTACCTTTCGATAATATAAGGAGGCGTCCTCGTATCGGCCGGCCACAAACAAAGTGTTGGCGAAATTGAATAGATAAACTGGATTGGACGGATCGCTATCCAACAGGGATCGGAAAGCCAGGGCTGCCTCCTGGTTCCTGCCTTCCTTAGCCAGGGCGAGCGCATTTTTCAGGCTCGCTTCTGCGCTGAATGCGAGACTGGTGTTCAGGAAAAATAGGATTGGAAGCAGGAGTCGCGGGCGCATTTTCCTCCCTTTCAGGATAGCTACACCCCATAAAAATCGCCACTAACCTATTAATTTTTCAGGAATACAAATTTATTTTAACACTGTAGAAACTAATTCACGATCCGTTTCGTCTTCCTTTCAAGAACACGGAGGAAACGGATATGAACACGATGCAGCTCGAAATCAGTATGGAGAGCCCGCTATCCAGGAGGATGCGAGTTTACTGCCGTAAAGCATTCGTATTGGGAACCATGGTCACCTTCGGACTGGCCCTGTTCGGTTGCGGTGCCATTTCCAACGGATCCGATGATTCTTCCTCCGATTCCTCCTCTACAGAGGGAGTGGTGGTGAAGCTCAGCGATGCTCCAGGGAAGCTCGACTGGTTCGCCCGGGCCGACATCGTGCTCGACGGCGTTGAAGCACAGATTAACAACAAATGGGTAAGCCTCGGAGGTGCCGGAGAAACGATCAATCTTCTCGAGCTCCGCGGCGGTATTTCCCGCGTTTTGGGCCGGGTGAACGGCACTACCGGCAGCATCCGCCAGATGCGTCTCATCGTTTCTTCCGCTTCACTCACGCTCAAGGACGGGCGTGTTTTTCCTCTTAAAATTCCTAGCGGCGAGCAGAGTGGCCTGAAGGTTTTCGTGGAGCCCGCTATCGAGCTCGTTACCGGCCGCATGGTTGAGCTCATGCTCGATTTCGACGTGGCCAAGAGCTTCGTGGCTCAGGGAAATCCGGCCTCGATGGCTGACGCCAAGGGCTTCCTCTTCAAGCCCGTGATTCGCGTGGGCAACAGCACCATTCACGGCGGTATCGCCGGGCTGGTGCTGAGCGATAGCTGCACTCCTGGAGATTCCAGCGATGATCTTCCCGTGAATAATGCCACGGTAGACGTGATCAATGGCGATGGTGAAATCGTGACCTCGAACTCCACGATCGCCACCGGGCAGTTCGCGGTATATGGCCTCGATGAAGGTTCCTATGGAGTGGCGGTTTCCGCCGCAGGATACTCAGGCAGCCAGCGTGATGGAGTGCTGGTTTACCGGGGCAACATGAGCGAAGCCGGAATCTTTACCCTGGGCAAGAACGATTGCGGGGGCGGAGGCGATACTGAAACCGGAACGTCCACTGAAGTAGAAACGAATACCGATACGAATACCGCCACGGAAACCAGCACCGAAACCAGTGCCGGTACCGAAACGAATACCGCCACGGAAACCAGCACGGAAACCGAAACCAATACCGATGCCGGCACCGACACGAACACCGACACCAATACAGGCGGTGAGGACGAAGGAATCGTGCCTCCCTGGTCGGTATTCGGATTCGATGCCACCACCCAGGAAACCGCGATTGCCGCCATCTGGAGAACCGAGGTGCCTACAGTGGCCGTGCTCCGATTGGGTTTGAGCGATACCGACTTCTCTGTGGCTCAAGTGGTAGTGCACGAGCCCGCCACGGAACAGATTGTGGGCGTGCAGGGACTGATGCCCGACACCGTATACTACCTCCAGGTTACCGCCATCGATGAAAACGGCGTGAGCCGGCAGAGCGTGGTGATCATGAAGCGCACCAAGGCCCTGCCTTGAGAGGGATCGAAAGGCCGCGAGTTTGTTGAACGAGAAATCCCGAGAGAAGAAGGAGTAAACCGACAGAAGACCTAGTTACGAAAATTCATTCAGAGTTCCGAAAGTCAGATCAGAGGGTTGTAGTCCCGGCCGAAAAGCCGGGACTATTCTTTTTTAGCTGGCCCCCATGCCTGTTGATGAACTGCCGAGTTCGCTTTCAGATACGAGAGGTTGCAGCGGTTTCTGTTAAATCCTTGGACCGCAGGGAAAAATGGCCCGATCTTTCCTGGTCTTTGCCTCGATCCATCAACAGGCATGTATTCCAGCTTGTAAAATATTGAAATTACTATTAAAAAGTGTGTACAAATCATCGTACCCAATACGGGTACAAAATTCTTGCTGGACCCATTAATCCTGAGTAATATGCTCGGCAAATGAGTGACTTAACCACCCCATCGCCCAGCAGCAGCAGTGAGCCGATCCGCCGGATCGAAAGGCCCGAGCCCTCCTCTACCGCGGCCACTTTCCGCGATCTGCTCCAGAACGAGCTCGTGGCCCGGATCCGCCGGAATCCCCGCTATTCCCTGCGAAAGTTCGCCCGCCAGCTTGGTGTGGACCACTCCCGCCTTTCCAAAATCCTGCGCGGGCAGCGCCCGATATCCGCCGAAATGATCCGCTCTTTCGGGGAAAGCCTGAACCTCGATCTCTCCACGATCGAGCGTTACCAGCTCGCCAATCCTCCGCGCAAACGTGCCCTGAAAGAGCGGGCGCCCAAGAAGAATTTCGTCTCCATTCCGCTCGATGCCTTTGAGGTGATCGAGGACTGGAGGCATTACGCGATCCTGGAGCTGATGAAGCTCGCCGATTTCGAGCCGGACCTGAAATACGTGGCCCGCAAGCTCGGAATCTCATTGCCTGAAGCGCGCGCCTACCAGGAGCGTCTTCTCCGCGTAG
>CAZTCD010000158.1:0-5734 GCA_964612065.1 uncultured Bdellovibrionales bacterium | reverse complement strand
GGTTGGTTTGCCGCTTTCCCTCACGGCAAAAGCGGTGAAGCAATCCCAGGACTGGGATACCGAAGACAATCTTACCGTTACTCTGGAGTTTCCCGGCCGCCGATTCGCCCATGCCTACCTTTCCTGGACCGCTGGAATGCGCAAGGTGATCTACACTGTGCAGGGAACCAAGGGCTCCGTTTTCGTGGCCGATGACGATGCCGAGATTTCGGTAGGCTTCCCCCATACCGGCTCTCACGCCGGCAGCGGAGACCATACGGTGGAAAAGTTCGCCATCGAGAGCGATTGGATGGATGCCTCCCACACCAAATGGTTCAATTCCATGTTCGACAAAATGCTCGGATGCATCGAACGAAAGGAATTCGTGAACGATGAGATCCGCGAAAGCTTTGCTTGCGTGGAAGTGATCGAGAAATGCTATCTTTCGAGCCGGGAGGGAAGCCGGGAGCTGACACTCGATCTTCCTTACCGCCACTGAGGTAAAAATGGACTCAACCACCACCGCCGGAAAAATCGAAGAGATTCTGAAAAGGGAGTTCGAGCCCTCGGAATTACGGGTGGAGGACCAGAGCTATATGCATATCGGGCACAAAGCGGCCGGCGGGGGAGGGCATTTCTACGTGGAGATTTCCTCCCGGCGTTTCAATGGGCTTACGCCTCTGGCGCGCCAGCGCCTTGTGATCGCCTCCATGGGTGATATGATGGACAAAGAGATCCATGCGTTATCCATGAAATGTATGCCGGAAAACAGAGGTTAATGAGGGCAGTAAAAGGCTTTTTGGGTCGGCTTCGCGAGGGTTCGCTCCAGGAGCGCGATTGCCTTGTTGCGCTGGCCGCCGGATTTATCCTTTTTGTGGCTCTTTACTCCGGCGCTTTCCGGTCCGGGTATTATGCCGAAGATTTCACCTGGCTCCTTTGGACTCGCGACGCCAGTTTTCTCGACGTATGGAGTCCCCTGGGCGGCACTTACTTCCGCCCGTTATCGGTGCGCCTTCCCTATTGGCTGTTCCCGCGTTTGCCTTTCGGCCACTTTCTCTGGAAACTTACGGCCTTTGGCTTGATCGGTGGCAGCTCTCTTTTTCTCTGGCGCTGGCTCGATCTTTTAACGGGCCGCAGGGCTATCGCCCTGCTGCTGGCTCTCGCCTGGATGCATTCTCCTTTTCAGGCCTTCCCGCTGTATTATGTGAACGCCCTTGATTATGCCGCCTTCCCTTTTGTGCTTCTGGGATTTCTTCTCGCGGTGGAGCGAAATCAGTGGGGCGCAAGCTTCGCCTGGCTCTGGGCGGGCCTTCTGGTGAAGGAATGGGCTGTTGCGTTCCCTGCTCTGGCTTTTCTGTGGAAAAGGGTGCCACCCAGGGTGCTTCTTGCATTCGCTCTTTCCATTCCTCCGTTCGCTTGGTGGAGCGGGCTATTCACCGCGGGAGGATCCCTGGCGGGATTCTCTTTTCATATAGATCCGGTCAGGGTGGCGTCGTCTCTCTCATTCTTTTTTTCGCGGGCCTTTCTGCCTGGTTTCGTTATTCATCCCTTCTACAGTTGGGGCTGGTTTCTGGGAGCGGCTTTACTGCTCTCCGTGGGGGCTATCGGGCTTTTGTATTCTTACCGCGGCCTGCAGGCCTTTCGATTGATGGCCCTGGGATCCTGTCTGTTTCTCCCGCTCTTTTTTTTCAGTAACGTGAAAGGGGAGTATCTGGGGGCTGTGCTCTGGATTTTTCTTTTTGCGATCTCCTCACTCGGCTTGGGAGCGTTGACTCTTTCGGTGCCGAGGAGGGTGCGGCTGGCCTATCTTGCGGTTGTGGGGGGGCTGTTTATCGGTTATCTGCCCGCGGAGCGGGTGGAGGCGGTTCGCAGGTTTGCCTTTCTGGCCTATATGTTCGACTTCACTCTGCATAATACAGAGATCTTCGCGGGGAAATGCGTTGGAACTCCGGTGGCCTGGATGGGGTGGGAAAGCCTGGATATGGGCCAGGAGTCCGCGGAGCATCTGCTTTGGGGCCTGCGCTGGAAATTTCCGGGCACGGAATTTTTTATGGTCAAGAACCCCGGCTTTGAGGAAAGCAGAGTGATCCCGCCCCACAGAGTGTTTTGGATTGATCGATCCGTAGCTCTCGGCAATCCAAAGATGCTTGTGTTGCAAGCGCGAAAGAGTTCCGCCGGTTTTGACGTGGTCAGCTTGAAGGGGGGTACTCCCGGATGCGGAGTGCGGCTGGGCTCAGTGCCGGATGCAAGATAGGTCGTATTTCAGGACCCGCTCTTTCCGGGTTTCGCGGTTCATCAGGCGTATTTCGGTCCTGGCGATAAACTTATCCAGGCTCGAAGAGCCTTTCTCGAGGTCGACCGTAGCCACGGCACCGTTATAGGTGTCCACCTTGGACACATAACGCATCTGATTTCCTTCGATTTCGGTTCCGTTGTCGAGATCCGATTCCACCAGGATGATGGGCGGGTAGCCGTTCCAGTATTCCATCACCACGGAATTGCCGCGGTCGCCATATCCGAAGCGGATCCAGCCGCTGATCTGATCGCTGAAGTTTACGGATTTACATTTGAAATCCACCTTTGCTTCAGCGAGGGACGGGATGAAGGAGAGGCTCACGAGTAGGATTAAAAATCGCATGGGCGGCTTTATAGCTAATCGTATCAAATAAGTCAATTAATGGCGGTGGCGCAGGATTCAAGGCTTGGTTCAGAGCCAGGAAAACCTTGTGTTTTCGCGCCAAGTCTCGTACAAAAAGTCCAATTCCAACCACTTAATTCAGAAGAAAAAACAGCAGCTACGCCTTTGGTTTGGGGCGCAAAACGCAGGATTGTAAATGGCCACCTACTCGCTCGAAAAAGTACGCAATATCGGGATCTCCGCCCACATCGACTCCGGAAAGACCACGCTCTCTGAGCGCATCCTTTTCTATACCGGTAAGATCCACGCCATTCACGAAGTGAAGGGCAAAGATGGCGTGGGCGCCGTGATGGACTCGATGGACCTCGAGCGCGAGAAGGGCATCACGATTCAGTCTGCTGCCACCTTCTGTGAGTGGAAAGACATCAATATCAACCTGATCGACACCCCCGGACACGTGGATTTCACTGTGGAAGTGGAGCGCTCCCTCCGCGTTCTCGATGGTGCCGTGATGGTGCTTTGTGGTGTATCGGGCGTGCAGTCGCAGTCGATCACCGTAGATCGCCAGATGAAGCGTTATAACGTTCCCCGCTTGGCCTTTATCAACAAGCTGGATCGCGCCGGTGCCAACCCTTTCCGCGTAATCACCGCGATTCGCGAGAAGCTTTTCTTGAACGCTGCCCCTGTAGAAGTGCCGATCGGCCTCGAAGACCAGCACCAAGGCGTGGTGGATCTTGTTCGCATGAAAGCGATCTATTTTGACGGCGACAATGGCGAAAACATCCGTGAAGAAGCCATTCCGGCTGAACTCCAGGGCCTCGCCGATGAGAAGCGCATGGAGATGATCTCCAAGCTGGCTGATGTAGACGACGCCATCGCCGAAAAATTCCTGATGGAAGAAGCGATTTCCGAAGAAGAACTCAAGGCCGGTATCCGCCGTGCCACGATCGCCCTGAAGTTTGTGCCCGTATTCATGGGTTCTGCTTACAAGAACAAGGGTGTGCAGGTGCTCCTCGATGGCGTTGCCTCTTACCTGCCTAACCCTACCGAAGTGAAGAACGAAGCCCTCGACCAGGACAAAGCGGAAGAGAAGGTTGTGATCCCTTCTGATCCTGACGCTCCTCTCGTGGCTCTCGCGTTCAAGCTCGAAGACGGCCGCTACGGCCAGCTCACCTATATGCGCGTGTACTCAGGCACCGTGAAAAAGGGCGATATGATCTACAATATCTCCCAGGGTGAGAAGAAGATTAAGATCCCGCGTATCGTGCGCATGCACTCCAGCGTGATGGTGGATGTGGAAGAAGCCCGCGCTGGTGACATCTGCGCCTTCTTCGGCGTGGAATGCGCCTCGGGTGATACTTTCACCGATGGCAAAACCCACGTGACCATGACCTCCATGTTCATCCCTGCTGCGGTGATCTCGCTCGCCGTGGCTCCGAAGGACAAGAGCGGCCAGGCCAATTTCTCCAAAGCCCTCAACCGTTTCACTAAAGAAGACCCCACCCTTCGCGTATCCCGCGATGAAGAGTCTGCCGAAACCATTATGAGCGGCATGGGCGAGCTCCACCTCGAGATCTATATCGAGCGGATGAAGCGCGAGTACAATTGCGAGGTGGTGGCCGGTAAGCCTCAGGTGGCTTTCCGCGAAACCATTTCCGCCGCCACCCCCTTCAGCTATACCCACAAGAAGCAGACTGGTGGTTCCGGCCAGTTCGCAAAAGTTATGGGTGTTATGGAGCCGATCGAGCCCCTCAACCTCGACAATCCTTACGAGTTTGTGGACGAAGTAGTGGGCGGTACCATCCCTCGCGAATACATCCCAAGCTGCGATAAGGGCTTCCAGGAGCAGCTCAAAAAGGGCCTTCTCATCGGCATGCCGGTGGTGGGCGTGCGCATGAAGATCCAGGACGGCCAGTACCACGATGTGGACTCCTCCGATATCGCCTTCCGTATCGCTGCTATGGCCGCGATCCGCGAAGTATACGACAAAGCCAAGCCGCAGATCCTCGAACCGATCATGAAGCTCGAAGTGCAGGCTCCGGAAGAATTCCAGGGCTCCGTAATGGGCCAGGTGAACCAGCGCCGCGGAGTGATCCAGGGCTCGAGCACCATGGAAGGCTATGTAACGATCGAAGCCCTCGTTCCCCTCGTGGAAATGTTCGGCTACTCCACGGATCTTCGCTCCGCCACCCAGGGCAAGGGCGAGTTCACCATGGAGTTCGCGCAGTACCAGGCCGTTCCTCGCAACGTACAAGAGGAAATGGTCAAGAAGTACCAGGACAAGCGCAAAGCTGAGCAGAAGTAGTGTCCGGCTGATTTGTTGGCCGCAGATGCAGCAAAGCCCCAAGAGTGATCTTGGGGCTTTTTCTTTTTCCGCGAACTTTTCTGACTAAGGAAGCAGTCCGGAAGGGATCACGCAGAATTCCGTTTGTCCCGTGCTCGTATAGGTGAACGATTTCACCGGCGCTGCGACAAAGGAGTTGGGGATCAGGCAGGTAGTGCCGTTGCAGCTTCCTCCCGTGCCTCCGGAATACTTGGAAATATTGAACACGGCAGGCGTGGTGGTGGTGAGCCCCACTTCCGTGGCGCTCAGGCCAGAGGTGAAATTGTGGGTGGGGGCGATGTCGGAAGTCACGATGCCGTCGGTGCCATTAGCCCGGTAGAAGATTCTCTTTTCCAGCCCGGGAGGGCATTCGTTAGTGGAGGAGCTGGTGCGAGCAGCGTAGCCGAAGCTCGAGGGAATCAGGTCGGGGCCGGCGCCCAGGCTCACGGATGTGTCCCAGATTCCGGTTTGCTCGCCGAAGAGCCCGAATTTTGGGGAAGGCGTGCCGTAGGCATCGTCGGTGGTGCCTACGCAATCAATCTGCTTGATCTGCATACCGCAGATCCTGTCTGAGCCTCCGCCATTGTAGAGCTTGTCGGAAATCTTCTGGTAGAAATTGGTGGAATAGGTGTCGGAGTAAAGATGGTAGGGAAATCGTGCCTTCAGCAGGCAGAAGCTCTTGGTGGTGGTGCCATCCGGATCACAGGATTCAGCTTGGGTTGTGCAATCGAAGCTCTGCGTGGTGGTGCCGGCCTTCTGAAGAAAGGTGAACTCACAGGCGTAGCGGTAAATGG
>CAZTCD010000157.1:0-5796 GCA_964612065.1 uncultured Bdellovibrionales bacterium | reverse complement strand
ACCAGCACCAGGCGTTTGAGGCGCACCAAAACCGAACCGGCGATTCCGAGGTCGGAAGTGTAGCCAATGGCGACGGACACAAGGAAGAGAGGCAAGAGCATCTGCCAGCTAAGCTGGCTTGTGTGATCGTAGATTTGCCGAGCGACGGGTAGCAACTTTTCGTATTCTTCTACCGCAGGTAGGGAGTACTTCATTCGGCCCGCCCTACTGCGAGGGCGCGGTCGGAAAAGGCAGCAGACTTTTGGCTCAAGCTCCCGGAGAACTCGATGAAGCCCGTTCCGTGTGACACTAGCGATCTGGCTTCCCGCTCGTTTGCGTCGGCGAGCATCTGGGCCAGGAGGCTCGTGATATGGCTCTGGATCACCTGGCTCTGCGCCTCCATGGATACCAGCGTACCGATTCCGGAAGCCGCCAGCTTCTGCGCGACTCCGGGCGACGCGTCTGCGCCCCTACGTTCAAGTTCCTTACCGGAACGGAAAGTCGTGTGGGCTTCTCCGCTGATCTTCGAGATTGTCGCCATGGCCCGCGACAGCTCCTGCTCGATAGTGTCGGCTTTCTCTGAGCGGTACTCCTTCGGCACGGTGTAGTAGACCATCTTGAGCCTCCGCAGGGCCTCCGTTGGATCTCTCCATTGGTCCCAGGTGGAGGGCTGCACGAGCTCCGAAATGGTTCGCACGCGATCGATTCGATCCTTGATGCCGTCCATTTGCTCTCTCATCATCGAGGTCTGGCGTTCCAGCTCGTAGAGCGTCATGAGGGTATTGGCCACGATTTTCGTTAAAAGAGGCAGGTCGCCTCCCCAGAAATCGGCCCGAGCGCTCAGAGGTTGAAACAGCGATAGCAAGCAAAGTGGCAGGAAGAAAAACTTCTTCATGCGTGCGTCCTTTCTATTGTTCGACAATGTTTTCGGTATTTGCCAAGTCGTAGAATTCTTTTGTGGGATAGAGGCGGAGCACCTGGCTCATGCTGGGCGTAAGCGCGAATACTTCCGAGTAGTGAGGCTTCTTCGATGCCACGGACAGGGCTCGTTGGATGTCAGATTCGGGGAGGTCGAGGGTGTTTCCGAGAAAGTCGGCGCTAGCGCCTCCTTGCAAAAAAAGCTTCGTGCAGCTCGTAGAAAAAATCATTTTTGCGAACGCTTCGTCCCCGTAGTCTGCAATGTTCTGCGTGATGGAGGCTACACCGGCCCGGTACTTTCGCAGCGTTCGGTAAAGCTCTTCCAGAAATTCTTTGCTTTGAGCAAAGAAGCGCCAAACTTCGTCGAAAACGATCAAGGTGCGCGGATGCCTCCCCTGCTCCAAGTCTCGCCACAGCAGTTCCGTTAAGAGCAGGATCGTGGATTTCTGCAGCACCGGATCGGCTTCGAGGTTTTTGAAGTCGAAAGCCGACACTTGCGCCTTGATCAGCTCCAGTAGATCTGGCCGGGACTCGATCTTATCCAGCCCGGTATGAGGTTTTAGCCAATGGGCGATTTCCCGATAGAACCCCTCCTGCCGTCCCTTCGCGCTCGCGATCAGCCTTTGGATCTCCAATGGCTCGCCGTGAAGTTCACGCAGCAGCTCACCCAGCGCAACCCGATGAGAATGCGTAATGTGGTTTCCGGAGCCGCAAAGCGTTTCGAGGAAACCAGCGAAGAACGGCTGCGTTCCGACAGGATGAGCTTTGAGGAAGCTGGCGATTAGCGCGGAAGCTTCATCGGTAGTTAGCGCCGAACTCCTGCCTCCTTTCGAGGCCACGATTTTTCGGTAAGACCCGCCGATATCGAAGATGCAAAGACGGGCACTCGGTTCGTCCTTCAGCGTGGCCGAAAGCAGCGCATTGGCTAGAAAGCTCTTACCAGATCCCGATGAACCGCAGATAAAGGAATTGAAGTTCAGGTTTTCCTTCGAAAAGAAGTTCAGGGTAGAGACTTCATTGCTCCTGGACCTCAGCGGGATTTCGGAAGCATCGTTGCTGCGGCAATAGTCGAGCAGCATCGGCAGCAGGTGCCCTAGGTTTCCGGATAGGACCGGCAGTTTTCGTATGCTGAGGGCGCGGTTTCCCGGAATGTGGCTTTGCAATACAGGAAGCGCCCCTACCCCCTCCATGAACAGTCCGGCGTTCCCTACCCCGGAGATGAGCCGCTCCATTTCCCTTCCTCCCGAAAGGGTATCGTCGGCAGACCCGTGAAGCACCAAGCCGAGGCTGATCTCGAAAAGCGTTTCCTTCTCCACGAGGATCCGCTCCAGGGTTTCCTCGGACGAGTGGAGCACGGAGTTGGATTCGATGTTTCTGACTTCCAGGGAGCTGGCAACCGCCATGGCGTGGCTCACTCGCCGTTTCGTTTCCAGTTGTCGTTTTACCTTGCCGCGATCTGGAATCTGGAACCTCACAGAAAGGAGAAAGGGTCCGGGGTACTCGAAGATAGGTTGCAGGCAGCCTTTCCAGGTAAGCTGAGGCAGCTCCGTAAGTGACAGCACCCGGGAAACTCCCCCTGGCGTTCGGACGTGATCTTTTTCCCATACAAGATCGGGAATTCGGCCCTCTGCCACCGTGCCGCCTATGTATCCGGCCAGAAGGGCGTACCAGGAATCCTGGCTGAGTAGTTCCGCGCGCCCTTTTAGCTCACCCACCAACGCTCCAATATGGGAATAGCCATCCGGCTTTGGGATTTTTTCGAAAAGGTACAACTTCGTCCTCAGCCCCGGTACCCCGGCGTTTTCCGATACCGCTCTGGAGAAAACAATTTGGCCTTCGAATAGGTTGGGAAGCCGAGTGAGGAGATCTCCCAGCTTCGCGAAGAACTGGTCAGCGATCGGGCCTGAAAAACCCTCTTCCAGTGCCCCACTCGGCAGTGGATCCATTTCAAGGGCCCTCGAGAAACTGCCGTCCCAGTTTGCGATAAGTCCATCCTTAAGCCAGGCTGCGCCGATTACTGCTTTTGTGAGCGATACCCTACTCATGAGTCACCTTTGTGTCCTTCTGCAGACGGTCCTTATGACCCAGGTAAAGGTGCGGCTCCGTGACGAACTTAAGGCTTAGCTCCAGGTGCCCATCCTTCTGGCCCGCCGAGATCAAACGAAGCGCGGCAAGCGTTCCGAGCCCGACGCCCCAGGAGAAAATGAGCGGGCCACCCAGGATGTTCAGCAGCACGTTCGAGGCGGCCAGAACGCCGAACGAAGTCACGATCTGGCTCACCTCGAATCCCCAGAGCTTCGAGCGGTTCATGTTGCTGGTCGGGCAGTTTTTCATCGCACCACCCGCTGGATGAGGTCCACGATGCTTTGCGCTCCGAACAAGATCACGGCCCCGCTGATCGCGTACACGAGGTGCTGCTTCGCATTCGGATTTCCGGTGAAGAAACTGAACGCCGAGAAGCCCAAAGCGAGCACCGCAAAGATCGGCAGGATCGATCCTAGCAATACCGTCTTCAACCCCAGCAGCGAGGATTCAACGGATGCGAAGGCAAGGGAGGGCCCCAGGAGGCCCCCCACAATGAAGATGGCTATCCTAAACATTCTCCGCCCCCTGGCTTTGCTCTGCGACTTGCTCCTGGTTCCGATCCTTCAGGTGCAGCACGTACCGCACGTTCGGAATCAGAAAAAGCTCGAAGCTGATGGACTCCGAGCTTCTCGAAGGCCAGGCCCGCCCCACTTTGTTCCAGGCCGTCCTTTTTTCCAGCCTCCCTCCTTGGTTCGTCTCGTATTCTTTCGCGACCACAACGTCGAAAAACTTATTCATAATCCCCTTCTTTCTTTTCAATGAAACTCCAGAGGTTCAGCGGCTCTTCGTTAGGCAGTGTCAGCTCTCCAGTAGTCAGAAAATAAAATTCCACGCAGTCAACGTTCATAAAACGCCTCGAACGGGCGACATGAGGTCGCGTTCCTGCTGGTATGGAATTTCTAGACCGGCTGCGCCCAAGCCGGCCTGTTTGTGGCCGGCGCTTCGTTGCGCCACGAAGCGCGACAGCCGAAATTCGAGTAAGTTCCAAATGCGATAACTAGTCTCTTCTTCAGGAAAGAAGTTGCACTCCCAGCAATGCGAGTGCGTGCGCAAGTGCTCCATCGCCCATCGCCCGCACCTCGGGCATCTACCGTAACCAACCATCTGATCCTCCCTCTTCGCCTGAGACTTCAGCGCCTCTGAAGAGAGAGATAGCAAGAGCATGCCATACAGCTAGGACTGCGGTTTTGAGGGTTAAGCAGCTATTTTTAAAGGATACCAGCGCTGAAGCGTGAGTCTCACGCGATGAGACTCTGAGACTGAAGTCTCAAAAAGAAGGCGCGAAAAATGAGACTGAGGTTGATACTCCAGTCTCATCACGCGCGCTTAAATCGAAAGAACCGGCGGTGAGTAGATCACCGCTGGTCATCAAATGGCAAAGACTCTATCTAGCGCCAAGGCCAGCCCCGACGCGGCCGGTTCCAAGGATCTTCTTCTTCCTCGGGCGGGAACTGATCGCGAGGCGCGGGCGGCTGGGAAATCGGTGCATCGCGAGCCGGTCCAGGCTGGGTATAAGGTTTGTCGGCGATGTATCCGGGAGGTACGACCATCATTCCAGAACGGTAATGCTCAGTTCTCGTCCAGCGAGGCGCGCCGGTTCCACCCTGAACACCATTCATTGGCTGGTTGAGCGGGTTGAACTCCCCCACTTCTAGGTTTTCACTGGATTTCAATTCTCGCATGCTATGGGCCTCGATCACTTTGCCTTTGTAGCCAGGGAATACGTGATAACCAGCGTGGGCTGTGCCAAGGAAAAACGGAACTTTTTTGAATTCAGCCGGAGGAGAAATGCCGAAGTTTACGAGGGTCTGGATGTCTTGCACTGGAATCTCGTAGTATTTTTTCTTCCGGCGTACATCCGACCAGCGAAGCACGTGACCGCCCCAAACGGGATTCCAAACTTTTCCGTCTTGCAGTGGATTCAAGTCTTTCTCTAAAAGATCCCAGGTTTCATTCTGAGAGAGGTCAGGGTTCCAGTAGAGAGATTTCCAGCCGAGATCAACGAGAGCCTTTTGAAGGTCAGTTCCGTAAAACAACGGTGAGCCATCTGGACCTTTGCGGCCTACCCACGCCCAGATTCTCGACCACGTATCACCCATGTTAGCTGCTTTGAAACCCTCGCCGAGGCATTTCATTGCGAGTCCTATGCATGAAGTTGCTTCTAGCTCTTTTTCGCGCGCATCGAGCTCTTGGATTGCCGCACGCTCCCCACGTAGGACTCTCTTTTCAAGAGCAGGCAGCAATTTTAGCAACACTGCCTTTCTACCCTCGACCGTCTTATGCTTAGGATGCCGATTCCCGTAGTATTTGGAGTACTTCCTCTGTTGGAAGAATTTTGTATGGGATTCGTAGGTGCGGGAAAGGCAGGTAGCGGCGGTTTCCGAAATCAAAACAGCGTTTCTATTACTGTCGGAGATTTCCTGGTTGGAAAACTCCACCCCAGAAGCGCCGGCTAGGGCCTGGGTGGTGGCCAAATAGGCCGCAAAGAGTGCATTGAGCATAAAATTTTCCTTCTGTTAGATTGGGGCGGACGAGGTCCGCCATTCCAGGGGGTAGTGCCAGGCGTGCGCTCTTAAGGCTGGGGCCTGGATGATAATGAAGCGAACTAGCTAGGTCCGGCCTCGAGGGGGATCGCCCGCCATATCGAGATATGCGCTTCCTAGAAGGGAATCAGAGGTGAGTTGTAGGCTTTCAAATGAATTGGGCAGAGGAACTTGGCTAGCGGAATTAGCGAGAGCCCCACAATGACCAGGATGGCATTGGTGGGCTTCCTCTTGGCAGTCGGTTGTTTCCGTCGGAGGATAGACGTCTTCG
>CAZTCD010000156.1:0-5822 GCA_964612065.1 uncultured Bdellovibrionales bacterium | reverse complement strand
AGTTGGACCGAGGCTGGGATTCAAGCCCCGGTTGTAAATGCTACCCTGGTCGAAACTGCGACCGAGGTTGAAACGCCAACCCAGGTCGGAATTCCCATCGAGGTTCTTCATGGCCCCGTAGAGAGCGAAAACTCTGCGACATTGGTGTCGAGGCGAGCCATCGAACAGGACAGCTCCGTCGCCATGGCGGCTCGGCACGCTGAGGGCCTCGCGCGCGGCTACACGCGGCTTCCGAACGAGATTCTCATGAGGCTCGCGAGCGGGGACTTCACCCGCAATGAGATCAAACTGGCACTCATAATTGCGCGATTTACAATCTCGTTTTCGCGCAGGCTAGCTCCGCTCTCGAAAACGGTGCTGGAGCGACAGACGGGCCTGAGAGGGCCGGCCGTTCTCGAGGCTTTGGCCGGACTCGTGACGAAAGGCGTGGTTGAAAAGCAACAAGGCGACCAGCACCGACCAAATCAACTGGGCCTGATTCTACCTGAAGGCTGGGATCAAACAACGCAAAGACAGGAAGGAACCCAGGTCGCGAGCCCGGCCCCGGCCGGAATTCCGACCCAGGCAGGAAATCTGACCGACCCCCAGGTCGAAAAAGCGGCCCCGGCGGGGGTCGGAGATCCGACCCCCTTTAAAGATATTAAAAAATATAAAAACTCTCTCTCCGAGCTTCCAGAGCCTTTGGCGAAATACCTTTCCGACCTCAAGCCGGCGCGAAAGAGAGCGAGCGAATGGAAAGCTCTGAAGGGGCTCAAGACGGATTACTCACTGGAGCAGATCTCCGATTGCCTCGAACTCCTGCTAGAGAAAGGAATCCAATCCGGAGAATCGTCAAAGCCCTGCCATTCGCCGCTGGCATACCTGGCGAAAGCAATGGACAGCGTGCTCAGGCAATTGATCGCTCACCGCGAAACTGCCCGCAGCCGACTTGAACGAGAGCAGAGAGATGCAGCGATTGCTCGCGAGGAGTGGGAACGCGAGGCGAGGGAGGCGGCTGAGTGGTCTGAGAAAGAGAGGGCGTTTGTCACGGCCTTCCCCACGCCAGAGGCGCAGCGGAACGAGATAACAAAATCCTTGAAGGGATCGCCGTTCTCAGCGGATTCGCGACCAGGAAGGATCCTAGGGATTGGACGGTGGTGGGACCTGAGTGCAGGGAAATGAATAAAAGCCTGCACGAATATTCGTAAATTCGAAGGTCGACTCTACAGGCATATGCAGGGCGCATAAATACATGAAAATAATTAAAATTTAATACTTTGGGATCTATAAAAACGCAGAGCACGTTCTCTGCAAGCATGCATGGTGGGGTTCAATTCTTTTAACTTTCATCAGGGGCGCAGTCCACTCCACCACAGACAATTCGATTATCCACAAGATATGAACTTAAAAATTTCTTTTGCACAGTCTTGGAAGTAAGCGAATTTCTGCTTTAACTCTTTTTTGGGTTCATCGAAAACAGAGATGGCCTTTAGATTTTGGCAATAGACCTCTTTCTTCGAATTATTACCAGTCCACTTATAGGAAAATTCCTCCGTCTCCTTTTTAAAAGCCTCTTTTATAAGCGCTGAAAGAGAGCTTTGATATCGAAGCTTTCCGTTGAAGAAAATTCGCAAAAAGGCCATTGATTCAGCGCTTTTTAAAGCAAACCAATAGGAATTCTCCTTCGCTTCCCACGAGATCACACCCGTAGCGCCAGGCTTTTCACTAGCCATGAAAACTCGATCTGAATATTCTTCCCCTAAATCTAGCAACACCTTTTCTTTGGTGTCTAAAATTTGAATGCGCACCGCATGCATCTTCGAATCATACTTTTTCAATTGATCACTTTCATTGTGATGAAGTGAAAAACGTGCTTTCACGTCATCGACAATCGGCTTGCGTGAGTAATCGGCGGAAAACGCGACTTCTATCGTTCGAACTCGTCTATCTTCAGCCACACTCGAACACTCAAAAGCAAATGCGAAAAATAAAACATGAAGGATTCTACGAAAATTCAAAACATTCATCATTCACCGATAACTTTCGAAAAAGTGTTTCCGACCTTCTTTCGCATCGAAAGTACCTTCCGATCAATTTCGAGAACCTTGCTTTCATCTTTTATAATTTTTGCTTTCAGCACCTTAATTAAGGCTGGATCCACAGCTTCTTCAAGCTCTTTATAGGCGTGCGCAATGTTCATTTGTATTGTCCGCCTAGCATTTAACAACGTCCTCTCAGATCGTCGCTCTACAATGAAAGAATCTACAGAAAGTACAAAATTTGGCGCCAAGATAGGCTGAGTTAAAATCGTGAAATTGTTTCCATCTACCTTTAGAGTAGCCGCTTTATTATCTGCAACTGAAGTCAATAATATCCTATACCCACTTCCCGGATGAGTAAGAATTCGGCCATGAAACTGAACTCTTCCTTCTTCCAAAAAAATCGGCGTAGAATCTATCTCAAAAAATGGATTCAAATTATTACTTTTTGAGATTAAAGCAATACTAGCGGCGGTAACCGAAACAGAACTCACAGTTCCTACCTGATTTAGATGAACTGGCGAGCTACTTGCAAATACAGGTTTTAAACTAGCCGAGACCGAACCGATCAATTTCGTCAACCCCCTATCTCCCGAAACGACACTTCCCGCATCATACATTTGACCTATTCTAGCAAGCTCACTAAAAACATTATCAATAAATTTATCCGGAGTGCTGGTTGAAAATCCAGCTTTAGGAATTAAAGTCATTAAAGTCTTAATTGCTTCAATATTTGGCCTAAAGACGATCGACTGAAAAGACGCTTGCAAATCTTCGATGACAACCCGTTCGACATTTAAATCTAAAGGAATACTAGCGACTAGGCTAGTCCGCGCCTCCTCTTCAATCCTATCCGTAACGAAGTCACTGTAGGTTTCAAATACTAAATTGTTGCTTCGATCAAATCCGCTTATCCTAAAACGTCCTTCACTTTGAGGAAGAACTTCAACATTCTGCACTTTTATCAGTGATTTCAATTCTAGCTGCCCCTCCGATGCATCAACTACGATATCCGCAGCAAAACTATATATTTTTACACGACCCGCTCTTCCGTGACTATCGGGGTTTCTAAGTAACCGAAAAAGCATATTGAGGTAAGATGCGCGATCTATCCAAACCGAGGAAGCTCCTTCCATCCCCCAAAGGGCAGCATTTGCTTCATTTGAGCTTAGTCCATATCGCATTAAAGGGATCCGACCATCTACCGGTCCATATCCGCCAAAAAAGCTCGAATCAAAATGCGTTCGAAATCCATCCACTAGATTTGCGGGATTCTCATGTATCCAAGCACTAAAATCCGCACTGGTAAGTAGAGGATCTGTTGCACATCCGGACCTTCCATTAAAGGCGTTACAAAGACTATGCCCTAGTTCGTGAGCCCCCGCCGCAAACACTCCATTTTGAATCACTGCGATCCTGCCAGCAATCGGGGCGGCGCCAACCTGCGCAGAATTGCATTTAATGCGCTCCCCTGGGCTTCCTGGGCTTTCGTCGCAATCAATTCTATTTGCATATTCGAAATAACTAGAAACTCCGAAGGTCGGGCCAGAAACTATGGCAGTGACTCTATCCAAACTTACATTTCCATTGAGCAAACTTACTGATTTAATTTTAAGAAGATCATCTCGATCAGTTTCAAACCCACGTTTTTTGTTAATCGGGTCGTATGCATTGCCCGGGAACTGCTGCTCTGAAACATACACGCCTCTTTCAGGTACATCGGGCACCGGGAAAGTAGCGCGCATAAATTGGTCGCTTTGCAAGGCATGAAGCTCAACACTGTTCTTGGAGGTAGATAAATAGCAAGCAAATTCTATTATACAAGGAGAATGAACCGGATAATATCCCACAAAAAATTCCGAAGTTTTATTTACAACAACTTGCCGAATTACCTCAAGCTGTTCTCCATCCACCTCTCCTGAAACCTCGGCATTAGATACATTTCCAAACTCTGAAGAGGGAACTAAAACAGGAGAAAAGTCAAAAAATAGCTCGCCTTTTTCATTGGTGGTCGAATTGTTTAGATGTAAAATACCTGGCAATGCCCCAATCTTCGCAGATGCGTTCGAGATGGGATGATTCGCCAGTGGAAGACCAGAAGTTCTATCAAAAAATTTTGCAATCACCGTAGCTGACTTTTTATTTACCAGATCTACGATTCCGTCATCATACAGATCTGGCTCATAAATTGTTTGAGCGATTTCCATACAAAGCCCGGCACCTTGACAATCGAAACCAGTAAACCAAGTGCCCCCTAGCCCCTCAAGATTAGCCCACCCGAAAAATGGACCTTTTGCCGAAATCGCATAGATTCCTCCATCTAGTACTTGACTATTTACAATCTCGCCGCTCAACCTAATAGAATCTCCCGCTCCAATGATCTTGTTTGCGCTTGGATCAGGTCCATCAAATGAACCAAATTGCCCAGCGCCAAAGCCGGCGTAAAAATTTGCTTTGGATGCGCCATACACGTTCGCATCGCTGACCAATCGCCCTTGAGTTAGTGCGTAAACTTGCAAAGGACCAAAATTTGCTCCAGACGAAACCATTTGAGTCAAAGTCTGACTAGAATTAATACGAAAAATTCCGCCAGGTACCGAAGGAAGGCTTACAGCTCCATCACACCGAACAAAAAGCTCGTTAGGATTACCGACAACCCACCAAAAGAAGTTACCCATTCTTGAATCTCGATTATTCAAGCAGGCATCGTTAAACTGCAGAATCGGAGAAGAGCCTCCTTCTCTATACACTCCGCTACTAGCGCCAGTTCCAGCAAGAAAGTACGCATTCCCCTCTTGATCGATTCCGAAGTCTCGCTCGCTAGCGCCATCTTCATGTGACCGAACAATTCTTTCGTTAACAAATCCATTTCCATCGAAATCAACTTTCCAAATATCGGTTCTGGCACCTTGAAAACCCGTCTGCAGGTATTTTCTAGAATAGACAACAGTCCCGCTGTGCGCTACCTGCATGCCAATGAGCGGCTCTTCAGGCGGAAGCGAAGGTGGTGGATCAAAAGTCGGATCCCCGCCTATGACATGCTCGCTAAGGGATCCAGTTACAATGTTGTACGCGAAGATTCTGTTCTTTTTTCGAGACCCAGCAATGTATCCGGAAAAGAAAATGATCCGCTGATCAGTGACCTTCAAACGAAGTAACGGAATATTGCTGGACGCTCCAGTCGATATAAGGTCAGGCACAATATTTGGAAAGTTAGACGAGGGCGCAATAATATTGCCTGTACCGTCAGCAGCGATATGAACTATTGTTCCAGAGGAATATAAGGCTAGGTCCCCCGAAGAATTTATACTTGACTGATTCCCAGATGAAGAAAAAGAAAAACCCTCAGGAAATTCAATTTTATTTACTGAAAAGCTTGCCCCTATTCGCGCCTCCCCATGCCGCGTCGGCGAATTGGCAGCTAAACTCAAGGAGCAAACACTAGTCAAAGCAAGGATTAGTGCATATCCTTTGATAGATGATCTAATCATTAATATTCCCTCAAACGATTTTCTATAAATAAATTCTTTTTAGCGCTCACAAGCCGCCGAGAACCCCAGCGAGCAAGCCCGAGCCTTAAGCTGCGTAGCCATGCTCTGGTTTCCGTCCTCTAGATACATATCTGCAAGATAGGAGCAGGCTTCTCCGCTTCCCGTTGAGCAGGCGTTCGTCAAAATCTGCCGTTGATATTCACGCTCAGGGTCAAACTCCGTGCGGGGAGCTTTCTTGGTCAGCTCACTCCGAGAAGCTGCCACGTTTACCGTTAGGCTAGAGAAGTGCATATTTCCATCACTGTCCGCGATC
>CAZTCD010000155.1:0-5939 GCA_964612065.1 uncultured Bdellovibrionales bacterium | reverse complement strand
GAGCTGGGGGTAAAGTAAAATGATTGATAATAAGAGCGGAACACTCGCACAACAAGCCGCTGTGAAGCCAATCGCCACCCGCCTCGCCTTCGGGCAAACCCTGGAGAAGATCGGCGAGAAATACCCGCAGATCGTGGTGCTCGATGCAGATCTAGCCAAATCCACGATGAGCGGCCTTTTCGGCAAGAAATTCCCCGAGCGCTTCTTCGAGATGGGAATCCAGGAAGCCAATATGATCGGCGCTGGCGCGGGCCTCGCTCTCACCGGCAAGGTGCCCTTCATCTGCTCCTTTGGCGCTTTCGTGAGCGGCCGCTTCGATCAGATCCGCATGAGCGTGGCCTATACCCAGGCCAACGTGCGCATCATCGGCACGCATGCAGGCGTGGGCATCGGCGACGACGGCCACTCCCAGATGGCGCTCGAAGATCTCTCCTGCATGCGCACTCAGCCGGGCATGACCGTGCTCCAGCCGGCCGACGATATCGAAACCGCGGCCCTAATCGAGGAGCTCGTAACTCACCCGCATCCGGCCTATGTGCGCCTCACCCGCCAGGCCGTGCCCCGCGTGCACAGCGCCGATACGCAGTTCAAGATCGGCAAGATCCACGGCCTGAAACCCGGCAAAGACGCCCTCGTGCTCGCCTCGGGCGGCCCGATTGGCGCCACGCTGGAAGCCGCCGCTGAGCTTGAAAAACAGGGCATCAGCCTGGAGGTGGCCAACGTTTCCTCCATCAAGCCGCTCGACACCGCCTGGCTGCGCGAGGCTCTCAAGCGCCACAAAAAATTCATCACGGTGGAGGATCATTATGTGATCGGCGGCTTGGGCGGCGCGATCGCCGAATTCCTCGCCGAGGAAGGCGCCGGCAAGCTCTACCGCCATGGCATCATGGATACCTTCGGCCAGAGCGGCACGCCTCAGGAGTGCCTCGAGCACTACGAGCTCACGGCGCCCAAGCTGGTGAAGAAATTCCAGGGATTCGTGCGGGGCTAAGGGAGAGTTCAGCAGCATGAAGCCCGCCTACCTCGATCATATTGGTATCGCGATCCAGCCGGGCTCCCGGCTCGCGGAAGCGCTTGCCCTGCTCGGCCTGCCGGTAACCGGCAAGGAGCGCGTGGAGCGCGAAAAGGTAGACACCACCTGGATCCCGCTTCCTCCCATTGCCGGCCATGTGGAGCTTCTCGAGCCCACCGAGCCTTCGAGCACGATCCAGCTCTTCCTCGATAAGGCAAAGCGCGATGGCGTGCACCACCTCTCTTTCCGGGTGGAAGACATCCGCGCTGTTTCAGAAAAACTTCAGGGCGCGGGCTTCACTCTCATTTATCCCGAGCCTAAACCTGGCGCTCACGATTGCCTGGTGAACTTCATCCACCCGAAAACCACGGGCGGGGTGCTGCTCGAGATCACCGAGAAGCAGAAGTAAGAGAAGCAAGCGAAGTAGGGGCGATCAGGGCGAGCGCACTGGGTGGGGGCTCCTCTTCCCCAATATAGGGCTAATCTAACGCTATGCGACCTCTGCGCAGAGGGCAGATCGCGTCATTCCTTCCTTCATTCTTGAGAGGGCAATGGAAGAAGAGCGGGCCAGTTAGTAAGGGGCTAAGGGGCCGGTGTGTTGGCCGGCGGTTCCGGCGCTACGGCAGGCGAATCAGACGTCACCGGTGTCGGTTCCGCCAGGTTGTCTTTAGGCTCATGGGATTCCGGGGCTGGAGCTTCCGCAGGCGCCGCAGCCGGCAGTGGAGGCACAGGCTCGTTCGGATCGAGCACCAGCGTTTCTTCGCGCACCTGAGATTTCGAGATGAAATGCAAGGCAGCTAGGATGATTCCCAGGATAGCCAGGGCAGGCACGAACCAGTAGTTTCGGCGGATGCGCATGCTTCCAGCTTAGCCGATTCGATTCGTCAGCGCGAGTTCCTCAGCGCGAGCGGCAGTGAAATACCTTTACCGTGCTCGAGGTGGCACCTGCATTGATCAACAGCTCTTGCAGGTGCACGGCCAGCACCAGGCCGTCGGCCTCGTGGCCTTGCAGCAGCTCACGATCTACATAGAGCACGCGGGGCAAAGGATTTTGCTCGTGCGCAGGATCGCGGAACACC
Source organism: uncultured Bdellovibrionales bacterium (assembly GCA_964612065.1). Classification (GTDB taxonomy): domain Bacteria; phylum Bdellovibrionota; class UBA1018; order CAIPTA01; family CAIPTA01; genus JAKFYM01. The sequence goes on along the minus strand of CAZTCD010000155.1, from coordinate 3,848 downwards.
ACGAACTTCGTTTCCTCCGGCACGGTGGCCAGGAGCTGGTCGGCTTCGGCCTCTTCGGTGCTGCTCATTTCCATCAAGCGGTCGGCCCGGATCTGGCTGCCTCTCACCAGCGGTTCTCTGCCCGTCCAGCGGAATTCCCAGTTCGGCCCGCCCTCGAAGCGCACCACGCTCCCTCGGAACCAGCGGGAGAGAAAGGTAACCTTGGCGTCCGGCTCACATTCGAGAGTGGGAGAGGCCGCGGAGGCGAGATTTAGTGGCAGCAGTAACAGAAGAAGCAGGAGAAACGGCTTCATGGCAAACCTCAGGAAGCGGCCTGGAAGGCCATCAGGAAACGCTTCAGCTCGATGCGGTCTTGTTCGCTGAGCTTCAGGAATTCATAGGCGCAGCCCTTGGGTTCGCCCTTGCGATTTTCGCGCACGATGCGGGCGGTTACAGGAGAAATGATCTTTCCGTTGGGAAGGGTGAAGCTCAGTACGGAGTATGAATCTTGTTGGGAGAAACAGATTTTATTTTGCAGGAAAATGCCGTCTTCCGAGAGATTGGCTGCCTGAAAGGTGAAAAGGTAATCACCGTTTTTTTCGCGAACTTTGCCAAAGGCTTGGGAATCGAGAGAGAGGCGGGGAGAGTTACGGCGTTCCATGAGGCTTCCTTTTTAAAACAGCAACAAAGCACAACAACGTAAGCGGGGAGCCTTGGTTGTGCGTCCTAAGGCTCGCCCGCCCTAGTGCATCTGGCATGCCAGATGGGCGCAGAGTGTTAAAAATAGAAAAATCAACTACTTGGCCCAATCCGGGGGGTAGAGGGGCCCACCAAGGCCTGGCTGAGAACTAGACAGGGTGGTCGCCAGTGTTACACTGAAAGCCTCAGATGCGGCACGGTTCCCCTCAAATTATGGTTCCCCCTCTCACCCCGGTGGTGAAGGGCCTACTTATTGTTACCGCTGCCTTTTTCCTGCTGAACCTCAGCCTCGAAACCTTCGCTCAGATCAGCCTCACCGGCCTTCTTGGCTTTGTGCCCGCCCGCCTGGCCCAAGGCTGGATCTGGCAGCTGGTTACCTATTCTGTGCTGCATTCCGGCCTCTTCCACCTTCTCTTTAATCTTCTGGTGATCTGGACCGTGGGAGGGGAGCTCGAGCGCCTCTGGCACACCCGCACCTTTCTCGGCTTTCTTCTCACCTGCGCCGTGGGGGCTTCGATCACTTATGGGCTTTTCAGCCTGGTAGGCATAGGCCCGGGGCCCATGGTGCCCGTGGTGGGCTCTTCCGGCATGGTTTATGGCCTCCTCCTGGCCTACGGCATCCTCTTTGGCGATCGGATGATGTACTTCTTCCTGCTCTTTCCCATGCAGGCCCGCTATTTCGTGATGTTGCTGGGGGCCATAGAGCTGGTATCGAGCGTGTTCTATAGCCGTTCCGGCGTGGCTCACCTCGCTCACCTGGGTGGAATGGGAGCTGGATTCCTCTTTCTGGTGAGCATGGCGGCCTGGCGAAAGCGGGCGAAGCAGCGGGCCGCTAAGGATTATGTTTCGGCCGAGCGAAAGAAAAGGCTCAAGAAAGCTGGGCATTTGCGCCTGGTGCCCGGATCCGAGGAAGACGACGACGACCCCAAGACCTGGAATTGACGGGAAAAAGCCCCCTGTGTTACGACCATCCTTCCTTAGCCAATTTTCAGGAGATTCCATGGGACTTTTTGAAGCTCACGAAGAGAAAAAGAACGACGTTCGCGTAGTAGAACGCGCCCGCCTTTTTGGCCGTCTCGACAAGAAAGCGAACGAGGCCGTGGTGAAGAGCCTTCAGGACGAAGAAGCCGCTGGCCAATACGTGAACCTCGATGACCTCAATGCCCGCGACAATCCCGTGCACGTAGCGCGCAATCTTCCTTCGCTGGAAGCGCCGTCTCGCCGCAATATTGAAGACGCCGAGTACGACACCGACGAAGCGAACCGCGGATCTTTCGAGCAGTAAATACCGGCTACGCTTTGGTAGCGTGGACGCATCAAGAGCCAGGCGAATCCCGCCTGGCTTTTGGTTTTTCGGAAACTTCTTTCACTTCCGCCTACTGCAGCTGTTCGATTTTCTGGGTGGCTCTTTTGATCGACGCCGGCTCTCGCGTGAGAGTGCGGAACATGGTGAATGCGTGAATGGCTTCTCCTTTGCGGCCCATTTTTTCGGCAAGCAATCCTAGCTGGTAATAGTAGTCGGCGCGGCCTGGGTCTTCCACGAGCGCGTGTTGGAGAAGCGCCATGGCTGCGTCGTAATCCCCCATCAGATGGTGGGCCACGCCTCCTCCGAAAAGAGCTTCCGCATTTCGGGGATTGATTCGGTAGGCCTCCGCGAAATTGGCGGCCGCCTTTTCGAATTCCTTCGCGCTCATTGCCATATTGCCTTTTTCCACCCAGGCATCATCAGATCGTGGATGGAGAGCGATCTCCTTATCGAGTAACTCGCGGGCTTCCTCCGCCTTTCCCAGGTTTCGCGCCAGCTGGGCCAGGCGAAAGTGGATTTCGGGCTGGCGGGGCGCCAGCTTCCTGGCCTGGAGGTAGGCCTCCTTTGCCTCATCAAGCCAGCGCATACGGAAATAAAGCTGGGCTTCTTCCATCGCGCTCTCCTGGCTCCATGGGAAAAGCTCCGCATGGCGCCTGTAGCTTTTCACGGCGAGCCAGAGACGCTCGCTTTTCACCTCTTCGTCGAGAGCGATGAGGGCTTCCTCGCGGGCCCGGTTTCCCACACGAAGAAGAGGGAAAAAGCCGGTCGGATCCAGCTCTGAGGCCTTCTGATAAGCCTCCATGGCATCCGAGTAATGAGCGGCTTGCCCGTGAGCATCCCCGATAGCGATCCAAACGGCTGCATTTTTAGGAAATTGATTTTTTAGATGCCGAAGATAGGCGAGGGCGGCAGAGGATCCTCTGTGGCGGAACTTGGCCTTCCCGATTCCGATAATGGCATGCTCGAACTCCGGATCGTACCTCAGCGCCTGCGCGTAATAGAACTCGGCAAGAGCGAAGTTGCCGCGGGATTCCGCCAGCTCTCCGAGAAAGGCAAAGGTTTCCGGCCTGCGCTCCGGCAGGCTCACGGCTTCCCGGAGAAGTTCTTCGGCTTCTCCCCAGGATTTTCTTTTCATGGCGATTACGGCGCTCACCCAGAGAAAATCCCCGCGGGGTGATCCGGCCTTTTCCGCCTTTTTCACCCATTCCTCGGCCTCCTCCAGATTCCAGAGCGACAGCGCACGATCAGCCTGATCGACATAGGGGCTCCATTTTCCAGGCGGGGCGGGTCGGGGAAGAACGTAGAAGCCCCGCATGCCCGGCCTATTGTTCTTGGAGAGAATCTTCTTTCGAATCTGGTCGGCCTCTATCGGGCGGCCGAGGAGCTCGAAATAGAGTGCCTGGAGGCGGGGAACTTTTACTTTAAGGGAGTCAGGCCCCTCACCATCCCCATAGATCGAAATCAGCTGCCGATGGAAGTTCTCATCGAGTACGTAGGAATCGGGGCTGAGCACCATCATGGGGGCTTTCACCGCCCTTACGATGGGATCATGAAATTCTGGGCCGATCGTTTGTAAGGAATGCGAGTTTTGCGAGGGGCTCTGGTCGGACCGCGTTTGGGAATCCTTGTTTGGATTTCTCTCGGCGGTGGAGCACGAAAGAAACAAAACGGAAGCCGTTGCCAGCCAAAGAAGGGAAACACCAGGATTTCGGCAAAGCCTGCCACCGCAGATCATCATCCACCCCCAACTTTCCATCTTATCACTGGAACGGTGGGGGTGGGATGTCTCAGAGCGGAGGCGGGGCCGGGCCGCGTTGACTCATAAAAAACGACACCGAGCTGGGTGCTGAGGAATGTGAGGTGA
>CAZTCD010000154.1:0-5984 GCA_964612065.1 uncultured Bdellovibrionales bacterium | reverse complement strand
TTTGGTATTGGATATACGGAACAGCTCATAGCGGAACTGCCTGGATCCATAAGGCACGAAATACATATTGCAGGCCAGGGTGATGATCGAAAGCACCACTCCCAGGCTGAACACTGGCAGCAGCATGGAGTATACCGACAAGCCGGCGGCCCTCATTCCCAGGATCTCGCTATCACCGGAAAGGCGGCCAAAACCCAGAAGCACCGCGAGCAGAAAGGCAATCGGGAAGATCACCGGAGTGAAAGTGAGAAGCAGATACCACATCAGGGTAAGGATGGCGTTCCCGCTTACGTTATGAACCACGAAGAAATCGCTCCAGCGGATCACCTGGAACATCATCAGCACGAAGGTGAAGAAAAAGGTGGCCCCCAGGAAGGGCTTCGAAACCTCGGAGAGAATGTATCCGTAAAGCGTATAGGGCAGTCGCAGGAAGGGAACCAGCTTGGCGGCTTTAGTAAGCATTCTTATTCACCAGGCCCCGCAAGGGAGTGAGGAGAAGAATCCGCAGATCGAGGAGAAAACTCCAGTTCCGGATATACCAGAGGTCGAATTCAATCCGCTTCTCCAGGCTCGTATCGCCCCTCCAGCCGTTGATCTGCGCCCAGCCGGTGATGCCCGCCTTCACCTTATGCCGGAGCATATAGGCGGGGATCTTACCCCGGAATTGATGCACGAATTCCGGGCGCTCCGGCCGAGGGCCCACGAGGCTCATATCCCCCATCAGCACGTTCCAGAACTGAGGAAGCTCGTCGATACTGGTAGCGCGAAGGAAGGCCCCGAGCGGGGTGCGGCGATCGTCTCCCTTTTTGGCCCAAACGGCGCCGGTTTCCTTTTCCGCATCCACCTTCATCGAACGGAACTTCCACATCCGGAAAGTAGTGCCGTCCAACCCCATTCGCACCTGACCGTAAAACACCGGGCCCCGGCTGGTGATCTTCACCGCAATCGCGATAAACAACATCAGAGGCGAAAGCAAAAGCAGGGCTAGCACGCTTCCGAAGAGGTCGAAGGCCCGCTTCCAGAAAGCCCCCATAGGATCAATCGGACTCTCGTTCAAGGCCAGCACGGGCACTTGGTCGAAGTCCTCCACCGCGCATCCCACCACGATATATTCATAGAGATCGGGCACGAGATAGACATCGTGCACGGTGTCCCCCAACGAGCGAAGTATAGAATCCTGCGCGGTGGCCTCGGCGCGGGGGAGAGCGATCACGATTTCCGCATCGCCGAGTTTTTCGCAAACCGCAGCCACTTCGGCATAAGAGCCGAGCACCGGGCCCGGCAAGCCTTCGGGGCTCGATCCATCGGCGCTGAAAAAGCCTTTCACCACGATGCCCAGCTCCGGCATCCGCCGCATACGGTCCACGGCGGCCCGCGCGGAAGATCCTGTGCCCACCACCACCACCGGCCGCGATTTATAACCGTGCCTCACCAGCCGCCGAAGGAAGTTGCGCAGAGCCAGGCGAGTGGAAAGCAGCCATGCTCCGGCCAACAACATGAAGTAACCGATCACCACGCGGCTGAAGCGGTATTCCGTCACCACCCATGTGAGGAGAAGGAAGGTGGTGGTGGCCACGGCATGGGCCCGGAGCACCTGGCCTAATTCAGTGGTGCGCCGCGTAATCTTACTGGTTCGATAGAGGCGGAAGTAGGAGAACACCGCCACCCATAAAAACACCACCGGAACGGTGAGCGCCACGTAGCGGGAAAAGGGGGGAATGCCTTTAGTAACAGGGACAATTTGTGTATAAAACCGAAGATAATACGCCAGTAACCAAGCAGCCACGAGCCCTGCCGAATCCGTAAGGATCAGGATGCTGCCGAACACCTGGTAATAACGCTTTAACACTCACGTATTTTAGTTTCAGTGAGCAGCACAGTCAACGAAAGGACTCCCATGAAAATCTCCGCGCAGATCTCCTTCGCCGAGGCCGACCAAAGCACCCATGTCATCGGTGTGTTCCTAACCGACGATAAGGGCAAAATCCGCTGCACCCACGACGAGTTCGAGGATCTCCTCAAGAAACTGAGCGATGAAGACGTTTTCAAGGGCCGCAAAGGGCAAACCTATTTCGTACGCGCCCTCGACGATGCCTCTCCCAACCTCCTGTTCGTGGGCTTGGGCAAACCGGAAGAAGCCACGGGTGAGACCTACCGCGTGGCGGGCGCCCTCCTGGCCAAAAAGCTGGAAGCTGAAAAAGTAAAAGCAGCCGGTATCGATCTCGCTTCCTTCCAGTGGAAGGGCCTGAAAGACCTCGACTTCCGCCGCTTGTCGGCCACTTTCGTGGAAGGCATGCTTCTCGCCTCTTATCGCTTCGATACCTACAAGAGCGAGAAGTCCAAGCCCTCTCTCCAGGATGCCGTGATGTATAGCGGCGACCGCAAGCGCCTCTCCGCCCTGGAGGCCGCCATCGAGGAAGCGCAAACCGTGGCGGACTGCATCCGCATCGCCCGCGATCTTTCCAACGAACCCTCTTCCACCCTTCACCCTTCCGAGCTCGCCTCCCGAGCACAAAAATTCGCCAAGGAAATAACCGGCCTGAGCTGCAAAGTGATCGAAGGCAAGGCTCTCGAGAAAGAGCGCATGAACGGCATCATCGGCGTGGGCCAGGGCTCCGTGAACCCGCCCTGCTGCATCGTGCTCGAATACAAGCCGAAGAGCTTCAAGAAAACCGTGGCCTTCGTGGGCAAAGCGGTAACCTTCGATACCGGCGGCATCTCCATCAAGCCCGGCCAGGGAATGGAAGAAATGAAGCACGACATGAGCGGCGGCGCCAATGTATTGGCTGCCACCCTGCTTGCAGCACGCCTCAAGCTTCCCGTTCATCTCGTGAGCGTGATTCCTTCCGCGGAAAACATGCCCGACGGCAAAGCCATCTGCCCCTCCACCATCCTCGTTTCCCGCTCCGGCAAAACCGTGGAAGTGCAGAATACTGATGCCGAAGGCCGCCTCATCCTGATGGACGCCCTCGACTACGCCCAAGACTTCAATCCCGATGCGATCGTGGACGTGGCCACCCTCACCGGCGCCGTGGTGATGGCTCTTGGATCCGTGGCCGCCGGCATCATGGGCAACGACGAAAAAATCGTGGCCAAGTGGAAAGCCGCCGCTGCAGTCACGGAAGAGCGTTACGTGGAGCTCCCGATCTTCCAGGAGTATTCCGACGACATGAAGAGCAAAATCGCTGACCTGAAAAACATCGGAGCCGAAAGAGGCGCGGGTTCCCAAAAAGGCGGCGCCTTCCTCAAGGAGTTCATCCGCAAGGGCAATAAGTGGATCCATATCGATGTGGCCGGCACCGCCTGGGCCTCCGGCAAGCTCGCCTATGATCCCGCCAACGGTGGCTCCGGGCATACCGTGCGCACTCTCGTTCAGTTCGCCAAATCCTGGTAGGAGCAGACAATGCCTGTTGTACGCATTTCCGAAATCGGCCAGCACGTGGGCCAAGTGGTTACCGTTCGTGGCTGGCTTTATAACCACCGCTCTTCCGGGAAAATCCGCTTCCTCGAGATGCGCGATGGCTCCCCCACCACTCTTCAATGCGTGGTGAGCGCCAACGATGCCGATGCCGAATCCTTCGCCCTATCCGCGGATCTCACCCAGGAGAGCTCGCTGATCGTTTCGGGCCTGGCAAAAGCCCATCCCAAAAAACCGGGTGTATTCGAGATGGACGTGCACAAGATCGAGCTCGTGCAGAAAGCCGAGCTCAACTATCCGATCTCGCATAAAGAGCATGGCCCCGAGCACCTGATGCAGAACCGCCACCTCTGGCTGCGCACTCCGCGCCAGGTGGCGATCGCCCGCCTGCGTGCGAATATCGTGAAGAGCATCCGCGATTTTTTCGATTCCCGCGATTTCGTGCTGATGGATGCCCCCATCCTCACCCCTTCCGCCTGCGAAGGCACGTCCACGCTCTTCGAAACGGATTACTTCGACGAGAGGGCCTACCTCACTCAAAGTGGCCAGCTCTATGGCGAAGTGGGCGCTATGGCTTTCGGCAAAACCTATGTGTTCGGCCCCACCTTCCGGGCCGAAAAATCGAAAACCCGCAAGCATCTCACTGAATTCTGGATGGTGGAGCCCGAGATCGCCTTCTGGAGCCTCGAAGAAAACATGACTCTCGGCGAGCAACTCGTGACCACCATCATGCGCGAGGCGCTCGACCGCCGCCGCCAGGAACTCACCACGCTCGGCCGAGATATCGCCTCGCTCGAAAAGATCGCGGAAGGCAACTTCCCTCGCGTGCACTATAACGATTGCGTGGAGATGCTGAACAAGAACGGCCACCCCTTCCAATGGGGCGATGATTTCGGCGCTCCTGAGGAAACCAAGATCGGCAGCCTTTTCGGCGATAAGCCTGTTTGGATCCACCACTTCCCGAAAGACATCAAAAGCTTCTACTTCAAGCTCGATAAAGAAGATCCCCGCTACGCCCTTGGCTGCGATCTCATCGCCCCTCACGGCTGGGGCGAGATGATCGGCGGTGGCATCCGGGAAGAGAGCTATGACGTGCTCAAAGCCGCGATCGAGCACCACAAATTGAACCTCGAAGATTATCAGTGGTATCTCGATCTCCGCCGGTACGGATCCGTGCCTCACGGCGGCTTCGGCCTCGGCCTCGAACGCACCGTGAGCTGGGTGTGCGGCCTTGATCACGTGCGCGAAACGATAGCCTTCCCGCGCATGCTGAACTACCTGCGCCCCTAGGCCCAGCATGTTTCACATTGTTCTCGTAGAGCCCCAGATTCCGCCGAATACGGGAAACATCGGCAGGCTCTGCATCGCCACCAAGAGTCGCTTTCACCTCGTGAAGCCGTTAGGATTCGATATCTCGGAAAAGGCCGTGCGTAGAGCGGGCCTCGATTACTGGAAGCACGTGGATCTCGTGGTGCATGAAAGCTTCCAGGCTTTCCGCGAAGCTCTTCCCGCCGAAGCGCGCCTTTGGTACTTCACCAAGGTCGCCGAAAAGCCCCTCTACGAAGCCAGATTCCGGGCGGGCGACTATCTCGTATTCGGGAAAGAAACCACTGGGCTGCCAAAAGAGGTGCATGAGGGCGAAGATTCCGCGCAACTGCTTCGAATTCCCATGCCCGGATCCGATATTGTTAGAAGTTTAAATTTAGCAGGCAGCGTGCATATCGCGCTTTACGAAGCGCTTCGGCAGACTGCGTTCAAACCCTGACCCGAACGTCAGAGTTTCTTCGTCATGCCAGCCACCAGGCCCTTTTTCTGCGCCCGGGTGTAGGTGCCGCGAACTCTCTGGAAAAGATTTCCGCCTTCTGCCCCGCCGATCTCGCCGTCTTCGGAAGAGGCAAGATCTCCTTCAAACCCATCACCGCCCTCTCCGAGCTCGCCGTCGAGAGATTCATCCAAGCCCGCCATTCCCTCACCGCCCGGGCCCCCTCCGCCCCCACCCGAATCGTCGGAGCCGAAGATACTATCGAGATTTCCCATCTCGTCTGCGCTGAAGCCACCCCCTCCGCCCAAAGCTCCCGCTCCGGCAAACTGCCCACCGGTGGCGCTCAGTGCCTGCTGGCAATCTTTCCCCAGGCAAGGCACGCTTGTGCCCCCGCCGCCGCCCGCACCCAGCCCACCGCCGTCCGGAGCGCTGGAAACTGCCGCGCTGGATTCGTTTCCCTTGCCCATGCTGGCTAGCCCACGTGAGCTTCCCAGGCCGCTTCCGCTAAAGTCTGAGCCTCCTGAGTCGCCAAGGGAGGAATCGGGCACCGCAGCCAAGGGCTCCGCAGGATTACTCCCACCCGACGGGCTTACGTCGTTCCTCCCGAGATTAACCGCCGTGGAACCTCCGCCATCCGCTGTTCTCGAAGCCGCCCCACCGTTTGAAGAAGAAGGAGTAGTTGAATTAGAGCCCCCCCCCTGATCCCAACCCGGATCGGAAGAGGAGCCACCGGCGGAGCCGCCTCCTCCCTGCGAGCCTCCGCCCCCCCCGCCTTGTGAGGCCGCGGCCTGCTGCGGGTGTTTC
>CAZTCD010000153.1:0-6043 GCA_964612065.1 uncultured Bdellovibrionales bacterium | reverse complement strand
GAGATTGAGCGCGGTCTGGCCGCCCTTCGTGGGCTGGATGGCATCGGGCTGATCTTTCTCGATGATCCTTTCCACGAAATCGGCCGTGAGCGGCTCGATATAAACCGCGTCGGCGGTTTCGGGATCCGTCATGATCGTGGCCGGGTTGGAATTCACCAGGATGGTGCGAAAGCCTTCGGCCCGGAGAGCGCGGAGCGCCTGATTGCCGGAGTAGTCGAACTCGCAGGCCTGGCCGATCACGATGGGGCCGGAGCCGATCACGAGGATGGATTTGAGGTCTGTGCGTTTAGGCATGGGCGATTCCCTTTACTGGCATCATGGAGAGTGTTCCGAATTTTTTTCTGCCGGAGGAGCCAGGCTGCCATCGGCGGGTAAAATATCGTGGGGGCTGTGGGCGTTGAAGGCTTCCACGGCGCGCACCAGTTCCTGTTTGGCTTCACGGGTGCTTTTCCAGCTGAAGAAGGTGGCAGCGAGAAAAAAGCCGCCGGAGGCGAAGGAGGCGATTCGGTAGTCCTCGCGCTGGTTTTGATTGTCCTGATTGATCTCGAGGTATTTGAAAAGAGCGAAGGCGCCCATGAAGGCGGTGGCGATCATGGTATGGGCGCGGGCGTTGCGCAGAAGGCTGGTCATGGAGTTCAGGCGATCGTTGGCTTCCGGCACGCGCTGGATGGCGAAGCGGATATCATTTTCGATAGGACGGGAAAGGGATTCGCGGGTGAGCGGGCTCAAATCATAGATGCGGCCACGGTAAGTCACCTGCCAGTTGCAATCGCCGAGTCGGTCGCCGAGATCGGTTCCGGGATCCTTGGAAGAAGTTGCGGGGTGAGGAGAATTGGCCGCGAGGGCAGGGGTGCAAAAAAGAAAAAGCAGGACCCTAAAAAAGCTGCGTCCAAACTTCCCTTTCCCCGTTTTTCCCACTTCGGATACAGTTAGCACAAACGCACAGGAATCACAGAGTTTATGCTCTGTGGCAAAGGGAGAAAAATGAAGCGCGCCATGAAGCCGAATGCAAAGAGCTATTGGAGCTGGGCCTTTGCAGCCTATGGATGCCTTTCTCTTTCTTCGATGGCAGGAATGGGAATCGGTTCAGGGCTCTTTGCTCTGGCCTCCCTGGCATATTTCGCCGCGGAATGGCGCGGTGAGGGAAAGGCCATAGCCAGAGAGGCTTTCCTTTCTCCCTATTCCGTTTTTGCGCTGCTTTTGTTCGCAGCCAGTCTGATCAGCCTGTTGGCCGCAATCGCCTTTCCCGTGGAAGGCAGTCAGGAAGCCGTTCGCCTGGCTTCGCTCAAAAAATTTCATTATTTCCTGCTTCCTCCTCTGGTAGCGGCGGCTCTTCTTCATGTTGCGCCGGGGCAAAGGCTCGAAGAGCAAAAGTTCTGGAAAGTTTGGGCGGTGATGGGGGCCTTGCTGGGCGTGGTGGCCATGGTGCAGTTTTTCGGTGACTTCCTGTTCACCCCCGAGCAGCTCAATAGCCGCTTTTTCCGTTCCGTAGGCAGAACCGACCGCTACCACGGGCAAGGATTTATGTTCTTCCACCTGAGCTTTGCTTCCTGCATGTGCTTTGTGGCGGCCGCAGGTTGGGCGAGGGTGGTTTTTCCGCTGGCGAAAGACAGCTTGAGGAACCGCGCGCTCTGGGCCCTGGTGGGTTTGCTCGGATCCTTGGGCGTTTACTATTCCTATTCCCGGATCGCTTTTGTGGCGCTCGCGTTTTTGATCCTGGCGCTTTTTTATCTTCGCCGGCCGCGCTGGGGGCTGGTGGCCACCTTGGTGGTGGGCTTGCTGGGGGCGGGAGTGTGGGCCTCCTCGGAATCGTTGCGGAAGAGGTTTGAATACGGCCTCGCCGGGATCAAAGAGCGCACGGTGATGTGGCGAGCAGCGGAGGATATGTTTCTCGATCGCCCGCTCACCGGCGTGGGATTCAGCCGCACGGGTGAGATCAGCCCCTATTACAAAAAGAAATTCGTTTACGACGCCACCACCGATTTCACCTCGCACGCGCACAATAACTTTCTGGATATGCTGGGGGCCGTGGGAGCCCTGGGATTCGCCGCCTTCCTGGGCTGGTGGGGCTTTCTTTTCTATGCGAGCGGTAGAGCCTTCAAGCGCGCGCCGCTGGAGGAGCGTTGGCTCCCGGCCGCGGCGATCGCCGGCTTCCTGGCCTTTCACGTGAACGGGCTCACGCAGGTGAATTTCTGGGACGGGAAAAGCCAGCATACTCTGATGATCTGGGCGGGCGTGGCGCTGGCTCTTTGGGTGCGGGATAGAAAGAGAACGAAGGAAATCTGAGCTCAAGCCCGCCGCATCACGATCGCGTCCGCCATTCCCTCTTCCCGCGCTTTCTGCGTTCGTTCCGCCAGAAAAGAGGGGGCTTTCTGCTCCGGGATCCGCTTGAAGCCGATTCCGCCGAAAAAAGTGGTCAGATGATCGTGCGTGAGCAGATGGGCGCCCGTGATTTTATGCCGCTTCCAATAAGCATCAATAGACTGCAGGAGAGCGCGCCCCACGCCGAGGCGGCGGAAATGTTCCGCCACGAGGAGCTCTTTCAGCAGAGGAAGATTCGCTTCCGTGCTTAGCTGGGCTGCTCCTAGGATCTCGCTTCCCTGAAGCGCCAGGAAAAAGCGGTCGCCGTCTTTGGCCTGCAGATACAGCCGGTGCCGCTGAAAGAAGGCTTCCAGCCGATCCGGGATGGAAGCGCTCTCTTCGATCCTCACCTCGGGCCGGCTTCGCGCAAAGAAGGCGAGAGATTGGCTCACAAGCACTTCCAGCGATTCCAGGCTCGAAAGCCGCAGCAGGGGACAGGGCAGGGATCTCATCCAGGCTTCGTGCAAGGCGAGCGAGCGAACGTCCATGCCGCCCAGGTCGTAGCGAGCTGCCCAGGCGAGAAAATCGAGGCTCTGCTGGTGCATATCACCGCCCGGGGCGATGCGGGTGCCGTATCTTTCCGTCTCCCGCGCTCTGATGCGGCTCATTCTGATTTCCGCAGGAAGGGAGAGAAAGATCACGTGAGAGAAGAGAGGCTTCAGGAAATTTCCCCAGCCTACGGCGGAGCCCGAGAGAATCCACTGCGGCGATTGGGAGGCGCTTTTTTCCAGAAGCTCCCTCCTTTCCTCCACGGCTCTTTTCTTCGTGAAGGGAGGATTCGTGGATTCCCAGAAAAAATCGTCGGAATCGAAGAAGGCGGCGTTTGTTTTCTGCGCCAACGCTCTTCCCAGAGTGCTCACGCCTGAGCCGGAGGCCCCTAGGATGTGAATACGGAGCGATTTCATCTACCGGCCAAAGCGGATTCGTAAACTTGCTTCATCTTGGTGGAAAGTGCCTCCACGCTCCAGGTGGAGCGGATCCAGGCTCGGCTAGGTTCGGAAACGGAGGGGGCGCCTTCCGCGTAACGGAGGAAAGCTTCCACCCACGGTTCTTCTTTCCACGGATCCAGGAAAATCGCTTCACTCACGCCCGCGAGCACCTCCCGGTGCACGGGAAGATCGGAGGCTACGGGAAGGCGGCCCTCGAGAGCGGCCTCCGCGGGAGGGCGGCCGAATCCTTCGTAGAGCGAGGGGGAAAAAACAGCGCGCGCATTTCGGAGAAGCGCACCCACGGAGGAGTCTCCCAGCGGCCCGGTATGCACGATTTGTTTTTCAGTAAGGCCGGGCACGGAAAGCACCAGGGGCGGAAGGGAGGGGTTTTTCGTCTGCGCGGATCTGAAGGCTCTTTCCAGCAAGGCGAGATTCTTATGTGGCTTGGGATTGCCGAGCGCAAAGAAAAAGGCGCCCGGGCGCAGGCCAAGCTCGTTGAGCACGGCCTCATCGTTGGAGCGGGGGAAGGGCAGGATGGCGTTGGGAGCGATTTCTATGTTTTTCTCCACGCCGTGGCCTTTCAGCCACTGCCGAAGCTCATTCGCCGAAGTTTCGCAAACGCTCAACACGCACCGGGCCCGTTTCAAAGAAGGGAGAAGCACGAAACGGTAATAGGCCTTCTGCACAAAGTTCCCGAACCGCAGGTGATTCAGGTCATGCACCGTTTGCACGTGAGGGCAGGGGTAATGCAGCAAGCTGCCAAAAGACGGGGAGTGGTAGAGATCCGTGTTCAGCTCTTTCAGCGCTCCCGGAATCCCCACGAGCTCCGCGGGCTCAAGGAAGCGCAGCGGCACTTCTTTGTGAGCCATTTTTCTCAAGGGATGGGAGGCAGGGCAATCCGTGTGCAACAGATAAAAAGGCTCAAAACCGAGTGAATGCGAAGCCAAGCCTTCGGCCAGCTGCGAAACGTAGAGCGCTATTCCGTGGCCGTGTGGGCCCACCATGCGGGCGTCAACCACTACCCGGGGACGGCCGTATTCCTTTGCATTCATGGGGAAAAATTAACCCAAGGTGAGGAGGGAAGCTATACCTCAGCCCTTTTTCGCGATATCACTTTCTCATGGCGAAAAAGACAGTTCTGATCACCGGTGCGGCGGGCTTTGTGGGTTCCCATTTGGCCGAGCGCTTCCTGAAAGAAGGCTGGGCTGTTTTGGGCGTGGACAACTTCCTCACGGGCCGCGAGCAGAATCTCTCCGAGGCCCTCAAGCATCCTGATTTCCGCTTCGAAAAAGCCGATGTGATCCACAAGTTCGATTTCAAGAATCCCTGGGGCGGCAGCTTTGACTGGGTTTATCACTTCGCTTGCCCTGCCAGCCCGATCGATTTCCAGAATCTCTCGCAGGAAATTCTTGAGGTGGATTCCGTTGGCACGCTCAAGGGCCTGGAATTCGCCCGGGAGCAAAAGGCAGGATGGTTCATCGCTTCCACTTCGGAAATTTACGGAGATCCCCTGGAGCACCCCCAGAAGGAAGAGTACTGGGGCAATGTGAGCACCACCGGCCCTCGCTCGATGTACGATGAAACCAAGCGTTTCTCGGAAGCGGCCACCATGGTTTACAAGAATAAATACCAGCTCGATACCCGCATCGTGCGCATTTTCAATACCTACGGGCCTCGCATGCGCTTGAACGATGGCCGGGTGGTTCCCGCTCTTTGTGCCCAGGCTCTCAAGGGCGAGAAGCTCACTGTGCATGGTGATGGCACCCAAACCCGCTCTTTCTGCTATGTGGATGATCTGGTAGACGGCATCTACAAGCTGGGGCAGAGCAAGGAAACGATGCCCACGAATGTGGGCAATCCGGTGGAATATTCGCTGAACGATTTCGCCCGCGTGGTGCAGAAGGTTTCGGGCAGGGAGCTGGAGATCCAGTATCTCCCCGGCCGGCCCGATGATCCCCGCCGGCGCTGCCCCGATATCTCGAAAGCCAAGCGCCTCCTGAACTGGGAGCCTAAGATTCAGCTGGAGGAAGGCCTTCGCCGCACTATCGAGGCCTTCAAAAAGGAACTGTGAGCGGCTCTCGCAAGAAAAAGAAGCCCAAAGCACCCAAGCCGTGGAAACCCAAGCTTCCCTATGCCCGCATGCGTGCCGGGTCCAATCTTCTTGAGCTCCGCCCTTTTCGAGCCTCTGATTATCCCGAATGGCTTGCCACCTTTGACCGGCTGAAGCCGAAACAGAATGAGTTCGATCCAAAGCCCCGCCCGCGGAAGAAACGCACCCGTCCGTTTTTCGCGAAGATGCTTCTAAATCAGCGCAAAGCCGTGAAGCGAGGGATTTTCATTTTTCCGGTCTTCGAGCGCAGCAGTGGCCACCTCGTGGGCTGCATCGATCTCTTCGTTTTCGATCTAAGCCACCGTACCGCCAATCTCGGCTATGTGGTGCATAACAACCGCTGGGGCGAAGGAATCGCGCCCGAAGCCTCGCGGCTGGCTCTTGATCTTTCTTTTTCCCAGCTGGCCTTGAAACGAGTGGAGGCGAGTTGCGAGCTGCACAACAAAGCCTCCGCCCGAGTGGCGCTCAAAGCGGGAATGTTCGAAGAAGGGATGAGAAGGAAATTTCCCATTCCTTCGGGCATGAAGGACCTTTACGTATTCGGCATGAATTCCATCGACTGGAAAAAAGCTCGCCGGAGGAAGAGGAGATGAAAGCCACCAAACTCCCCGCCTGGACGCAGGAGCCCGGGCGCGTAGCCATC
>CAZTCD010000152.1:0-6076 GCA_964612065.1 uncultured Bdellovibrionales bacterium | reverse complement strand
TGCGCCCTAAGCCCACTTGGAATCACCGGTACGATAATAGAACCCGAAGCGAACAAAAGTTGAACCATCAGGGGAAGTGTCTATGCAATATGGGCAGTTGGACGGCATGAGCGGCCGTAAATCGCAATCCCCAGGCCAACTTACACTGCCCTAGCCCTCACCCATCAACAGCCAAGGGGGCCGGTTTACCGGCTGTCCCTGGCGCGGATTTTTTTCCAAGCGAAAGTGGCGATCTGCGCCACCCAAAGGAGGGTGAAAAGCGCGCCGAATTTTATGGTATCGCTTTTTTCGATCAGCAGCACATGCCCGGTGGCGAAGAGGGCGGCCAGATGCACGAAGCGGTGAAGGAGTTTCCAGCGCCGGAAGCCCAGCTTCCGAACGGAAAAATCATTCGAGCTCACTGCCAGCGCGAGGAGGATCAGCCAGGCCAGCAGACCCAGCGTCAAATAGAGCTTGGTGATCAATTGGGTGAAGCCCTGAAATTCGAATCCTTCCATCGCCAGATAGAAAAAGGCGTGCGCCATAAGGAGCCCGAAGGTAACCACGCCCAGAAACCGCCGGCCGAGAAGCAGAAAGCGCAACCAGGCAGGGAAGCGGATTCCGAGCGCGATGGCGGTGCCGAGAAGCAGGTTGGCCAGAAGATAATAGAGAGCCGTTTCACCTGTTGAGTGATTGTAGTGCTTGGCGGGGTCGGCACCATATTGCCCCGTGGAAATTTCGAATAGCCACCAGCCGGCCGGAGCGAGCAGAATGGCGCGATAGGCCTTGCCGATCATTCCAGCCCCATGTTCCCATGATTCCATGAGCAGGGAAGGAAAAAAATCCTGGGACCCTATCCACTTTCATCCGGACGAGATTACGCCCGAAGAAATTTTCCTCAATCGCCGCGCCTTTCTTCTGGCCGCTGGTGCTGCGGGCGTCAGCATGGCGTTTCCCGGGATCGGTTGGGGCGGCCTCAAAGAAAAATCCAAGTTCACTCTTCCCGGTGAAAAGCAGACTCCGGAGTCCCTCGCCACCACCTACAATAATTTTTACGAGTTCAGCCTGGAGAAGGGTGAAGTTCATAAGAAAGTGAAGGCCTGGGACCTGAACCCGTCCACCTGGAAAATCGAGGTGGATGGATTGGTGGAAAAGAAAAAGACCTATACCCTGGAGAGCCTGCTCGAGCTTGCCGGGGTGCCGGAGGAAGAGAGGGTGTATCGCTTTCGGTGCGTGGAGGCGTGGTCCATGGTGGTGCCCTGGAAAGGTATTCCCTTCGGCGCCTTGGTGGATAAATTAAAACCCAAAGCGAAGGCGAAATTTGTCCGGTTCCAGTCGTTCTCTGACAGGAAAATAGGATCGAATATGATTTCGCTCCCGAACTATCCATGGCCGTATACGGAAGGTCTCACTTTAGAGGAGGCGCGGCATCCCCTTACGCTTCTGGCCACCGGCTTCTATCAGAAAGCTCTTCCCAAACAGAATGGGGCGCCGCTGCGCATCGTGGTGCCTTGGAAGTATGGTTTTAAGAGCATCAAGAGTGTTACCCGGATCGAGTTCACTGACACCCAGCCCAAGAGTCTCTGGATGGAGCTGGCGCCCAGTGAATATGGTTTTTACGCAAATGTGAATCCCAAGGTGGATCATCCTCGCTGGAGCCAGGCCACGGAGCGAATTCTCGACAAGAGTTTTTTCCCGAAGCGGAAACCTACGCTTCTTTTCAACGGCTATGAGTCTGAGGTGGCGCACCTTTACAAAGGGATGGATCTCGCTAAGAATTACTAGATCCGATTGGAGCCACCCATGACTACGAATCCCTCCACTCTCTGCCCTTGCGGCACCCAGCTCGAATATTCTGAATGCTGCGAGCCCTATATCAAGGGACGAAAAAATCCCCCCAGCCCTGAGGCACTGATGCGCTCACGCTATTCCGCCTACGTAAAGGTGGAGGCGCCCTACTTGAGAGAAACTCTCGCGCCCGAGAGCAGAGGCGATTTCAAGGAAAGCGATGTTCGCGAGTGGTCCACGAAAAGCGAGTGGCTAGGCCTCGAGATCCTGAAGGCTGAAGGCAATCAGGTGGAGTTCATTGCAAAATACAAAGCCCAGGGGAAAGTGCTGGAGCACCACGAGGTGAGCACCTTCCGCCAGGCTGAAGGAAAATGGTATTTTGTGGACGGGGAAAGTCATGTGCACGAGGAAGGCAAGGGGCACCAGCACCACCCGCGCGAGCCACAGAAGCCCGTTGTGAGAGAGAGCCCCAAGGTGGGAAGAAACGATCCCTGCAGCTGTGGCAGCGGAAAGAAATTCAAGAAGTGCTGCGCTCTCAGCGCGTGAAAGCACCGATAGCGTGTAGGTGTTGCGTATTTCCCTGAAATTGCGGGTTTAGTTTCCCGGGTTAGCTGGCATATCCTGTAGGAGGCGAAAAGGGGAAGGCCTAGCATTGCCAGATCAGTCCGATAAAAAAAATCTGAGTGTGCTCCTGGTAGACAGTGATGCGAGTTTTCGCGCTACCCTGAGCGGAGAGCTGAAGGCTCAAGGCTTCG
The DNA here is from genome assembly GCA_964612065.1 of uncultured Bdellovibrionales bacterium. GTDB lineage: Bacteria > Bdellovibrionota > UBA1018 > CAIPTA01 > CAIPTA01 > JAKFYM01. The sequence goes on along the minus strand of CAZTCD010000152.1, from coordinate 3,554 downwards.
GCGTATCCATGGCCACGAGCGCTTCCAAGGCCAGCGAGCTTTTTCCCTCCCTGCCTTTCGATGCCGTGATCGCCGAGAGCGGGACTCCTGATGGCGGCGGCTTGATGCTCGTGCGCAATCTCGCGGAAAAAGGCCGCCAGGCTCCCGTGATCCTCACCTCCACCGACCGCGCCGAAACTTTGGAGGAGATGCAGCGGCAAGGGGCCGCGGATCTGGTGCACAAACCGGTTTCCATTCGTGACCTCGCCGACCGCCTGCGCAGGGTGCTGGGGCAAGGCGATAAGTTTCATTATTTCCTGAATCTGCGCAAAAGCGTGGCGGTGGCCTCCTGGGTGGGGGATCTCAGAGTGGCGGATTCAGAGCAGCTGAAAAAATGCCTGCAAGAGATCCTGGCAGCGAAACCAGAATGGGTGATTCTCAATCTCCACGGGTTCAAGGGTTACGATACCGTGCTGGCCGGGGAGCTGGTGAAATTCCAGGATTCCATCCGGGCCGTGGCCTCACTGGTGCCCTGCGGTTTGGAGTGGAATCTGCGCGAGCAGATGGCCGCCAATGGTTTGATTACGGAGGCGGAGATTCAGCCTTCCTTGAAGGACGCATTACAATATTTGTTAAACGTTGGGATGAAATGAAATGGCAAGAGCAAATCAGAAGGCCTTGATTATCTCGAAGCAGGAACTGCTGATCGATGTTGTTTCCGTATTTCTGGAAGGCTGGTTTCTTTCCTGGATCGATGTGGCAGACACCTCCTTCAAGCTGGAGCAGCTGCTGGCGAACGCGTCAGACCATGACTGGGCGTTTGCCTTGGTGGAGGACGAGCGCCTTCTCACCGCCGCCGGCCGTAGCATCGGAGACCTTATGCTGCCGGCGATTGTGGTGGGCCGGGAGCCTTCCACGCCTGCCCTTTCCGGCAGGAGAATCATCTATCTGCCGAGCCCGATTGATTTGCAGAAGCTATCGGATGCCATCCAGGAGTTTGGCCGCAGCGGATCGGTTCCTCTGAGGGAATATTGCGGAGTGCGGCCTGAAATCCTGGTGATGAGTGGCAAAGATCTCGCTCAGGATATTTTTGTGGAGAATGAGCAGGGCAAGTATACCCTGGCGTTTTCCGCGGGCCACAAGCTGAGCCTCACCGAGGCCCATGAAAAGGCGGGGAAAGCGAAATTCCTGTTTTTGAAGGCGGACGACTTCAAGGCTTTCCTGAAAACCTTTGCCGAGGAAATGCAGGAGCTTTCCGGCCGGGGAGCCAAGGTGTTTGATCTCGGCGCCTCGGTCACGCTCACCTCCGCCGTGCATGAGCTCCTGAGCCAGACCCTTCCGGAGCTCGGTTTTACCCCTGAGCTGCAGAAGGCCACCAAGGCCAGCATCGATAACGTGGTGGCCTCCATTAGAAAAGAGCCTCAGCTCAACGAGCTCATCGAAGCGCTGATGAAGAACGAGGCGGAATACCGAACCTGGCATAGCGTGACCCTCTGCTATCTCTCCTGCCGGATTTCCAGCCTGATGACCTGGGATTCCGCAAATACCCACTACAAATTGTCGTTGGCCTCGTTTCTCCACGATATTGCTTTTCGCACCACCCGATTGCACTCGCTTCGCACGATCGAAGAGGTGGAAGCAATGAACCCAACTCCGGAGGAGATGCGGGATTTTCGTGAACATCCGCACGCCGCGGCTGCCATCGCGAGGGGGATGAAGGATTTTCCCGGCGACGTGGATCACATCATCGCCCAACACCACGAGCTTCCTTCCGGAAAAGGATTTCCTCTCGGAATCACCCACACCAAAATCTCACCCTTGGCCGCGGTGTTTATCGTGGCGCACGAGCTTACGCATGAGCTTTGGGAGCAAAGGGGAGGGCTGAAGCTGGCTGAATCGGTTGTTCGCCTGGAGAAAATGTACACTCAGGGCTATTTCAAGCGCGTGATCGCCGCCTTGAAGCAGCTTACCTAGGCCGGTAACCAGGCTGTGGCCATGGATTTGAAGCTGGGTAGGGTGAAGAAGGCTCTTCTGATCGCTTTGGGTTTGCTTTCCCTCTTGCTCGGGATCCTGGGCATTTTCCTTCCGTTGCTGCCCACTACGCCCTTCCTGCTTCTTTCCGCCGCTTGCTTCGCCAGGAGCTCCGAGCGATTTTACCAATGGCTGATGAATCATCCTCGTCTCGGCCCCCCCATTCGCGATTGGCGGGAAAGAAGGGTGATTCGTTTGAGTGCCAAGATTCTCGCCACGGTGATGGTGATGCCGGGTGCCTACCTTTTCTGGGTGAGAGAGGGCTTTCCTTTGGCCGTGAAAGCGGGATTCTCTCTTTTTCTTGCGCTGCTGTTGCTCTTTATCTGGACGAAGCCGAGCCGCTAGAACTCCACGTTACGAAGCGCTTCCAGAGGAGTGCGAGCCACCAGGCCCCTGGTGGCCATCCAGCTCACCAGCATTCCAACCGCTACGAGAAGCACACTGAAACTCACAAGGGGAAGGGGCGCGATCCGGAAGGCGCCGTCAAAGAGAAACCGGCTCAGGCCATAGGTGAAGCCTACGCTGCCGAGAGCTCCGAATCCCACGGCCGTTACGCATACCACGAGGCTTTCTTTGGCAAGAATGGCGCGAAGCTGGCTCTGCGAAGCCCCCAGAGCCCGGAACAAAACCAGGGAACGCGCTCGATCTCTGGCCTCCAGGCTGAGTACTGAAGCCATAACCGAAAGCCCGGAAGCCAAAGCCAGGCCTGCCAGGAGCACCAATGCCAGGCGCATCCGCTCCAGCATCGCCAGGGCCCTCTCGATCGTGGCGCCTACGTCGATCACCGAAACATTCGGAAACCCGGTGGCCAGCTCTTTCTGCAAGACGCGTTTTTCCTCCGCCGGCATGGCGGGCAGGTTGGCGAGATACATCAGCGGTGCATCGTTGAGCACCCCATCCTGAAACACCAGGAAGAAGTTCGGCTGGAAGGATGTCCAGCGCACACGTCTTTCGTTCACGATTTTCCCCAGTACTTCCGTGCCTTGCACATCGAAGCGAAGGAGGTCGCCGATCTTCAGGCCGAGCCGGCCTGCATAGCGTGTTTCCACGGACACGGCAGGGATGTCTTCGTTTTTCCCGCTCCATCTGGGGGCATAGGGCAGGCCGCGGATGATGGTTTCGCTGTCCTGCAGGCCCTCGCGAAAGGTGAGGTTCACGCCGCGGTTGCGGAACTGGGTGTCTTGCTCGTCCTCCCGCGTGCGGAAGGCGCTGCCCGATTCGGACCGCTCATAGGCGTTGCCGTTCACGCTGAGAATCCGCGCTCTCACCATGGGCGATAGGGAGCTGAGATGGTGGCCTCGTTTAGCCAGCGTTGCCACGAGGGAGTCCTTCTGCTCCTGCTGAATGTCGAAGAGAAAGAGCGACGGCAGGCGGGTGGGGGTTTCAAGCTCGGCCCGCAAGCTCGCTTCCAGCTGAGGCAGCAGATGCAGCAGGAGGGAGCCCAGCGAAAGCGTAAGGAATACCACGGCGGCTGCGCGCCGCCGCCGTGCGAGAAGGAGGAAGGCGTGCTTGGTGGTCCAGGCACCCCGCCAGGCGGCGAGAAA
>CAZTCD010000151.1:0-6339 GCA_964612065.1 uncultured Bdellovibrionales bacterium | reverse complement strand
CGTCCGGGAAAGCAAACACGCCGGTGAGCTTGGTCTGGGTTCTGCGTCCGTAAAAGGTGAGGCGTTCTTTGGGGCTTCTAGAGTCCTGCTGGAAAAGCAGGGTGATCTTCTCAATATAACGCTCGGGTGGCCCCTTTTTATATTCCAGCTTGGGCAGGGCAATGGACTGATCCAGAGCGGGGAGAGGGCTCATCAGCTCGAAGAAGGGCAGGGCCAGGCCGCCCCCCTGGGCGATAGGGCTGGTTTCGCGTATTTCCACCGCGGGGATCCCGGCGCTGATCCAGGCCGCCCAGGCCTGCCAGCCGAGAGGGGCGAAAAAGCCGCAGATGGCGATGGATGTCAGCGATTTTCCCAGGCGCATATGTTGGCTCCTACACGGTAGTTTTGTTAGATTCTATCTTGGGAGTGCTGCTATGAACCAAGAGATTTTTGCCCTACGCCGCCAAACCTTTATGGATGCCATGCGCCCGGGATCCATGGCCGTGATTTTCGCGGCTCCGCACGCGAAACGGAACGATGATGTTCACTTCGAGTATCGTACCAATTCCTATTTTTACTACCTTACCGGGGTGAAGGAGCAGGAAGCCGCCGCGATCTTTATGCCTGGCTCTGAAAAGCCCTATCGCCTTTTCGTGATGCCGAAGAATCCGGAAATGGAAATGTGGGAAGGCAAGCGCGTGGGCGTGGAAGACGCAAAGCGCGTGTTTCAGGCTGATGAAAGCTATTCCATTGATGATCTGGAAAAAGAGATCCGCCAGCAGCTCAAGCAGGCCGACACCCTCTACCATCTGATGGGCGCCTACGGGGAACATGACGATCTCGTTTACCGGGTGCTGAAAGAGCATTCCCCCAATCCAAGGCGGGGCGAAAAGAAATTTGTGCGCCTCGAGAAGGCGCAGGAAATTCTCAATCCCATGCGCAGGGTGAAGAGCGAAGCCGAGCTCGAGCTCATTCGCCGTAACTGCAAGAACTCGGGCATCGCTCACCGAAAAGCGATGGAGTTCACGAAGCCCGGCCAATGGGAATATCAGGTGGAAGCGGAGATTGAATTCTGGTTCCGCCATGGCGGGGCCGATGATCTGGCCTATGCCTCGATCGTGGCCGGCGGCAATAACGCCACGGTTCTGCATTACAAAACGAATCGCGATCAGCTGAAAGATGGCGATCTTATCTTGATCGATGCCGGCGGTGAGATGGATCTTTACGCCTCCGATATCACCCGCACCTATCCGGTGAATGGGAAATTCACGAAAGCCCAGGCCGAGATCTACGAGATCGTGCTGCGTGCGCAGAAGGCTGCGATCCAGGCCGTGAAGCCGGGAGTGAAGTTTCACGATATCCACGCCCTTACGGTAGAAGTGCTCGTGGACGGCTTGCTCAAGATCGGTCTCCTCAAAGGAGACAAAGCCGAGATCGTGAAAGACCGCTCGAAATACGTGGCCTTCTATCCGCACAATACCAGCCACTGGATCGGCCTCGACGTGCATGACTGCGGGGACTATTATAGCCCCGACCAAAGCTCGATCCCGCTCGAGGCGGGCAATATGCTCACGATCGAGCCCGGGATTTATATCTCAGCGGATCGCACCGATGTGCCGGCTGAGTACCGCGGGATCGGTATTCGCATCGAGGATGATGTGCTCGTGACTCCCACGGGCCATGAAGTGCTCACTGGCGAGGCTCCGAAGGAGATCGCCGAGATCGAAGCGATCGTGGGCAAAGGCAAAGGGCACTAAGCGGCTAGTCTGCTGCTAATCTCTCAGCCAGTTCCAAGCCCGCTTCACCACATTCTGCGGCCCGTGGCTCGAGCAGTTCCTGTATTTGCAGGGATCAGGCCCGGGAAAGCCCCGGCACATCTGCGGCCTGCGTTCATAAATGCGGCAGTTGCCGCCCGCGCCCAGGTGACGGCAGGTGAAGAGCTCCTGCCCGCGAAATACGCCGAGCGGGATCAGCATCGTGGCGATGAGTTCGATATTGGGAATCAGCTTGGCGGAGGAGGGGTTTCGCTTCCAGCGGGCGTATTCCTCTTTCACCACGGCATGAGGGTGTTCGAGAGAGAAGGCCCGGCAGCAGTGGCCGGTGCAGCGGGGGCGGGGATCAACGCTTCCATCCGGTGGATCGTAGATAGCCATGGATTATTATAGGCCCATCAATGCATTGGAGTGCAAGCTTGCAGGGCTGTTTACTTACGGATGTAGCGATAGATTTTGCCGTTGTATTTGTAGTATTCCACGGCCACCGGAATTCTATATCCCTCTAACTTTTCGTAGCGCACGCCTGCAGGAACATAGTCCACGTTGTATTTCGGGCTTGCCTTCAGTGTGATCGGCACGGAATTGTCCCGCATTTTGATGGGCTGCCCCGACATATCTGTCACTCGTGGCTGCACTTCTGCTCTTGGCATCTCACCCTTAACGCGGGCCTTTTGAGTGGCTTTGTCCAGATCGGTTTTAAATCTGTCGCGAGTGCTGGTGGCCTTTGCCAGCTCACTTCCTGTTTTATCAATATCAGCCTTGGCTTGCTTTTCAATCTCACTGGACATTCGATAAAGGTTTTCCTGGTTGGGCAGGAGATTGTTCTCCATTGCCTTCCGGAACTGAATCACCGGGCTTCTAGAAGAGCCTACATATTGGCAAGCTTTCGCAGCGAGATAGAGGCGCCGAGCATTTGCGGTGTCGCCTTTGCGTTGTGCTTCCTGCGCACGTTGCTTGAAGAGCTGCGCCCTGCGCTGGGGGGCCTGCAAAAAGAACTGCTCCTGCCGCCGCATGAGATCGTCGATCGAAGAGGCGCTTTGGTCGCTATTGCCCTCGCCTTTTCTTCGGCGGCTTTCGAGCGATTTTTTTAGTTTTTCGGTCAGGCCGTGAAAGCGTTTGGCCGAATCGTGGGCCACGCTATGGGCACTCGCCAGCCGGTCATGCAATTGATACTGGCCAGTGGCATCGCCTCGGGGGCGTGCACCAGCATCGCCGGTGATTGTGGATTCTATCGTGCTCTTGGCGGTGGATCGAACCTGCCCCTGGCGTTCGCAGAATTGGTCTACAGTATCCAGATCCTTTTTCAGATTCTGGCAGATCTCGGTAGCTCTCTTGTATTGGTTGGCTTCAAAGGCGTTACGCAGCGAGATGCTGTATTCTTCATCTGCAGTGTCCACGCATTTATCGAGTTGCTCATTCACCTTCTTCGCGGCCTGCATCACTTTGCCGCTTTTACCATCCGGGCCGCAAAGCGCATCGGCGCGTTTCTTGACTCTATCCACGGTTTGCCGCACGCCCTGCCCGCGCACGCGGATGTTTTCGCAGCTTTTGGGAGCTTCATCCTTGGAGTCTTCTGCTGCAAATGCATCAGAAGTATCAACAGCCATCAGAGAAACCCAAGCCAATGCCACTACATAGTTTTTGCTTAATCGTGGCTTCATTCGTTTTGGTTTATCGATCTATTCGGGTTTCTTCTTAAGCGAGAACGTCGCCCAGTGTTCTGGCTAGAATCAAGCTGTCTCCGTTCGGATACACAAAAGTAGGGAAACTATTAAGGTTTATTCCATACCTATCCGATCAGGCACAGGTGCGTGGCTTTTTGCGCGTGCCAATACGGAGGTTCCTCATGAAAAACCACCCTTTCCGTACGAGCCTGGTGGCGAGTTTAACGCTCTCCCTGGTGGCTCCGAGCTTCAGCTTTGCTCAAGACGTTCCTCCTCCGGCAAAAGAGCCTTCCTTGGCAGGCTGCGCAGGCCTTGCCTCACCGGTGAAGCATCAGAATCTCGCGAAAAACATTCCAGCCCGTATCAAAGAGTCGAATAATTTTTGTGGTGATCCAAAGAAGCATGTTCTCGCAGGAAAAGTAGGGCAGCACCTCCAGAAAATAGTGAAAGCTTCGCATAAATGCGAATCAGCATTGAAGCGCACTGTGGCTCCCAATTTTTCCATCGAGAATTTGGTAAAGAAGCCCGCACAGCGCCTGCTGAAATCCTGCATTCAGGTGCGAGCTTATAACTCCTATTCCAAAAAACTCTGCCAGGACTACGCCAAAAACCGAAACGATACCCTCAACATGAACGGCATTGATGAGGAAGGCCTCAAGAATATGAACAACCGTGATTCCTTTCAGGCCGTGAAAGGAATGCACACGCCTCTTATCGCTGCCTATAAAACGATGGCGGAAGACGCTAAGGGCGAGGCCACCGATATGGATAAGCGCCTGCCCGGGATGAAAGACGGACAAGATACGGTGATGAACCAGGAAGTGGAATTCATCAAAAAAGTGGTGAAGTTCAATCACGAGAAAGCCAAGGAGCTCGCCTCGGCCAAGCTGAAAAAGAGGCGTGAGCTATCCGGTGAAACCAGCGGCCTTAACGACATGGCTACCCTGCGCTTTAAAACCCAGCGTGAGGTAGATGAGTTCTGGACCGCGCTCTATTCCTGTAAGGATCTCTATAAAGAAAACGGATATCTGGACAAGTGGCGCGACGACTACAATAAAGTGGTATCGAACGAGCTTGCGCAGATGAAGAAGGAAGCTCTCGCGCACCACGAATTCTTCCGCGATGCTTCTTCTCAGCATCAGATGCAGGCTAATGAAGTGCAGAAGAGGATCAACAGGCTGCCAACTTCCGATCCAGGTCCTAACGAGATTTCGGAAAGAGAAGCGAAGTCGATCCCGAAAAAGGCCCTCAAACGATTCAATCCGGAAGGTAAGAGCGGATACACTGCCGCCAGAACCTATTCCGATCCTCAGGGACAGATCTACAAGGAGTATTGCAAGCCCGGAAAACTCTGGGGCAAAACTTGCTACTGGTACAAGCCTTCGGCTCAGTAAGCGAAAAATCCGAAACATAAAAGCTTAAACGTGAAGAGGAGCCCTGATCGGCTCCTCTTCTTTATTTTCGGCTAAGGAATTTCGGCTAAGGCGAGCGAGGCTCTATTTTCTGAGGCCCTGCTTTGCGCTCCAGGCGAGGTAATCTTCGTAGTTGCCGGAGAAATCCTGGATCTCGCCGGTAGGGAAGATCTCGATGATGCGGTTGGCGATCGTGGAGATGAACTGCCGGTCGTGGGATACGAAGAAGGAGCAGCCGTTCGTGAACTGCTGCAGCGATTCGTTGAGTGCCTGGATGGATTCCAGATCCAGGTGCGAGGTGGGCTCGTCGAGCAGCACCACGTTGGGCTCTTCCAGCATCATATTGGAGAGCGTGAGGCGTACGCCTTCTCCCCCGGAAAGCACTTCGGTTTTCTTGTCGCCGTCTTCGCCCGAGAAGAGCATGCGGCCGAGCACGCCGCGGATCGAGCCCATGTCCATCTCGGGATGCTTATCATGCAGCCATTGGAAGAGGGTAAGGCCCTTGGTGAGCGTTGTTTTCGTGTCCTGAGGGCAGTAGGCGCGGGTGGTGGTCACGCCCCAGTGCACCTGGCCGGTGGTGGGAGCGAGCTCGCCCGAGAGGATGCGCATGAAAGTGGTTTTTCCCACGCCCGAGGGGCCGATGATGCCGATCTTTTCTCCGGCGGAGAAAAAGAGGTTCATCTTTTTCAGGATAAGCGTCTTACCGCCGTCGTAGGAAGCGGTCACGTCTTCGAGGCGCACTACGTCTTTGCCGAGCTCGCGGCGGGGCTTGAAGAAGATGCGCGGGTAAACGCGGGAGGAAGGGCGGATATCTTCCATCTCCATATTGTCGAGCTGCTTCTGGCGGGAAGTGGCCTGGCGCGCTTTCGATTTATTGGCGCCGAAGCGGGCGATAAAGCTCTTGAGTTCGGCCGCCTTCTTTTCCTTCTTGGCCTGGTCGGTGAGCTTCTGGTCGCGGGCAATTTGGGATGCGGCCACCCAGTAGTCGTAATCGCCGGTATAGATGCGCATCTGCGAGTAATCGATATCGGCGATATGCGTGCACACGGCGTTCAGAAAGTGGCGATCGTGGGAAACGATCAGGATCGTGCCGTCGTATTCGTTCAAGTAGTCCTCGAGCCACGCGATCGTTTTGATGTCGAGGTTGTTGGTAGGTTCGTCGAGAAGCATTACGTCGGGCTTCTGGAAGAGGATCTGTGCGAGCAGCACGCGGAATTTGTACTGGATCGGGATCTCTTTCATGAGCTGGTTGTGCAGCTCGGCCGGGATGCCGAGGCCCACGAGGAATTCGGATGCTTTGGATTCGGCGGAATAGCCGTCCATCTCCATGAACTCGCCTTCGAGCTCGCCCAGGCGGTTGGCTTCGGCATCGCTCATATCGCCCTTGGCGTAGAGATCTTCACGCTCCTTCATGATCTTCCAGAGCTTGGCGTCGCCCTGGTAAACCGTATTCAGCACGGTTTCGTTGTCGTAGCGGAAGTGGTCCTGGCGGAGCCAGCCGAGCTTGGC
>CAZTCD010000150.1:0-6488 GCA_964612065.1 uncultured Bdellovibrionales bacterium | reverse complement strand
CAACGAGCGCCATTACGGCGCCCTCCAGGGCCTCAATAAAGCCGAAACGGCCGCGAAATATGGCGATGAGCAGGTGCATATCTGGCGCCGCTCTTACGATGTGCTCCCGCCCCTTCTCGAAAGCTCCGACGACCGCCACCCCGCCCGCGACCCCCGCTATGCCGGCGAGAAAGACATGCCTGCCGGCGAATCCCTCAAGACCACGGTGGATCGCATGCTCCCCTATTGGACGAACGAGATCGCCCCGGAAGTGCTCAAAGGCAAAAAGGTTCTGGTGGCTGCGCACGGAAATTCCCTGCGCGCGCTCGTGAAGCATCTCGACCGCATGAGCGACGAAGCGATCATGGGGCTGAACATCCCCACTGGCGTGCCTCTCGTATACGAGCTCAACGATAAGCTCGAGCCCATCAAACATTATTACCTCGGCGATCAAGCCGCGATTGAAGCCGCCGCTGCGGCCGTTGCCAAACAAGGACAGAGAAAATGAGCGAGGGAGAAAAGCGCCCCTTTGGGAAAAAGCCGTTCGGCAAGAAACCTTTTGGAAAAAAACCGTTCGAGAAGAAGCCGTTCGGCAAAAAGCCTTTCGCCAAGAAGGCCTGGGGCGAGAAGAAAAGCTGGAGCGAAGAAGGCGAGCGCGCGGAGCGCTCCCCGGAAGGCGGCAAGCCTTTTGGAGCCCGAAAGGCTTATGGCGAGCGTGCCTTCCAAAAGCGTCCCTGGGGAGATAGGGGCGAAAAAGGCGGCTTCGAACGCAAGGGTGGCTTTCGATCGGATCGTGGTCCTGGCCGTGGCCCTGATCGTGGTGCAGGCCGTGGTCCTGGCCCAGGCCGGGATGGCGAAAGAAAGCCCCGTGGCCCCCGCTTTGAGCGCAGGGAGGAAAGCGCGGAACCCAGTGAGTTCGGGGAACAGAGAGCCCGCCCCCACCTGGCCGAAGATGAGCTCCGGTATCTGGGCCGCAATGCCTGCCTGGCGCTTTTCCAGAAACGCCCTGGCGATATCGTAAGGGTTTACGTGCAGCGCGAGCTCGCCGGAGAATTCAAACCGCTGATCGAATACTGCACACAGAATCGCAAAAGCTTTCATCTCGTGGACGCGCCCGATCTCGAGCGTCTCACTGATTCCGTGCACCACCAGGGCGTGTGCGTGGTAGCCAAAGGGCGCCGCTTTGATTCGGAGAAATATTTCTTCTCCTCCCTCGGAGCCGGCCGCACCCTCGTGCTTTACCTCGATGGAGTGGGAAACCCTCACAACCTCGGAGCCGTGCTGCGCTCCGCGGCCCACTTCGGCATCACTCATGTTTGCGTGCCGGCCGATGAGCTATCGCGCATTTCCCCGGCCATCTATCGCACGGCGGAGGGAGCCGCGGAGGTGGTTTCCATCGTACGGGTAGACGACGCGGAAAAATTCCTGGATCGCCTGCAGTCGCAGGGCTTCCATCTCTACGCCTTCGAAGCGCCGAGCGCTCAATCCCTCTACGATACACGGCTTAATGAAAAGAGCGTTTTCGTATTCGGCTCGGAAGTGAACGGCATCAGCGGGATCGTGCGGGAAGTGGTGGGCAGCAAGCTCGCGATCCCGGGCAGCGGCGCAGTGGAAAGCCTCAACGTTTCGGTGGTGGCGGCTATTGCGATGGCGGAATTTAACCGGCAGGCCTCGCAAAAATCCGTGCGCATTGTGAAAAACAAATCTTAGCGATATCCTTTTCAGGATAACGCATGAAGCTTAGCGTTTACAAAGCAGCGCCCGCCTCTTTCCGCGCCTGGGAATGGGTCGCGCTCGTTCTCGCTTCGGCATTCGCCGCCCTGGTGGCCTGGCTTTCGGGAATCCGTCATCCTCACCTGCCCCCCACCGCCCTGCTTTTTCTCTCCCTTCTCTCCCTGCTCTTCTCCGCGGCTCTGATGGCCCGGCGGCCGAGCGCCTCCTTTTTTCTCCTCACCTTCCTGCCCGCCCTGCCGCTCGCAGCCGCAGCCCAGGTGCTGGGCGGGGCCAGGATGGGATCACAGCTGTTCGCCTCCCTGGCTCTGGCGTTCCAGGGCCGCTGCCTCTTCCTTCAGATCGCAGCGGCTTGCCAGCGAAAACGCCTTGCTCTCTCCCGGGAGCTCAAATCCCGCCTCCCAGAAAAAGCCGTGGTGTTCGTGGACAACGATATCGAAAGCGAGGTGGAGCTGCCCCGCCTCTTCGAAGGTCATCTCTTCCGCCTCGCTCCGGGGGCCGTGGTTCCTGCCGATGGGATCGTGACTTTCGGCTCCGGCTTCGTGGACGAAAGCTTCGGCGGCCCGGAAGACCTCAAGCTGAAAGGCATGGGCTCTGCCGTGCTCGCCGGCACCACCAATAAAAATGGCTCGCTTCTGGTACGGGCCACGGCCGTGGGCGATCGCACCTTCCTCTCCCGCCTGGCCAAAAGAATCGTGAAGGGCGCCGAGATCCGGCCCAACCGCCTTCTTCTGCTCGACGGGGGCATCTCTCTTCTCGCGGCCTTTCCCCTCGCCTTTTTTGGGGCCTTCGAAGGGCCCGCGGGCGCCGCGCTGCCCTTTCTGGCCACCTCGGGCGCCTCCTGCGCCGCTCTTCTGGCGTCCTTCGAGCTTGGCCTCGCCCGCATGGCCTGCCGCCATCTCTGGCTTTGGGGAGAGAAGGGAATCGCCAAGCTCGCCGGAGTGGGCATGCTCGTTCTCCGGGCGGAAGGCGTGCTCTCGGAAGGCCGGCTGCGCCTGCAGGCCACGGAATCGCGATCCTGGCTTTCCGAAGACGCGGCCCTCGGCCTGCTCGGCCCCCTCGCCCGCAAGATCGAAAGCCCCGCGGCCTTTGCGCTTCTCCAGGAACTTCGCACTCGCAACATCCCGCTCCAGCAAGCGGATCTCTATCAGGCACAGCCCGACGGAGGGATCGGCTTCGTGGGCACCGATGAAGTGCGCTGGGTGGAGCAGTCGCGCTGCACCCGAGCCCTCGAATACGGAGAGCTCGGCCCATTCGTGGAAGAGCATCTGATGGCAGGAGAGGAAGTTCACTTCCTCGAGCGGGACGGAAAACTCGAGGCGGCGCTCGCTTTCCGGGATTCCCCCGTGGAAGGCGCGCCAGGTGCCGTGGAGGCGCTTCGGCAGTCAGGATTGCCGATCCTGCTGGTGAGCGGCTCGTCGAAACGAGTAGTGGCCCGGCAGCAAACGGCGCTCGGAGTGGAGCACGCGCAGGGGGAATGCGCCGACGAAGACGTGGAACGCTTGTTCGATCGTTTGCGCGCTGAAGGCCTGGCTCCCGCCTGGGTGCAGGCTTCAGCCTACCGGCCCCTGCGGGCCTTTGCCGTGGCCGCCAGCCCTGGATCTTCCCATGAAGCGGAGCTCGTGGCAGGAGACCTGCGCCTTCCCCACCTCGCAGAGGCTCTATCCTGGGCCCGCGTGGCTGGAGGACGGCTTCGCTCCTCGCTCTTTATGGTATTTGGGTTTCAGGCGGGACTGCTCCTCACCCTGCTCGGAGCGGATGCCCGCCTCGCCTCACGGATCGGGCTCGGAAACGGCTGGCCGCTCAGCATGGGAGCCTTTGCCGCGCTTTCGCTCGCCCCCGGCCTACTGGCCCTCGTATGGCTGAGAATCGGCGGCACCTTTCGCAGCGATTCCGTGTAACGGACCCCGACCGTCCCTATCCTTCCCCTCCAGCCCCTCTTTCTCCTCGCTCTTCCCCCGAAGATTGCTACACTAATCCTGACCCGTGCGCTTTTTCTCCCTGACCGGGGAGGGACAGCGCCCTCTGATAGCCGGAGTTGCCCCTCCGGCTATTTTTTTGTACGCTCGCCCTACCTATGAGCATTCCGGATCTCTCTCCTCAAGACCTTCTCACCGCCTTGCAATGGCGCTATGCCGTGAAAGCCTTCGATACCGAGCGGAAGATCCCGGCGGAAACCTGGACGGCGCTCGAAACCGCTCTCCAGCTCACTCCCTCGAGCTATGGGATGCAGCCCTGGAAATTCATCGTGATTACCGATCCCGAGCTTCGCAAGGAGCTCAGAGCCGCTTCCTGGAACCAAAAGCAGGTTACCGACAGCTCGCACTACGTGGTGTTCGCCCACCATCCTGAGGTGAATCAGGGCGACATCAACCGCTTCCTCGATTCCTTCTCCGCGGCCAGGAATATTCCCCGAGAAAACCTCGACAAATACGGCCAGGTGATCGCCGGCGACCTTCTCACCGGCCCCCGCCGCTCCATGATCTCGGAATGGACCGCCCGGCAGTGTTATATCGCGCTCGGCAACTTCATGACCGCGGCTGCCTTGCTGGGAGTGGACACCTGCCCGCTCGAAGGCCTGAGCAACGCCCGCTACGACGAGATCCTCGGCCTTACCTCCACACGGTTTCGCACCGTGGTCGCCTGTGCTGCCGGCTACCGGTCCGCGGAAGACAAATTCGCCACCGCCGCGAAGATGCGCTACCCGAAAGACGAGATTTTCGATCGTCGCTGAAAATTCTTCGCTATTAGCCAATCCCTTTACGGATAGGGCTCCAAAGCCCTGATCGTGCAGCAGATTTCCCACTGCCCAAAAGTTCGCCACCCCCCGAAAAAGTGCAGAAAATCCATACAGTGTCCGAAAGGGTAAATAAGAAGTTTTCTACACCCCGGAGCGCCCTTTGCATCTACGCCCCTTAGCTCTTCTGCTCGCCTTTGTGGTTTCCACCGCCGCGGCTTCGGCCGCCGACCGGGAAGTGGACGCGATCGCTCTCTTCGCCACCCAGCACTACGACCCCAATAGCGAGCATGGCCGCAGCCTTCGCACTTTCTTTACCGGAATCGGCGTGGCCATCGCCGGCCAAAGCACCGATCTGGCCCAGGAGCTCCGCAAAAAACTGGAGCAGGAAGAGCTTCGTACGTATTTCCCCGATCGCCGCGAGCGATACCAAATCGCGGAGCGGATCGCCCAGGGCATGAGGAGCCGCTACCTCAGCCAAGGCTACAACAACAGGAATGTAGTGCTCGCCCTCCGCTACGCCACCAACGAAATCATCGCCACCGTTACCGAGAGAGTGCTCGAAAAGGAAGGAATGAAGGATTCGGCCCGGGCGGCGCTCTGGAGCCGCAAGATCCTCGCCTCCTACAACCGCTGCGCCAGCCAAACCCGCAACTACAAAGAAGCGGAGAAATGCGGCACGGTGCTCGAGGCGGATCTCGTAAGGAACCTCGGCCTCGCCATGAGCCACGAGCTCCCTCGCCAGGAATTCGGCGCGGCTTACACCAAAGGCCGGGCGGAAGAGTACCGCGCCTGCATGAAGCGTGCGAAAAACCGCACGGAGAGCGTGAAGGACTGCGCCTTTACCGCGGTAAAGAACGGAGCCCGCCGCTACAGCCACGCCAAGGTGATGGAAGCCGCCAAGAAAGAACTGAACCCTGCGGCCGCGGAAAAGCTGGCAGACAGCGTATTGCCCGACTTCAACCTCTGCCTCGACCGCGCCCGCGATCGGGAGGGTTTCGTAAAATGCGGAGATCAGCTCCTCGGCCGCGCCGGCGCCGAGCTCTCGGCCCAGGCGATCCGCTCCGACGCCCGCGTGAAAGCAGCCGTGAAAGATCCGAAAGAAATCGATCGCCTCTCCAAGGCGGGGCGCGAGGCCTTCCACCGCTGCTTTGCGGAAAACCAGAAGAAAGGCCGCCGGGATTCCTCCGGCACCCTGCGCACGGACAATTGCGAAAACTACGTGAAGATGGAAACCGTGCGCGAGGTGGCTTCCGCCATGATCCTCGGCCGCGTGGATGAAAACCTTCCGGGTGCCCCGAAAGAAGAAATCGAAGGCATCCGCAAAGACGTTTCCCGCACCCTCGACAAATGCTGGGACTCCCATAAAACCGAATCGCAAAACGCGGGCTGCCTCCGCACCGCCGCCATGAAGCTCGCCACCCTCGTGGCCCGCGACCGCCTCGGCCGCGAGATCCCCAAAGACCTTCTGGACCGCGACCCCAAGCTGCAGGAGCGCCTCACGGATGCCTTTGCCGCCTGCCTGAACAAGCGGCTGCCGGCCAATCTCTTCTCCGCCACGAATGTGGACGCCTACACCAACCAGTGCGCCTCGGAAGTTCTGCGCTCCACCGCGCTTACCGTGGCGGAAGCCAAGGTAAGAGAAGCTCTCGGGCAGATCGCCGATCAGCTCCCCGATGAATCCGTGATGAACACCCTCGTGGAAACTTTCGTGAAGAAGGGCTTCGCCCAGTGCCTGGGCGCCAATCCCAGCGCGCAGAAACTCGACGAGTGCTCCTTGCGCCTCCAGAAAAACATCGCCTCCACTCTCGCCCAGGCTCTTCTCCCCTTCAAGGTAGACGAGTTCTTCCGCCATGGCGGAGGGATCGAAGCCTACGGGCTCAACGCGGAAAAGCGCAAAGAAATGCTCGGCGCCGTGATCAAAGACCACAAAACCTGCCTTCGCACCACCGTGAAAAGCAATGATTCCGAAGTGGCCACGCAGCAGGTGAACGACTGCTTCAAAGGCACGATTCGCGATCTGGCCCTGCGCCTCGGCCCC
>CAZTCD010000149.1:0-6530 GCA_964612065.1 uncultured Bdellovibrionales bacterium | reverse complement strand
AAAAATGGTGCCCAGGACTGGACTCGAACCAGCATGCTTGCGCGTCACCCCCTCAAGATGATGTGTCTACCAATTTCACCACCTGGGCACTCACGTGTGAATCAGCGCCTTTCAGCGCCTCTTTGACGTAGAGACAAATGAGGGGACCCAGGATTTATAGCACTTAGAACTCGAATCTCAAGCCCAAAGAGTGCGTTAGTCCACTAAGCGCGCCGCTTCTCTGCAGGGCCAGATAGGTGAGGTAGAACTTCTTCACCCCCACGTTCACCAGCGCCCGACTGCCCACCACAGGCTCCACCCGGTTCAGATTGAAGTGAAGGCCCGCTCCATAGTTCTGCGTGGTGATGTTTCGAGCCGGGATATCCACCACGTTACGCGTGGCCGAGCCTGCCACACGGTAGGGCTGCATCCGCACCAGATCTACACCGGCCGTCACAAAGGGCACGAAAAGCTGGCCAATGAAGTACTGGAACTCATAAACGGCCCGGGCCCCGTAGCTCGAAGCGGATTGACGCTTAACGTCATCCCGGATCATATTCGAAACCGCCCCAGTCGCATCAAACTGAGGAGTATCCAGGCTGAATTTTGAGAAATAAATCCCCGCCTGAGCGATCACCCCAAGGCGGCCAAAGGAGAGAGAGCGGAAAGGGAAATAACCCAGGCTCAGCATCCCACCCTGGGTATCGGCATAGATCGGCGTGGCACCCTGGAAGGTGGTGAGATCCGGGTTGTGGTTGAAGTTATAGTCGCCAAAGGCCCGGTGGATATAATCGAGCGAAAGCTGCCAGCCGCCATCCTCATGCGCGAACTGCGCCCGTGTGGCCATATCGTTCTCATCGCCGCGGCGGCTTTCCACGCGGTTTTTATAATCCTCATACTCTTCATAAATATCGCCAGCCGGCGGAGCGGCTTTCGGAGAATTTTCCGTCTTCCCCGGAATGCTGCTCACCGAGATCGGCATCTGTTCGGCAGGCTGGGAAGGGGGAGGAGCCGCCATGCCTTCGCTAGGCGCGGTGGAATCCGAAGTGGTGCTCACGGTAGATGTGGCACCTGAGGGACTTTCGGGCGGAGGCAGGGCAGGGGAGAGCTCCGTGGCATCGGGCGCGAGGAAGGGATCCGGAGTGTCCTCCGCATAGGCCGAACCAATCAAGATAAGAACACCTGCCGCGATCGCCCAAAAACCTAGCTTCATTGCTTGCGCTTCTCCCAATCGGCCATGAATTGCTTCAGGCCATTATCCGTGAGTGGATGCTTAACGAGTTGCTGAAGAGTTTTGAGCGGGCAGGTGGCCACATGGGCGCCGATCTTAGCGGCTTCGAGCACGTGCACGGGGTGGCGGATCGAAGCGGCGAGGATTTCCGTTTTAAAATGATAGTTGTCGTAGATGATCTTGATGTCTTGGATCAGCTCCATCCCGTTGAAGGAGATATCGTCGAGGCGGCCGATGAAGGGCGAGATGAAGGTGGCTCCGGCTTTGGCCGCAAGCAGGGCCTGGTTGGCGGAAAAGCAAAGAGTTACGTTGGTTTTGATCCCATGCTTAGAGAAATCCTTCGTGGCCACGAGGCCAGCCTCCGTGAGCGGAACTTTCACTACAACATTGCGGTGGATCTCCGCGAGTTTCTTGCCTTCTTCCACCATGCCGCGGGCATCGAGAGCGGTCACTTCCGCGCTGATCGGGCCATCGACAATGGCGCAGATTTCCTTGATCAGGCTTTCGAAATTCTTGCCGGTTTTGGCTACGAGGGTGGGATTGGTGGTTACCCCATCGATGATGCCCATATCGTTGGCCAGTTTGATTTCTGCCGTATCGCCGCTATCGATAAAGAATTTCATGAGTGCTTTCCTGAAAGGCGGCTCCTGGCTTCCTTACCTGCTGCCGTTTAATGGTTGCCCAGATACGCTTCCCGTATCCTCGGATTATTCAACAAATTGCGCGCTTCGTCTACGAGGGTGAGCTCGCCTGTTTCTAATACCAAACCTCGGTGCGCTATTTGAAGCGCAAGATGCGCATTCTGCTCCACGAGCAGCACCGTAGTGCCCTGCTTATTGATCTCCTGGATGATCTTGAAGATCAGGGAGATGATCTGAGGCGCGAGGCCTAAGGAAGGCTCGTCGAGGAGCAGCAGGCAGGGGTGACTCATCAGGGCGCGGCCAATCGCCAGCATTTGCTGCTCCCCGCCAGAAAGCGTGCCTCCTGCCTGGGTGCGCCGCTCTTTGAGGCGCGGAAAGAGCTCAAACACTCTCTGCCGATCCTGCTCAATCTTGTCTTTATTGGTTTCCCGCCAGGCGCCGAGATCGAGGTTCTCGTCCACGCTGAGCTCCGGAAAGATCCCGCGGCCTTCCGGCACATGCGCAATCCCGAGCTCTGCTACCTTGTGCGGCTTCCTCGCACTCCAGGCGGAGATGGCCGAAGTTTCAAATTTCACCTCGCCCTGCTTGAGCGGCACGAGGCCCGAGATCGCGCGCAGGCAGGAAGTTTTTCCGGCCCCGTTCGCGCCGAGCAGAGTAACGATCTCACCCTTGGGAATCGTGAAGCTCACATTCCTCAGCGCCTGCACGGCGCCGTAGGAGACAGAAACATTTTTGAATTCCAAAATGCTGGCTGCCATCAGTCCGTTCCCAGATAAGCCCGAATCACGTTCGGATCGTTTTGCACTTCTTTGGGCGAGCCATCGGCGATCTTTTTCCCGTATTCGAGCACCGCGATCCGCTCCGAGATCCCCATCACGAGCCGCATATCGTGCTCGATCAGCAGGATCGAAAGCTGGAAGCGATCGCGCACGAAGCGGATCATCTCCATCAGATCCGCCGTTTCCTGCCCGTTCATGCCGGCGGCCGGCTCATCGAGCAGCAGCACTTTCGCGCCCGTGGCAATCGCGCGCGCGATCTCGAGCCGTCTCTGCACGCCATAGGGTAGGTTTTTCGCGAGCGTGCCTTCCTCGATAGTATCGAGCTTGAGGATCTTGAGCAGCTCATCCACCCTGGCGTTTTTTTCGTCTTCCGCGCGATAGAAAGAAGGAGTGCGGAAAAGGCTCTTGAAGGTGGAGTTCTGCGTGGTGCGATCGAGAGCGATCAGAATGTTCTCGCGCACGCTGAGCTCTTTGAAGAGCCGGATGTTCTGAAAAGTGCGCGCGAGGCCGAGATCCGTAACTTCGTGGATCTGCTTGCCCTTGAGATCGGTGCCGAAGGCCTTCACGCTCCCGAGGGTGGCATCATACACGCCTGTGATCACATTGAAGGCCGTGGTTTTCCCCGCGCCATTGGGGCCGATCAGGCCGAGGATCTCGCCCTCAAACAGCTGAAGACTGAGATTCTGCACAGCCTTGATGCCGCCAAAATGCACAGAAACATCCTGGAGCTCGAGCACGGCAGCGCGAGAGGCGGCACTCATTTAGGCCTCCTCTTGCGCGTGAACACATGCCAAACCTCATGGCGGCCGAACAAGCCATTGGGGCGGAACACCATGAAGAGGATCAGGATCAAGGAATAAAGAATCATCCGGAAATCCCAGCCGGTCCACTGCTGGAGCGGGCGGAGGGCTTCGGGCAGGATCGAAAGCGCGATCGCGGAGAGAATTGCGCCGCTCACGGAGCCAAGGCCCCCGAGCACGATGATCACCACGGCATCAAAGCTCTTCATGAAGTTGAAATTGGTGGGGCTCAGGTAACCATACTGGTGGGCATAAAGGCCGCCCGCCACTCCGGCCCAGAAGGCGCCGATCACGAAGGCACGCACCTTCACCCGCGTGGTGTTCACTCCCATGGCTTCCGCAGCCACTTCGTCTTCCCGCACGCTGAACATCCCGCGGCCGGTAGGCGTGCCGATGAAACGAAACGCAGTGAAGGAGCAGGCGAGAGCGCCGAGCACAAGCCAGAGCTGATCGGTATAGATCGCTATGCCCGAAAGGCCTCGCGCGCCGCCCACGGCATCGATATTGAGCAAGGCAACCCGAATGATCTCGCCGAAGCCAAGAGTCACGATCGCAAGATAATCGCCCTTGAGCCGCAGCGAAGGAAGCCCCACCACATAGCCGCCGATCGCAGCCGCGATTCCGCCCGCCACGAGAGCGCCGAAGAAAAAGAGCGAATCCCCGCCCACATAAGAAGAGATCCCGAGCTTGGGCAGCAAGAAAACCGTGAGGGCAGCTGCGCAATAGCCTCCCACCGCCATGAATCCAGCGTGGCCCAGCGAAAACTGCCCGGTAAAGCCGTTGATGAGCGTGAGCGAGGTGGCCAGAATGATATTCATCATCGCTACCAGAAATACGGATTGATAGTAGGCGTTGATATTGGGATACACGCCGTAGATCAGGAAGAAGCAGAAGGCGAGGGCAAAAACCCAGGGAATAAAGCTCCGCAGCGTGCGCTTGAGATTGGCTTCCGGCGCGCCCTTCATACCTTTTCCCTTAATGTTTTTCCAAAAAGGCCCGTGGGGCGGAATAGCAGGATCGCAATCAGCATCGCATAGGCGAGGGCATCACGCAGGGTGGGCACGCCATATACCACGATATACTGCTCGGATAGGCCCATGATCATCGAGCCCACCACGGCTCCTCTCACATTCCCGATCCCGCCGAATACGGCCGCCACGAAGCTCTTCATTCCGGGCAGCATCCCCATGAGCGGCTCAATCTTGGGATAAGCCAGCCCAAAGAGCACGCCGCCCGCGCCGGCCAGGGCTGAGCCGATCACGAAGGTAAGGGAGATAATGAAGTTCACGTTCACCCCAAGGAGCACGGCCGTCTTGTGGTCATGACTCACGGCGCGCATCGCCTTACCCACCTTGGTGCGGAAGAGAATGAACTCCAGCACCACCATCAGCAGCACCGCCGTGAGCACCACGAGGATCTGAATGGGATCGATCTGGATCTCGCCGATATGGAAGGAGGTATTGAGATCAATCAGGGCAGGAAAAGGGCGGGGATTGGCACCGAACAGCATCTGCGCGCCGAACTGAAAAAGCATCGATACGCCTACGGCCGTGATCAGCACATTGATCCTCGGCGCATTCCGGAGCGGCTTATAGGCAAGGCGCTCCACCAGGAATCCCACCAGGGCCGTGACGGCCATCGAAAGAAAAAGCACCAGGAGGAAGATTCCAATCCCTTGCTTCTGCTCTTCCCCGGCTCCCACGGCATGGCCGATATAATAGCCCGAATAGGCCCCGATCATGAACACTTCGGAATGGGCGAAGTTGATGAACTGGAGGATCCCGAAAACCAGGGTGTAGCCAAGCGCGATGAGGGCATAGATGGCGCCGAGACTCAAACCGTTGATCGTGTGCTGGATGAACTCGTTCAGATTAGGCCCCTAGAAAAAGCGGAGGTCTCTCTCAATCAAATAGCAAAAAAATAAAGCGCCCCTGAATTGTACCTAGAAACTCGCCTAGGTCAAAGATTCAGAGGCGCCAATTTTTCAGGCCAGCCTGGGTGCAGGGCCCGATTTGTTCCTAAGGATTCACCGTGGCGAAGTACTTCGGCTCGCCACCCTTGAACTGCAGCACTACGGCGCTCTTCACGGCATCGCGGTTCTGGTCGAGGCTAATTTCGCCGGTCACGCCCTTGAAGCCTTTGGTGGAAGCAAGCGCGCCCTTGATCGCATCACGAGCGTTGGAGCCCGCGTTCTTGATCGCTTCCATGGTGAAGTTGAAGGCGTCGAAGCCGAGAGCGGCCATAGCGTCGGGAACTTCGCCGCCGTATTCCTTCTTATACGCTTCGATAAAGCCTTGGGCGCTCTTGTCCTTGGTGTCGGGAGCGTAGTGGTTGGAGTAGTAGGTGCCTTCGAGGGCGTCCTTGCCGGCCACTTCCACGAGAGTGGGGGATTCCCAGCCGTCGCCGCCGAGCACAGGCTGCTTGATGCCCATGCCGCGAGCCTGCTTCAGGATCAGGCCCACCTGGTTGTAGTAACCGGGCACAAATACCACATCCGGCTTCTTGGATTTGATCTCGGTGAGCTGGGCTTTGAAATCGGTGTCCTTGGAAGTATAGGAGGTGTCGATCACCACTTTGCCGCCAGCCTCTTCGAAGGCTTTCTTGAAGTAATCGGCCAAGCCTACGGAATAGTCTTGCTCCACATCGCGGAGGATCGCGGCCGTTTTGGCTTTCAAATTTTCCTTCGCGAACTTCGCCATCACTTGGCCCTGGAAGGGATCGATGAAGCAGATACGGAAGATGTATTCGCCTTTTTCCGTAACCTTGGGATTCGTGGAAGAAGGAGAAACCATGGGCGTCTTATGACGCATGGCCACGTCGGCGGCTACAATGCTGAGCTTGGATGCCACTTCGCCGAGCACGGCGTTCACATTGTCCTGAGTGATCAGCTTGGTCACCATCGTGGAAGCCTCTTCGGGCTTGGACTGATCGTCATAGGTAACCACTTCTACTGGCTTACCGTTATATCCGCCGGCGGCGTTGAAGAGCTTCTGGGCAAGATCCACGCCTTTCTTGGTGGAGATCCCGAAGCTGGCCGTATCACCGGTGAGAGAAGCAAAATGGCCAAGAACCACTTTATCGCTCATAGGAGCCGTGGAGG
>CAZTCD010000148.1:0-6664 GCA_964612065.1 uncultured Bdellovibrionales bacterium | reverse complement strand
TTTTTGAAAACGCTGGCGCCATCCGCGTCCCTCGCAGCCGCTTTGCCCCAGTCAAAACCACCGACGACCTGCTGGCCGTCCGTTCCGATGCCTACATTCTCACCCCCGACTACCGCGTCATCCCCAATCCCCAGCTTGAAGGCGCCCCCGACATCGAACTGGACCCGACCTATTATCGCCTGATCGACGATATGGTGGCTTCCGCCCTCAAGTTTCACGGTGAATTCGTGTGGGCGTGCAAGAACTACGACGGCGACGTGCAGAGCGATACGGTGGCTCAAGGTTTCGGAAGCCTCGGCCTCATGACCTCTGTGCTCATTACTCCGGACGGAAAAACCATGGAAGCCGAAGCGGCTCACGGTACGGTTACCAGGCACTTCCGGCAGCACCAGCAGGGCAAGCCCACGTCTACCAATCCTATCGCCTCGATCTATGCCTGGACCCGCGGCCTCGCTTTCCGCGGAAAGCTGGACAACAATCCTGAGCTGGTTCGCTTCGCCGAAACGCTGGAAAAAGTGTGCGTAGACGTAGTGGAGAGCGGCAAGATGACCAAGGATCTCGCGATCTGCGTTTACGGCAGCAAAGTTACGGAGAACCAGTACCTGAATACCGAGCCATTCCTCGAGGCCATCAATTCAGAATTGGCGCGCAGGCTCGGTTGATCGTTTGGGGCTGAGCCCTCAGCGGACGAAGATTTTCTTCACAAGATCCATCACGCGGCCCCAGGGGCCGCGTTTTTTTGGGGCGTGCGGGAAGCCTTCTTCCGCTCCACCGCCTGGGAGAAGGGTGTGTCCTTCGGCTGGTCCCGCTGAGGGAGTGGCGGTCCCCAAGGCCACGCTGTCCTGGCCCGGCGGCGGCATTCCGGCCATGCGGTAAACCTGCTCGGCCACTTCGGGCGGCATCTCCCCTACGCTGTAAACCGCCATGGGCAGGCGGTCGTAGAACTTCCAGCACTTCTTCTCATCGATGAACTCGGGAGCCAGCTCGCCTTCGTAGATCCAGAGCGGGAGCACTTCTCCCGGATGAGGCAGCCCGTAATACCGGTGCTGGGCCGAGAGATAAACCCGGTATTTGCCCACCGGATGCCAGGAGCTGTCTTTGTCTCCGAGCTCGGCGAGAGTCATCAGGAGGAAGAGGCGGTTTTTCAGGAACTCGCGGCTGTCGCCCGCTTCTTTGGCAGGAGCCGTGGCGCGCACCACTTGCCGTCCGTCGTCCATGGCGAGCCTGCCCGAAGCTCTTCTCTCCTCGAGCTCGAGTGGATCTTTGGAAGAGGAGTGCACGGAGGTTTGCGGCAAAAGCGGCGGCAGGGACGGAATCACGGTTTTTTCTTCGGTGGCGGAAGCGGCCGCCTGCGATCGCGAGGTTTCGGGAGGCACGGGATGCTGTGCCGGCGTGCCCGAAGCCGCCGCTGCTTCAGGCGCAGGGGAGGCTGTAGGCGCGGACGCCTGGCCCGATGGATTTGCAGTGGCAGCAGGACTGCCGGGAACCGGGTTTTCGGAGGATACCGATACAGGCGCAACGCTTTCGGGCGCGGGCGGATCGATACCGGTGGGAGCGATAGAAGGGATCGCAGAGCTCTGCTCCGCTTTCGATTCCAAGGGTTCCGTTGTCGGCGGATGATGGGGCGATGAGGGCGGAACAGGAGCGGTTGCCGGATCTTTTCCAGGCGGGTTTCTCTCTTTTTGTTGGTGGTCCTGCTGAGTGTTGCTTTGGGGAGTGAGCCCCTGAAAGCTCGAGGGAACAGGGGTGGACGCCTTGCCTTCCCGCGCCGGCGGGTTTCCTTCCGCCTTTGGCGGGCCCTCCTGGCTCAGGCTGGGCACGGGCTCCTTTCTTCCGTCCGGTGCTGGCCCGGAATTCGGCCGTTCCCGCAAGGACGATTGAGCGCCTACAGGCGGATCGAGCTTGATGGATAGCTCGCTTTTCGGGCTTTTCTTTTCCTCTCTCAGGTTTTTGGAGGAATCATCGCCGCCCGGCCTCTCCCGCTCCACCAGTTTTTCATAATCGATCTGGCGAACTTTAACGGCCGGGGTGGGAAGAGAAATGGCTTCTCCCAGCACGCTTTCTTCGGGTTCCTCGAAGGGATCCGATTTGCTTTGCTTTTGGGAGCGGCTGGCCGCCGCGTTTTTCTCGATGATTTCGCGGAGGCGGGAAACGGAGGAGGTTTTGTTTTTTTTCTCCGGCATCCC
Organism: uncultured Bdellovibrionales bacterium; assembly: GCA_964612065.1. Lineage (GTDB taxonomy): Bacteria > Bdellovibrionota > UBA1018 > CAIPTA01 > CAIPTA01 > JAKFYM01. The sequence continues at coordinate 4,478 of CAZTCD010000148.1, read as the reverse complement.
GGAGGAAGAGCTTGCCTCTTTGGGGGCGTGTTTTTTTTCCCTCTGGCCGCCACCGGAGGGAGGGCTGGCGTTGCTTTGGTTCCGGTGCTCTGGCGCCGGGATTCCCGGGGGGGACTTCCCTTCTGCGCTCCCCGGGGAGTGTTTTGTTTCTCCGCCGGTGCCGGGCTCTTCGGCTTTTTTCGGCGCCTCCGCTTCCTTCCGGGGCGGCTTTGCTTTCTCCCGGTTTTGTTTCTCCGCCTGCTCCAGGGCGGAATAGATCTGGGTGTCGCCGCGAAGGCAAACAAGGTTTGCCCCCGCGCCCTCCACGATCCAGGCGTCGAGCTTTTTGTCGAAGCGGGGGGATTCCTGCGATTCCGCCAGCCACCGGAATTCGTCCTCCTCCTGAGGCTTGCCTTTTTCAGGATTGCGGATCCATCGCCAGCGCACTTTTCCTTGGGGCGATGCCTCCGCCGATTGCCAGCGCCCCGCGCCTTCTCCCTGCCCGCGCGCCACCAGCACCCTGCGGTTTCCTGCTCCTGCTTCCTCGAGGCCGGCCGCAAAGCCCTTCCCGTTTTTTCTCCGGTCGGCCTGGCCCTGGCTCGCCAGCAAGCGGCCTTGCAGCTCCAGTTTGAAGAGAAGATTCCTGGCGGGCTGGGGAAGAACGGCGATCTCGGTATTGCCTCCGAGGCGGTGGGCTTTCTCCCCCAGCGGCAGGTTTTTGGAGCCCATCAATAGAAGAAAGCGGCCTTGGGCCATGGGCTGCACCTGCTCGCACCAGTCGATCACGATCAGGGCGCGGTCGAGGTCGGCTACCGATCCCACTTCGAGGAGGGCGAGAAAAGGGGCGGCGCGGGCGGGAGAGGCGATAAAGTCGTCGAGGCTGTCAGAGATTTCCGGCTTGTATCCGGATTTCTCCAAGTCGGGAGAGAGATCGAGCGGAAAATTCCTGCTCGTGGAGCGAAGGAGAAGAAGCGGAAGTTTCGCTGTAGAATCACTCACAGCGCGGGTACCTGGCCCTTACTTCCGCGCCTGGAAGGGCGTCGTAATGCCACCATTCGTGGGGAAGCTGAAGGAAGCCCGCATCGGTCATGACGGAGCGGAGGATTTTCCGGTTTTCCGCCTGGGCCTGGGTCAGTCTCCCCTGCCGGAGAAGCTCTTCTTCCATTCTGGGCTGCGCGAGGTCGGTGAGATCATCGAAGCCGGTGCCCATGTCCAGTTCTTTCCCCGCCGCATCGCAAAGGCCGATGTCCAGTGCGAAGCCGTAGGAATGCACGGATCCCTTGGCGGGATCAGCGAAGTAGATCTGTTGGGGGGTGTTCTTCACCAGCTCCCAGAACACAAGCTGAGCCGCCTGCGGGCGAAGGGCATCGAAGATAAGAAAGTTCAGGTCGGGGCGCCGTTCGGTGAGGAGCGCAGAGGCGCGGCGGAATTTTCCGGCGGCGATTCTGTGAAGAAGCGCGCGCTGAAAGCCTTCGTATACATCCTGTTTAAGTAAGTTTTGTTTAGACCCATAGCGGAGATCCACCCGCACATGGGAAAGATCGCTCACGTCCTCGAAATCGGGATGGAGAAGCGCTGCCTCGAGAGCCTGCCTGGGACTTTTCGGCATGTTCCAAGCGTAGCATGGTTGAGCGAAATGCTGCCTCGCAGCGGTTATGGTCTGCTTTCCACTTGGCTAGCACTCTCCTTTCCTGATAAATTTCCATGGATTCCCCGAGGAGTAACAGGCGTTTGAACAATTTTTACACGGTTCTCGTGATTCCCGAGAAGACGAAGCAGGTGAAGAAGATCGTCCTGCCTTCGGTATACGTGCGCGTAGGCCTGCTCCTTGGATCCGTGGGAGTGTTTTTCCTCGCCTTCATGGTTTACGACTACGTGAACGTGATGAGGCAGCTGAGTGAGAACAAGCGGCTGCAAACCGAGAACCGGCAGCTCAAGCAGCAGATGCAGGCCTTCACCACGAAGCTGCAGACCGTGCAGGACGCTCTCGAGCGGATCCAGAGTTATACCACCAAGCTTCGCATCATCACGAACCAGGCCGGCGACAATACCGAGAATTTGAAGAAGAAGGTGGCGCCTGATATCCCCGGCCTTCCGATGGACGATCACAGCGATCTTCCTCCGGCCCGGGCCATTCCTTCCGGCAGGGAAAGCCACCTGCAGAGAAAAATGCCGGCGCGGAAGTATGAGCCCTTCCAGGCGTCTCGCTTGCTGGCAGCCAATGACGAACGTCTGGCTGCCGATGTGGCTGCCGAAAACAAAGCAGTTCTCCTCACCGAAAACAAAGCGGGCAGCGAAGAAGCTTCTTCCTCTGCTCCTGCGGTGCCTGTTTCCACGCATCCCGGCGCAGAAGCTCCCGCTCAAAATCCGGCGCCCGCTATTGCCGAGCCGGCGGCGCCCGCGCCTGCTGTAGTGGCCAAGCCAAAACGAAAGCCCAAGCCGAAGCCCAAGGCTACTGTGTCTGCCGTTACCACCAGCACCTCCCGTTCTTCCGCTACTGCCACTTCTCTCACTAGCTCCACTTCCACCGCCACAGCCTCCCCTGTTCTTACCGCCCCTTCCAACGAGATGGCAGAGTCCGTTCCCACAGTGAATACTTCCACCGAGCCCCCGGCCGTAACGCCCAAAAAGCTCAGCGATCTGATCCGCGAAGACGAAGAGCGCGAGAGCGCGGCGCTCCGCAGCGAGTTCTCCAAGCTTCATATGGCTTTTGACTCAGTGCTTCAGCATGCGCTTACGGTAGAGCTGGACGTGGAATCCCTGACTACCGCACTTTTAGACCAGCGCGACTATATGAATTCCCTTCCTACCTTGAAGCCCACGAATGGGTGGTATACTTCGGGCTTCGGCGTTCGTTCGTCTCCATTCACGGGAAAATCCACCATGCATGAGGGCCTCGATCTAGCGAACCATATCGGAAGCGCGATCGTATCTGCGGCCGCCGGAGTGGTCACCTATGCCGGGCCGCGTCCGGGCTACGGCAATCTCGTGACCATCAACCATGGCTACGGTATTCAAACGCAGTACGGCCATATCTCCCGGGCCTATGTGAAGGTGGGAGAAAAAGTGAAGCGTGGCCAGAAAGTGGCGGCGGTGGGAAATACAGGCCGGAGTACCGGACCGCATGTGCATTATGAAGTAAGGGTAAACGGCATCCCCATGGACCCCTACTATTACATCCTGGAGGATTAACCTCGTGATCTCAGCCCTTGCCAAGAAAATTTTCGGAACCCAGAACGAGCGCGAGCTCAAAGCCATCGGTCCCCTCATCGCCAAAATCAATGCGATGGAGCCGGAGTATGAAAAGCTCTCGGATGATCAGCTCCGTGGCAAAACGCAGGAGTTCCGCGAGCGGCTCGCCAAAGGCCAATCGCTCGATGATCTCCTGCCGGAAGCTTTCGCCGTATGCCGCGAAGGCGGAAAGCGCGCGCTCGGCATGCGCCACTATGATGTGCAGCTGATCGGCGGTATCTCGCTCCACCGCGGGAAGATTTCCGAGATGCGCACGGGTGAAGGTAAAACGCTCGTGGGCACGCTCGCTGTGTACCTGAATGCCTTGGAAGGCAAGGGCGTGCACGTGGTTACCGTGAACGATTACCTCGCCTCTCGCGACGCCGAATGGATGGGCAAGCTCTATAAATTCCTTGGCCTCACCGTGGGCGTGATCGTGCACGGCCTCAACGATCAGGAGCGCAAGGAAAATTACGCCTGCGATATCACCTACGGCACCAATAACGAATACGGCTTCGATTACCTCCGCGATAACATGAAGTTCCGCTTCGAGGATTACGTGCAGCGCGAGCTCAACTACGCCATCGTGGACGAAGTGGACTCCATTCTTATCGACGAAGCCCGTACGCCTCTTATTATTTCGGGCCCCACCGACGAGAATTCCGACAAATACTTCACCGTAAACAAGATCATTCCCTACCTGCAGAAGGAAACCCACTACACGATCGAGGAGAAATCGAAAACCGCCTCCCTCAACGAAACCGGCATCGCCAAGGTGGAAGAGCTGCTGAATGTGCCGAATCTCTATGATCCGCAGAACATCGAGATCCTGCACCACGTGCACGCGGCCTTGAAAGCCCACGCGATCTTCAAGAAAGACGTGGACTACGTGGTGCGCGACGGGAAAGTGGTGATCGTGGACGAGTTCACCGGCCGTATCATGCCGGGCCGAAGGTGGTCAGATGGTTTGCATCAGGCCGTGGAAGCCAAAGAAGGCGTGGACGTGGAGAACGAGAACCAGACTCTCGCCTCCATCACCTACCAGAACTATTTCCGTATGTATAAGAAGCTCGCCGGCATGACGGGCACCGCCGATACCGAGGCCGAGGAATTCAAGAAGATCTATAACCTCGATGTGATGCTGATCCCCACCAACAAGCCCACCCGGCGCGTGGATCAGGACGACATGATCTACAAAGACAAGCCGAGCAAATACCGCGCGATCGTGAAGGAGATCCAGGCTTGCTATGAGCGCGGGCAGCCTGTGC
>CAZTCD010000147.1:0-6724 GCA_964612065.1 uncultured Bdellovibrionales bacterium | reverse complement strand
CGGCAGGAATAGCCCTTCGAGATCTTATACGTGGGTTTGCACGGGTAAATTCGTTGTCGGCTGAATTGGGCGTCAATCGCTGGCACGATTGCGCGCTCGTTACCGCCGTTAAGAAGCCTCATCCACCCGAATGACCGTTTTGGGGCGAATCTTGAGAAGCAGCCCCAAGAGGAAATCGACCGAAAACTCGTCGATATGGTAATGGAGAACCTTGCTCATCTGCGCAGGATCAATACCCAGCCGACCAGCCAAATCCTTCTGCGAAAGCCCCTTTTCACGGCGATAAGCGACGAAGCGGCTGCAGAGGTCGAACTTAATCTTGTCGGTCGCCGAAGCATCCTTAGCCAACAGCCTAGAACCAGGAGCGTTCTCCAGGATTTTCTCGGCTCGCTCGATTTGCTTTCTCGAAGGAAACTTCATTTTTTCTTCTCCACACGAAAGGCGTTAACCACGCCTAAATAATCTTCGCCGCTACAGATAACAAGAATCATGCGGTAGTGGCGTCCTTGGAATTCCAGTGGCTCAATCTTGAAATACAGAAAGCCACCTTCGTCGGCTTCATCTTCTGGATCGAATTGCCCGCCATCCACCACCAGCTCCAAGATGCCCAGGATCAGCTCGTCGTTAATATCGCCGTGCTTTTCCTTATAATGCTGGTCGATGACGACCTTGGTGAGGACGGAGCCATTGAATTCAATCGATTTAGCATATTCCTTGCGCTCATCCACTTGATGATATTCTCATGCATTGACTATATTGTCAATTAACGCCTGGCTGGGCCTAAAATCTTGTTTCTCCTGGGTAAAAGATAGTTATAGGCCCTCGATCTACGAGGGCTTCCCTATTTTCACCCCCAGGAGATCGCCATATGAAGAAACGCCCGAAAAAGGCCAAGAACACCCCTGTATTGAAGCCCAAAGACCCCTCCCGTGACGAGCAAGCCATGCTCCTCCCCCTGTCCATGATCAGGCCCGCTAAGAATATCCGGGAAAAGCTGGAAGACATCGAATCCCTGGCAGAAAGCATTCGCGCAAATGGCCTCCTTCAGCCCCTGATCGTGTGCAAGCGCGGCGGGCAGTTTGTCCTGGTAGCCGGGCAACGCCGCTACAAAGCGCTCCAATTGCTGAAACAAACTCATGCACCCGTACACGGATCTCCTCTTCGAGCCCTCCGGGGGCTTCCTCGGGGCTTTCACCCTCCAGTGAAGCCACGAGGAAGCCTGCCGGGCAGGCGAGCCAGATCAAGGATGCTTGTGTTACACACCTGCCCGTGGATCGTGAAATACAGTGTGGATTTTTCTCAAGTCCATGAATCGGCAGGAGGGCGGGGTTAGGGCAGCATGGATTGCACCTGGGGCAATAGTTAGGCCCTACGGATTCTAGAGAGGCGAATACCAGCTCTCTAGCGAAACGCCACACCCGCCGAGATGAGAACGGCACCAAGAAACCGGCACGAAAGTAGATCCTGACTCGGGATTGGGACCCGATCAGAATTAGTGCTCGGCCTTATGCTCTTTTTTGTTTTTGTGCTGGATCGCACAGGTAAATCATTTTCAGACCGACAAATTCGTTGAAATGGAAATTTGGAGGGGGACACGCTTCGGCCGCCCGCTACGCACGCCCTCAGCAAGCAATTGATTTTCTTATACTTCAACTGACTCTCCGGTAAGTGCCGGCCTTCAAATTTTTGATATTTTAGGGAGCATTGGGAAATCCTCGGACAAAAATCGGACAAATCAGGCCCCCGTAATGCCGCCTGGTATGATTATTCGGGCAAAGAGGCGTCATTTTTAGTATATACTGTATATGGACTTCGATTGGGATCCGTCTAAGGCCCAGATTAATAAGAAAAAGCACGGCATCTCTTTCGAAGAAGCCTTAATGGCATTTTATGATCCATTCGCCCTGATTGAGCATGATCCCCTCCATTCTTCGCCAGAAGAAGACAGGGAAACCTTGATCGGCGAAGCAGAGCCTGGAGTACTGGTCGTGGTTTTCACCGTTCGGGAGAGCGGAACACTTTACCGGATCATCAGTGCCAGGCGTGCAACAAGAAAGGAAAGAAAGAATTATGAAGAAGCCAAAAGAATTTCGTTTTGACAAAGCCCGCAAGGTAACGCCTGAAGAGACGGAGATGTTCCGAAAGGCCATCGAGAAAAAGCTCAACGTTCAGCTCCCCAAACGGGGAAGACCACCCAAAACGGAGAGAGAGAAATTTATCCCCATCTCCATCCGCCTGCACCCAGAGGCTTTAGCTCGCGTAAAGAAAGAAGCGGCTCGCCAAGGAGTGGGATACCAAACAGTTATTAATCGACTACTCATGAAGAAAAAGGGCGCTTAGCTAAGCCTAACGCACCCACTTGCGCCCCGCATATACTAATATATTTCTCTTCAAGTTTATGATCATGGCCCATGCCATGGACGGCCTTCTGGATCTCTATTCTGCGCATCCTTGCGTTCGCCTGGCGCGACGACGCTCGCGCTCGCCTTGTGGCGGAGAATATTCTGCTAAGGCAGCAGAACGCCGTTTACCAGAGAAAGCTTAAATGGCAGCCGCTGAAAGCCGCTGATCGTATAATCTTTGCCTTCATAACAAGCTTTATCTCCCCCACCCGACTCCCGAAGATATGCACTCTCGTCACGCCAGCCACACTCTTGGCGTATCACCGCGCCCTGGTGAGCAAAAAATATTCGATTCTGTTCGGCTCTAAGCGCATGAAGCCTGGGCCCAAAGGTCCCAGCCCTGAACTCATACGATTTGTGGTGGAGGTAAAACAGCGCAACCCATCTTATGGCTGCGAGAAAATCGCCCTATTAGTGAATCAGCGCACTCATTGCAGAGTCAGCCATCAAACCGTGAGGAGAATTCTCCGTAAGCATTTGCCCATGGCCCCGAAATATCCACCAGGCCCGTCCTGGTCCACTTTCCTCGCCCAGTCAAGGGATAGCCTTTGGGCACTCGATTTATTCCGTGCTGAATCCATCTCCCTGCAATCCTATTGGGTGCTGGTGGTGATGGATGTTTGGTCTCGAAAAATCATTGGCTTTGGTGCACACAAAGGCAGCGTTTACGGGGAAGACCTTTGCTGCATGTTCAACCAAATCGCGCATGGAAAGAAACTACCAAGATTTCTTTCTCGCGATCGCGATCCGCTTTTTCGGTTCGAGCAATGGCAGGCTAATCTGCGCTTGATGGAAATTGAAGAGAAGAGGTCGCTGCCCGATGTGCCCATATCCCATCCATTTATCGAGCGGGTGATCGGAACAACTCGTAGAGAGTTTTTCGATCATACGTTCTTCTGGAACAAAGTCGATCTGGAAAAGAAGCTCGCGCAGTTTCAAGAGTATTATAACTCCGATCGGGTACATTCGTCCTTGAACGGGCAGACGCCTGCGCAGAAGCGCGGGGATATCTCTTTTACTTCACTTGATCTCGGAAATGTTGCTTGGAAAGCGGTCTGTGGCGGATTTTACCAAGTTCCAATGACGGTTTCAGACCGACAAATTCGTTGAAATGGGAATTTGGAGGGGGACAGGTAAATCATTAGTGATAAGCCTCGCATAAGGTAAGACGAGCAGAAGTAGGTAAGGCTGTTTGATTTATGGGGAGTTTCTTTCGGCGAGAATCGGGCTTCAGTTTTCTATTCGTGGACCTGCACGGGTAGCTTCATTAGACGCCGCTCGAAATGTCGCTGGAGCGCTTCGGCCGGAACACGGAAGTCGTTTATCCTGAAAAAGATCGGTGGCGGGATTAGGCGGCGCTTTTCAGCAGGCCGTCAAGACGCCGCGTATGCCATGCGTACAATGAGAATTTGGAGGGGGGCAGGTAAATCATTTTGCATTCATCCCTGTATCAATTTGGATACGCCCATCCTGCGAAAATTCTCCATTTCGAGTGAAAAATCACCGATAAAGCCTGAGGGAGATAGCAATGAAAAAAAAGGGCCTCCGTAGCATGATTTTTTTTTCGGCATTGGCAGGAATTTTCGGGTTTCTGGCCACAGCGGTGATAGTTATAACCGCTCCCTTATGGTCTCCACATCTGCTTCTAAAAGCAGCGCAAACCCCTTCTGCCAGCGCTCTTAATGTTTTGTTCAGTCGAAATTCTTACCTTCTAAATTTTGTAAATGTTGAAACGAAAATCCGTGCGCTCAATTTCACAATTAGGAGCAAAAATGGGGGCCTAATGGCTAACCTGATTGAAGCCGGAGTTCCGCTCAGTAGCGAGTCTTACTATCTGCAGCCCCTTTATATTGCAGCCGCAGAAGGTAATCTTGAAATCGCTAAATTGCTTATCGCGAATGGTGCGAACATCAATCCAAACCCTGACTTGCTGATGGGCACTCCGATCTGGGGGGCAGTAGCGAATAATCAACTGGAAATGGTCCGTTTTTTGATTTCACAAGGTGCAGATCCAATCCCGACTCGTTTTGGCGAGAGATCGGCAATCGAATATGCGAAGGAAAGAAACTTCACTGCAGTTGTGCGCGAATTAGAGGCGCATAGGGCCTCTTCTAGGCTCCAAAATAGCAGAGTTCTTTCTTCAGAATGACTTACAAGCTGACCAATAAAAAATTCACGAATTAGGGCGGGTTTCTGGTTTCTTTGTATTATGAGGAAGAGTGGACTTGCATTGGTCGATAGTGCGTTGCCAGCTTTCCATGCAATCCTGGCGCTTTTTGGGGTCATTGGGAAAATCGACTGCACAGTTATTTTTGCTTTTAACGGCATTGTTGCATATCTCTACGGTCTTTTCGTCGCTAGGTGGCGGATTAGTAGGTGGGGGCGTGGGCTTTTTCCACCAATCATAAATTTCCTTACATGCGTCTCGGACATTATCAAAATAACTACCGGGAATACTCGGCTTTAGACCGGTGGGGTCTGTATGCCTGAGAGGGCCGTTTAAAACATACCGATATAAATTCTCATCCCCACCATCAAACCCAATCGGATCCTGCGATAGCCAACGACCGTTATCGTGATTCAGGTCTCGCCAGTCAAACTTTGTCATATTTGACTCTCGATTGTGCATTCCACCGGCAAAGCCGAAAGAAGCAGGGTCGGAAGAGATGTTCAAAGGTGCCGGACCAGTTGAATCACCAAATATCGAAAACCGATGACCGCTTCCCGCCATCTCGGAGTTGAGCACCGAACCGAGATGATCGATGACGTAGCCTTTGTAAACGCCATTTTTTAGTTCCGCGAGGTGATTGTCAGGCCCGTCATTCAAGTAAGTGGTAGTTGTCCCATCACCTGCCTTAGCCTGAAGCAGATCGCGGTCCTGTCCAATGTACAAGAAGCTCTGTGTATAGCTGCTTACTCCATCGTTAATTGCCTTCGAGTTCAACCTCCCTAGGCCATCATAATAGTACGCGACCTGGGTGCTCCCGGACTGAAATCCCGAAATCCGCCCATCGGCTCTGTAGACATAGTTTTTGGTTACGCCGTTTTTCACTTCCCTAACAGTATCGCCGAAACCATCTGGATCTGCGAGATAGCTCGCAACGCCGTTAGAGGTGAGGAAGTTGTTCGTAAACGAGCCAGCGCCGTTTGTGGAGTCCTGGAGCCTGTTCCCGAGCGCGTCCAGTGTCCACGAGCGATTCTCAAGGCCCGTCGAAGATAGGATCTGATCAATCGCATCATACGCCACCGTGTAAGCGCCATTCTCTCTCGCGATGTTGGTGATGTTACCGGCGAGATCGTACGTGAGAGCTTCACTGATTGTTCCTGACGGAGTGCTCCACGTAGAATGGGTGAGCCGGTCGAGGAGGTCATGCTGGAAGCTGCCCGAGCTGCCGTCCGAGTGTAAGACGGAAGCCTTCCTTCCAAAGCCGTCCCAGGTGATGGCCGTAGAGCCACTGCCCATCGTCCCAGACAGCATCCTGCCAGCAGCATCGTATTGCTTGGCATAGATCGAATTCCCATCTTTCGAAACCGACGCGATCTCGCCATTCACGTCCCGCATGATGGCAAAATCTCCCTCGATCAACTCGAGCGGATTTCCGCTTTGGCTGGCGGCCACGCTGAATCCCGAGCTTGCAAAGGGCGGAGAGGTCCCATTCGAAAACCCCAGAGTCGCCACGCCGTTCACTGCGGTTTTTAGTAGAGTCGCATCCACTTGATCCTCGTAAGAAAACGAGGAATCGTCTTCTACAACATTGCTCGCACCTTCTCGCTGCACGATCTTGCGAATCAATCGATCCAACGGGTCGTATTGGTAATTGATCGCCCGATCTTCGCCGCCAGTTGCGGATTTTGTAACCTCTCGAACCAATCGATCGGCAGCATCGTAAAAATAATACTGCACTCTTCTCACTGCCGTGGTTCCAGCCACACTAGGGCGATCTTCCCGGGTTTTTCTGTCGTTGCGATCGTAGGTGTATTTCGTCACGTTTCCATTGGCATCCGTCACCGAAGTCAGATTTCCTCTTTGGTCTGCCTTCCCCCAAACTGAAAACTGCCCCCCCGAAAACCGGCAACTGAAAACTGAAACTGAGCCAATATACAGACAGCGGCCAAGGAGGGACGCTGACCTCTTTTCAAGAGAAGGCGATTAGCCTTCTCTTGATCCTAGCAGGAATTCTTGAATCTCCTTCATAATTCCGCAATGAAGCCAGAGGAGAAATTGAAGAAGATGCCAGGTGAGCATCAAGGGCCAGAAGAGGAGAAGGAAGATTAGGGCTCTCATCTTAAAAGCCTCCCTTTGAAACGCCGCGGCCATTCAC
>CAZTCD010000146.1:0-6839 GCA_964612065.1 uncultured Bdellovibrionales bacterium | reverse complement strand
CTTGGGATACATCACGTGTCCCGCGATCGAGCCGAGGTTCACGATATGCCCTTCTTTTCTGGCGATCATTCCGGGCAGCAGGGCGCGGGTGATGTAGAGCAGACCCTTGAGATTGGTATCGATCATCTGCTCCCAATCTTCCACTTTGGCTTCCTGAAAAGCATCGAGGCCTGCGGCGAGGCCCGCGTTGTTCACGAGCACCTGCACTTCTCCCGCCTCGCGAGCAAAGCTCTCTGTAGCAGCGCGATCGCGGATATCGAAGGCAAAGGTTCTGGCGCGGGGGCCGAGTTCAGCTGCGATGGCTTCGAGCTTTTCCTTTCTTCGCCCCGTGAGGAAAAGCGTGCATTCCGGCCATCTTTTCGCCAAAAGGCGGGCAGTGGCTTCCCCGAAGCCGGAGCTGGCTCCTGTGATCACGATCTTTGATTTCCGGATGTCCATCCGCCTCTCCTTACTTTTTCAGGGAATACTTCTGCCAGAGTGATTCGTTCATCTGAAGAAATTTATCTTTGAAGTGATAATGCGCTAGAAGCGTTTCATCCCAATGGCCCATGAAGGCGGCTGCGATGAATAGGGCTTCGATGGTGGCAAGGCCGCCCGAGGGATCGAGGCCCTCTTTGTTCTGCCGCGGGTATGCGGTGAGGAAGCCGTCTGGCATTCTCACCAAGCGGGGCAGGGGTTTTTCGAGCCGCTGAAGCACGCCGGGCACCTTCTTCCAGGTGCAATCGATCAGGGCCAGCGAATCCATTGAATTACGAGGGAGAGTGGCAAGGTCTTCCCCGTCGATGTGAAGAAGGCAGGCGGCCTGAAAGGCGGCAATGGGCTTTGAGCCCGAGAAATAGCGAAAGCGGAAATCCTCCCGGCCCTTGAGCGGATGAATCGTGCACTTACGCGGATTTTCGAGTTTATCGATGAGGATTTCGTAGTGCATAGGGTTCCATATCGCCCTTGGGCGGCTCAGGCAAAGCCTAAACGAGGGCTTCTAGGCCTTTCCTGTGGGGTAGGTTTCCGTGGCGTCCACCGGGCGGGTCATTTCCTCCAGGCCGAGAGGCGGGCGGCTTTGGAAAGGGGTCGCTCGCACGGGGCAGTCGGTGAGATCGCAGCCGGAGCAATAGGCCCGGCGGCAGGGGTCCACGTGGAGCTCGAGCTCTCCCTCGAGGAAAATGTCTTTTACCACAGCTTTCTCGAAGCGCTCCACCTGGTCGTGCGCCTGGTCTATGGTCCAGAATTCCGGCAGCACGATATGGCCGTCCACGTGGATGCTGCGGCCGTTTCTCATCGCGCGCACTTTGTGCAGGCGGATCACTCCGGGCTTCCGGTTTCTTTCGAGGGAATCTAGGAGCTTTTTCAGCAGCTTGGTGTCGGCCGCGTCGATCAGGCCGTTGATGGCGTTTTTTACCAGGGGAAATCCTGTATAAGCGAGCGCCAGAGCCATCAAAAGCGCGATCAGGGGGTCGATCCACGGCAGGGAAGTCCAGCGGGCCAGGCCCAAGCCGAGCAATACGCCGATCGAGGTGATGAAATCCGTGAGCACGTGTTTGCCATCGGCCTGCAGGGCCATCGAGTCGGTCTTTTTCCCGATGGAGAGGAGCGTGAGCCCAAGCAGTCCGTTAATTCCACCGGCGGCGATCACCACCCATAGGCCCTGTTCCAGATTCGGCATCACCGGCCCCCGCACGAGAGCACTGATCGCCTCATAGGCGATCAAAAGGGCAGCGAAAGAGATCAGGCCTCCTTCGAAAACGGCGGTCACGAATTCGATCTTGCCATGGCCATAGGGGTGCTCTTCATCCGGCGGATCTTCGGCCGCCCGGATCGCCCAGAGCGCAAAGCCTGCTGCCGCTACGTTCACCACGCTCTCTAAAGCGTCGGAAAGCAGGGCGGTGGAGCCGGTGAGGTAAACAGCAAAAAATTTCAGCCCCATCACCGCGGTTCCCACGGAGAGAGAAAGGAGGCCACCGGCGAATCGGAGACGGCGGGCGCGTTCTAGCTTTGGGCTTTCTGCCATGGAGAGATGGTACGTTTACTCAGGCTTAACCGCAATCAACGCGCTGCGCTTTTTGAGGCTCGGCGGCAGGTCTCGTTTTTCCACGCTTAGCCCGGCTTTGGCAGCACCATCTTTGGCAGCGCGGCTCACGGAATAGGTTACCAGCCGGCCTCCCGGCAACAGCAGTTCCGAGGAGAGTTGAAAGAGTTTCTCCGTCCAGCAGTCCGGATTGGCTTTCGGGGAGAAGGGATCGAAGAGAATACAGTGCGCCCGATAGCCTTCTACTGCCAGCTTGGGGAGGGCTACGAAAAAATCTTCCTCTATCACGCGTGCCTTCATTTTTTCGGAATCCAGGGATCGCTCCTTGACCAAAGCACGAAGAGGGGCATGATCCTGCTGCTCCAGAAAAAAAATCACGCCGCCCAGATCTCGCTCCAGTGAGAGAAACTCACCCTCAAAACCGCTTTCCAGGAAGTGCAAAAAATTCGTGCCCAGGCCGAAGCCGAGTTCCAGCACCCGGAAGGGCTTCGCCTTTCCGAAGTGAGGGTTTTCGCGCACGCCCGGGCCGTAAAACACATGCTCGGCTTCCGTGCGGGCGGCATGGCGGCTTTTATAGCATTCGCCCGCTTCCTGATCGAATACGGTCAGGCTGCCGTCCTCGGTGGTGTGGATCGCAAAGCGCATGCAGGGTGGATATTCGCTTTCTCCCGCATTGTCAAAGGAGGAAGGGCGGCGATAAAATCAAAGCCCATGATCGGCTCCTGGCTAATTTTTTCGCTCCTTTCAGCGGCCCTCTCCCTGGCCGCGGGTTCCGCGCCAAAAATCGCCGCTGAGCCCGTTTCGTGGATCTTGATCGAAAAGAACCCATACCTTTCGCTCGAGGATTGGGAGAAGAAAACCGGATTTCACCCCTTCGTGGATCACACTCAGGGCCGCATTCTTCTCGAACGCAAGGGGCGTCCTCCGCTGATTCTCCTCCTCAACTCTCCCTATGCGCTGCTCGGCGGTAAGTTTCTCGCTCTTCCCGCGGCTCCGCTTTCCAGGGGAGGCAAGGTGCTGCTCTCTCTCGAGAGCGCCGAGCGTGTTCTCCTCCCCGCTTTGCCAAAAGTGGATGCCAGACAATTCTCCGCCTTCCTCTCCAGCGCCCGCGGCAAAGCAGAGTCCACCGGATGCATGATAGAGCGCCCGGTGAAACGGATATTCCTGGATCCTGGGCATGGTGGGGAGGACGTTGGCACCAACAAAGGTAAGATCCGGGAAAAGGACATCGTGCTGAAGTTTTCCCGCATGGCCGCTGATGAGCTGCGCCGGAGGGGATTCGTGGTGAGCTTCTCCCGCACCCGCGATGTTTTTCTTCCTCTCGAAATCCGCCCCAAGCTCGCCAAAGAATGGAAAGCCGATCTTTTTCTGAGCATTCACGTGAACTCCTCGCCTTCCTCCTCGGTGCAGGGCACGGAAACTTATATTCTCAGCCAGGACGCCACCGACGCCGAGGCCCGCAAGCTCGCTCTTCTCGAGAACTCCGTGGCCTCGGAAGCCAAGGATAAGGCAAGCGCGCTGCAGGACATCCTCTGGGACATGGAACAAACCGCCTACCTGCAGGACTCGGCTTACCTCGCCTCCTCGGTGCAGGAGAGCATCGTGGAGAACCTTCACGAGCTTTTCAAGAAGCGAAAGCTTTCCGGCGGCTGGAAGAACCGTGGGGTGCGGCAGGCACCGTTTTACGTGTTAAATCGGGCGGCGATGCCCGCGATACTCCTCGAAATTGGCTATCTCTCGAACCAGAGAGACAGGAAACTGATGAACGAGAAATTTTTCCAAGAGAGCCTCGCCAAGTCGATCGCGGAAGGTGTAAAAAAATATAAGGAAGCTTGCAGGAAGATTCCTGAGTCCGGGTAAAGCAGGCAAAGGTGAGAACGCAGAAATGGCAAAAAAATCCAAGAAGTCGGAAAGCAAAAAAGATCGCCCCAAGGACAAAGTGAGCAAGATCGTGGATCAGGTGTCCGAGCCTTTCTCCCTCCTCAATACGCTGAAGGAAGAAGGTCTTGCCAATGCCATGGCGCTTTTCGGTCTCGCGGGAGCGGTGGCCAGCGGCGCTACCCGCAACCTTCGGCTCGATGTGCTTAAGCCTCAGGTTTATGAGCTTGTAAGCTCGTTGGGCTTTGCGCTCAAAGAAGACATGGAAAAACTGGAGGCTCGGATCGAAGAGCTGGAAACCAGGCTGGCCGCCAAGGAGTTCGAGGAGCTTCGCGGTCTTTCTGACGAGGAATAGACGCTATTCCTAGAAAATATCTACGCTGCCGCCTCTTGCGGGAGGCTGCCCTCCAGGATCGCCTCCGTATGCGTAGTCTTTGAACGTGGTGAACTGGCCGTGCCACGCCAACTTGATCTCTCCGGTATTTCCCGCACGGTGCTTGCCGATGATGAGCTCGGCCTCCCTTTGCATCTCCGGATTTTCCTTATCGCGATGGATGAACATCACGATGTCGGCGTCTTGCTCGATCGCTCCGGATTCGCGAAGGTCGGAGAGTTTCGGTTTGCTCTTATCGCCCCGCTTTTCCACATCCCGGCTCAGCTGGGAGGCGGAAATCACCGGCACTTCAAGCTCTTTCGCCATAGCTTTCAGGCCCCGGCTGATTTCGGCGATCTCCTGCTCGCGGTTGTAATTGCCGCCGCGGCCACCGAGGCCGCGCATCAGCTGGAGATAGTCCACGATCACGAGGCCCAAGCCATGCTGGCTTTTGACTCTTCGCGCGCGCGCCTTGATTTCGAGCAGGTTTAGCGCGGGGGTATCGTCGAGGTAAAGCTGGGCCTCATGCATCTCGCCTGCTGCTCTCTGCAGGTGTTTCCAATCCTGTTCCTGCAGGCGGGAGGCGTTCTTGAGGCGGCCGGCGTCCACGCGGGCTTCCATAGAAAGAAGGCGCAAGGCCAATTCTTCCCGGGTCATCTCCATCGAGAATACGGCCACAGAGGTTTGCCCTTTGAGCGCGGCGTGGAGAGCCACGTTCAGCATGAAGGAGGTTTTACCCATACCTGGGCGGGCCGCCACAATGATCAGCTGGCCGGCATGCCAGCCCATGGTTTCTTTGTCTAGATCGGTAAAGCCTGAGGGCACGCCGATGATCTTGGTGTCGCGGGAGGCGGTGTCCTGGAGGTGGGTGAACACATTCTGCAGCGTTTGGCCGAGCGAGGTGATCGTGGTTTTCTTGGTATCGGCCGCGGCCTCGAGAACTCGTTTCTCGGTTTCTTCGCGATAAGCGTTGTGGTCTTCCACGCCCTCGTAAGCTTTATGGGCCTGCTCGGTACACACGCCGATGATTTTTCTTTCCGTGCTCTTTTCCTTGATGATCTGGGCATAGATCGGCACGTTCACTACAGAATAATCAGAATCCACCAGCTGGCTGATATAGGTGGCGCCGCCCACCTGCTCGAGCTGGCCGGAGCTGGCCAGCAGATTTCGCAATGTAATGGCATCGGCCGGTTGCCCCCGGCGGTTCAGCTGAAAGATTGCTTCAAAAATTTTCTGGTGGCTGTCCTGGTAGAAATCTTCGGCGTTCACACCTAGTTCAAAAACGGAATCCAGCGCGCGGTTATCGAGAAGGATGCCGCCCAAAACCACCATCTCTGCTTCTAAATTGTGCGGAGGCACTCTTCCGGCCGCCATGGAAGGCGCAGGTTTTTGCTTCTGAAAGCCGCCAAAGAAAGGCGAGCCGTAGCTATCACGGCGCGAGCTGGAGCGATCATCGCCCGAGCGAGGTGGCTCGGAGAAAGACGCAGAATGCGGAATGTCTGGCGGATAATCCAAGGTTCCCCCTCCGTTGGATGATGAGTTCATCATAGCAGAAGGCTGAGCCTTCGCGCCTAGGCAAAATGGGGTTCCACTAATATTCGATTAGGTATTGGTTCATTCATGGTTCGCATGAATCAAAGAGCTCAGACACGTGAACGGGATTGAAATTGCGGCGGTCTTTGGTGACGCGTTCGAATGGTCCTTCGCGCAAAAAATCCGAGAGAAATCTTTCCCACAATTTTCCCACAAACTTCAGCAATCTGAACAATTCAGCCAAAGGGAAAAGAAAAAGCCCGCGCGGAGCGCAGGCTTTTTTTATCAGGCTGATCTAGCGAGAGATTACTCTACGTCGGCTACTACAGAAACATTCAGCTCGGCGATGATGCCTTCCATCAGGCGAACCGGCACCTTGGCAGGGCCGAGTTTCTTGATCGCGCCGTCGAGCTCGATCTGCTTGCGGTCTACTTTGAGGCCTTTTTGCTCGATGGCTTCGGCAAGATCCTGGTTGGTGATCGAGCCGAACAGCTTCTGGTTTTCGCCCGCTTTGCGGCGGATCACGATGGAGAGGGCTTCGAGCTGAGCTTTGAGGCCTTCTTTCTCGGAGCGGATAGCAGCCAGTTTTTTCTTAAGGGCGCGCTTCTGGTGCTCCACCTGCTTAAGATTGTTTTCGTCAGCTTGCACGGCCAGCTTTTTCGGAAAGAGGAAGTTGCGCGCATAACCAGCACTAACTTTGATGGTGTCGCCAATGGCGCCGAGATTGTCTACGTTTTCTCTCAAAATTACGTTCATATAAACCTCAAAAGTCCGGATACAAATTCAGAGGATTCAAAGCCCTTTGCCTTGGTCGCCCTTGGTATCCTTATCCTTGTCGTCTCCCGCATCAGCCCCGCGGTTGCGGGTACGAAAGCCAAACCAAAGATCAAAGAAGCCGAAGCTCACCACCATGGGGGTCAGAAACAAGATCGCCGTTCCGTAGAATAACACACGAAAGGGCCCCCTGAGGCGCATTGAGTCCAGGAAGTACGCAAGAATACTCATTCCGTGGAAAAAGTAAATGAGGAGTAT
>CAZTCD010000145.1:0-6860 GCA_964612065.1 uncultured Bdellovibrionales bacterium | reverse complement strand
CTATGACGTGTCCTCAAAGCAGCCTGAAGTGAAAAAGGAACTCGCCAACCTAGGGTACTTTGGCGAATTCCATTGCGATGGCAGATGGGCCTACCTACCAGACTCTACAGTTTGGAAAAAAGGAACTGGCGACGTAAACCAGGCACTCGATGACATTCAAAATATCGCGAGTGCGCTTGGAGTAACCCTTAAGAGAGCAATCGCAGTTCCTTGGGGCAACGACTGGCAAGCAATACCCGGCGTTCAGCATGGAAAGTGAGGGGCGGCATTGGCTCAGCCTTCAGAACTGAGCCAAACCAACCTTTTCTTGAGCCGTGGAAGTCGTCTTTGTAGATTGAAAAAAACGAACAGGCATTGTGTGTATCGAGGATTCAATAGTTTGCCTGGAATAGAGCAGCGAAAATCTCCGAGCAAGCAAAACTCGGGAGCCTCAAGCCTCATTCACCCAGTGAACTAGCCGTGGCCCGGAGGCTATGCGCTGATCTCAGATAACCACTGCGAGAAGTACACTCCACGATTTTTCGTAAATCCAGAGGTCGGCATTACCGGTAAATGCAGGGCAGAAAAGCACCTAAAATTAATTAGAAATTAATGCTTAAGTATTTGTAAAAACTCAGAGTGCATTCTCTGCAAGCACGCATGGTGGGGTTCAAGTCCTTTAGCTTTCACCACTAGAAAGGAAGTTGAGGCTGGGCAGCCAAGCCTTCGCCGCCACGCTCGCGCTTCTTGCCTTCTTCGCCTTCATCTTGCTGCGATTTGGCTACGCTCGCAACGTAAACAAAGACTTCGAGATCAGGCAGGCTCGCCAAATACTTATCGATCAAAGGACGCACATCGCTCCACTGAAGTCCACCATTCCCGCAGCCAAGCTGGGGAAGAGCCAAGGTGTAAATTCCCATATCCTTATAGTGCTCAGCCAGATACCTCAAACCAGCTTCAATATCTTCGAGACGTGAATCATCTCTCCAATGGCGCTTGGTGGGAAAATTCAAAACCTGAACGCGATCATCTTCCCAGAGGTAGGGAAAACCGGGACGCACTTCGCCTTGCTCGCAGCGCCGCTTATAATCCTCGAACATCGCAGGGTGGCGATTCTTAAATTCTAGCGCGAGCCCCTTCCCCATCACGCCGACGCAGTTCACCGTATTGGCGAGCACCTGTGCGGGGGATTGAAAGATGTTTTTTTCGATATAGGTGATCATCAGGCTCCAGCGCCCCCGTGGAAGTACCAGCCGGGGTTCACATAAATTGGCTTATTTATACCAAATTCCTCAAGAATCCTCAAGACTTTCGCCCTAGTGGAATCTGAAAAGCACACCAAATCAAATACATGGACGAAGGGAAGGCTGTCTGGAACCAGGATTTCCGCTTGTTTACACCGCTTCAATTCCCCGTCATGGGCGTACTTTACGGTGTTCACGGCTTTGGCGTCCACGATCGAGAGATCATCGATCCCGCTATAGGTTCGAAAGGCTGTGGAATTGGAGCGGGCGTTTCCATCGGTGATCACCACACCGGGGAACTGGAGAATTTCGAGCGAAAAACGCAGGAAAATAATCTCCTCGTTCTTCTCCTGATTCACTGCCACCATCGGCGTCTTGAAGCCGAAGTAAAGTGGAACATAATCGTGGAGGGGCCGATTGGTAGGCGGCACGGTTTTCGCCGCCCGCCCCGCCTGTACATCCTCGTTGGCGATGTTCTGGTAGGTCCGCCCACGCATCTGACTGTACGAGCGCAGCTCACCTGCCCCGAGGATCGTGGGTAAGTTGTTCAAGTGGGTCATATGGCTCGCGGGACCGAGCCCGTAACGAGAACGGATCTGCTGGTAAAGCGGCAAGCTCACTTTTTCTTTTCCTGCTGGCAATACTGATCGAGCACCATGCTTACCACATCGGTCACGTTCCAGCCCTTCTTCTTGGCCGTCTTCTCTAGCTCGGTTAGGAGCAGTTCGGTTAGCTGCCAAGAGATAATTCGTTTCTTTCCATCAAATTTCTTAAACGACACATTAAATCTCATGGGAGAATTATGCTTTACATTGTATGGCAATCATAGGTCAGGCACAGCACCGCGCTCTTATAGAATAAACTTCGTCTGGTCGCCAACAGGATACTGCGCCCCATTAGAGCAATGGCCTTCGGCTTCAATTTCCGCCTGAGTAAGAAAGACATAGGGGCTCTCACTGTTTCGCGCGCCTAGAAGCCCGTCAAGAATCTTCTCCTGGTCGTGATTCGGGATGAACTCAAAGATTTCGAAGTATTTAAGCTCCCAGCATTGATGGTGAACACTAAAGGTAATCGCGTATTCACCGCCTACAAATTCAAATTCGGGCTGAGCGAATATCGCTGCGGGTACAATACCATCGTTCACCAGCTCCTCGTAAAATTCTCGATGAGGGCTGACTTCGCGCCCTTTTCGGGTAACGAACCATCGGAGAAGCCTAAATGCATTGAACACCCGCTCTGGCGCAAAAGAGCGCCGCAATTCAGGGGGCTCTTGGCTCTTCATGGCAAAGTCATCTTTCATTTCTAGGAGAGTTCGAAGGCGATTATCGTAAAAGCGAATCACTCCCCCAACAGGTTGCCACTTATTGGTCCTGCTAGATTTTACCAAAAGATAGTTGTTACCACGGCAGACGCGTACGAGCGCCGCAAAGGAAATCCTGAGAGGCCTTCCCTGTATTCTCATCAACAATAGCCTTGTAGCCAACTTAAGATATCGCCAATTATTTCGCGTCTTTTCAATCAGTACCCCCAACGCGATTCCGAATAAGGTGTCTGCGACGAAAATAAGGGGGTGGTTTGGATACCGGCAATGGAGAAAAGGCGCACCGATGACCACAACGAAGCTCAGGAAGGTGACAATCATTACTTCACCTTCTTTTCTTTAATCGCGTGCGGAAACTCGTCGCCATGCCAGACACCAAGTACTAACCACATCTCATAGCACCAAAGCCAATGCGCGATCATGGGAAGCAGTTCGGTGATTGGCTTATCCCCGCTCCAGGCGCCCTGGCCATACTTATGATAAAGGCAAAGAGCGTCGCCTGAGAAAAGATGCGGTGGACGTCTCTTTTTTAGATTCTCATCGGGCAGAGTAACCTCGGGGCGGCCCTTGTACCTTAGCGAAATCTTCACTCGGTACTCCTTGCCTCCCGGCATTGGCTGAACTCTCCCCTCCCAAACAATATCTTTCCCGCGAATCATATCCGTTTTTCGAAACTGCGGATATGTCGATACGAGAGCGACGTTCTGGTGGGCGAGCGGAAGATTCCGCTTCTTTGCGTAGGCCACTACTCTTCCCCATAAAATTGATGCCGAGAAACCGCCCGACCCGCTGCAATCGTAGAAGAGCCAAGCAACCCGCCCGCCGCCATCCGCATATTTCCATTTCGGTAGAGTTCAGTCATACGATTTCCGTAGTCGTCTAGCACACCCTTCGTCACCGTTTCCCCGAAAAGCTCGGACAAAAGATTTGCCCTTTCTTCCGTGGTTTTGCCCGGAATCAAAAGAGAGGCCCATTTCCCGCGGATGTGCCGAATGAATTTTCGGAGCTTTGCGTGCCGCTCGGGATGCCGCCTCAAAGAATCAAGGAAATCCTCCTCATCGTTGACGGGATTTTTCACACTGCAGGTGACCAGGTTCTCAGTAGCCAAATCCAAATCTTGCAAAACACTTTCCACCAAGCCGTAAAGATCAGCTCCGCCCCGATAGATATGCCCGCTGACAGTTAGGATCACTACGCTCTTCAAAATCTTTTTGCACTCGCTATCGGAACTAAAAAACACATCGCGGGACCGCTTTATCAAACCGACGGCCTGTTTCAAGATGGCTTTACGCGCCTCGGGCGTTGGTAGCGGCATAGCCTCAAACTCACCGCGCTCGGCCAAGAGGGCGTTATCGATGCGCCGCTCCTGCGCGCAACGCAGCTCGAACCAGGAATTCAATCCAAGCGGATCAACCTTGACCAACCTACATTCCCCGGCACCCTTTCTCTCCGGAACCCACAAACTTCTCGTGGTTCTCTCGGTCAAATCATCAGGAACCGCGGGCATCAATTCGAGGTAAAAATCGCCCGAGTAGTACACACGAATTGTCCTGTCTTTTTTGGCAAGGCGATCCCGATAGGAATCTAGGGAGTAAAGGCGGCCGTATACTTCGTCATATAGCCGCTGCGCACTTCCAAACCTCGTAATTGAGGCCAGGAAGCGAACGATCACATCGAGATCGAACTCATCGCCCTGAAAAGGCTTAGAGGCCGTATCGCTACCCAATCCACCGAATGGAAACATTTTTACGTCCAGCTTGTTGAGGAGCGTATTCTCAGGGCTCTCTTTCAAAACCTTGGCGATTGCCTCGTAGTGCCCTTCCGCTTTTTCCCGCTGCGATTTCGAGAGCTGAATCTTTCCCGAAATCTCGACAAGGAAATAATTGATCGAATCTGCGAGGCGTGCATTTAAACTGGCCTCCATAAAATAGTTATTGATAGTCATATTTCTCCAGAACAAAGCGGGGCGGCACTCGGCCGCCCTGGCGGGATTTTACTGTGTTAGCCTTTGGGCGGAAAGCGATCTCGGCCGTAGCTATCCTTGGCGCGAATCTTTCCATCGCGGCCGTGAATCACCACTTCGCTTTGATCTCTCTTGGCTTGGTTAATGGCGTCTTGCTGAGCGGCCTTTTGGGTTCCGCGAATGGAGGTAGTTACTCCACCACTTTTTACTGCCCAACCGGCCTCATGCTTCACAACGTGCTTGTCTTTCTTGCTCATCTTATTTTCCTTCAGTGTGAGTTGTTTTTCGTTTTTTAAGAAAAACGCATCCGCCCTTCATTGCAGAAAGTGAAGACGGCTCTTGACCCAGTTGATTTGGTGTGGAAAATAAGAAGTACGACGTTCTCTAACCACTTCAAACCTGGTTGGGGCATGAGCCCAGGATGCGATTCGCAACTTGGGCTTTTTGCTTTTAGCCCTTTTGCTCTGCCTTAAAGGGCCTCCTTTCGATAATTCGATTTTGAATGATTCCGCTTTGGCTCGATGCCGTAAACCACTGCATTAAATTATTCATTACGTCCTGAATAACCAGATCGTTTCTCTCTACCTCTCGAACGAAGCACTGGTAAGCCTCCTGAGATGACCAGAAGCGAACCTGGTATTTTTCGCGAGAGCGCTTTTCGAACAACGGAAGCTCCATTGCGACTTCGCTCTCTTCCTGAGTGCCTTCGTGATCTCGATAGTGGCAAAGATCAGTGGCCAAACTAGGGGTCATATTTTCTTCCTGCATGGAAAAATGGTACCGCTCCTCCGCGGGAAGTCAATTTGCCCCACCCGAAAACAGGAAATAAGTCCTTACAGCACATAGAGTAAAAAACACCCCAACTCATTGTGCACACCGAGAGTATTAATCCCCGCCTCCCGGTCTTGGCATCGGCATACATTTGCCCTCCGCACTCATGTGCACACTACTTCACATAACTTTTCAAACAATTGTGCGCACAGCAATTTCTGGTAAAGCCGGCCAATTGGGACACGCGCCATCGCAGGAGATTTGCTACGGACACTTTGGGAGATCGACGAACAGATGCTCCAAAGCGGAACGCCAAACAAGCCGAGTTGAGCGCGGCACAAAAAACCGAGAACGAAAGTGATAAGCCTCGCGCAAGGTAAGACGAACTGAAGTAGGTAAGACTGTTTTTCTAGAGCGCTTCTTTCAGCTGAACTGAAGCCTTAAGGCTTACTCGTGGATGTCACGGGTAAATTTCCGAATTGTTATTTATCCTTTCGAAGGTCAATGCTCTTTTTAATTTCAAAAAGTAAATCCTTAAAAGCTTGACCCGCCTCACACCGCATACATCCCAGCGCCACCAGAATATTGCATTGATATTTTGGGCCCCAAAAAGTATGTTCGCCACTAACGTTCATTTCGTCTTTTTGTATCGGATCTTCGGAAAGAGTAAACCACTCTGGAGACGCACCAGAATTATCCGCGATTAGCATCGTTTTTTTGCCTTTTTCAAATAGTCGCCGCTCGGTCGGAATAGGCAATTTTTTCAGACCATCATCATTGTTTCGATAAAACTGCAAAAAGATTGAGCCGACCACCTCATCACCAATTTTTATCTCATTGCGCCACTCCCACTGTTGATAGGTCTCGGGCAATGGCTCATCATAGGCGTGCTGAGTTCGATCATTTTCCCATTCAATACTCTTGGGAACACGAAAACGACAGCTTGGAATCTCACCACTCGGCGACATGTAGTCTTTTAATGGCTCCTTCCAGATTGCGCGAACGGCCCGCAAAAACTGTTCTGAACGCTCGCCAGGAGTTTTCGATTTGGGCGAACTGCCCCTTTCGGCTTTATTTTCCATCTTTCCAATTGGTGGTCCACACAGACCAAAGTCCGAAAAAAATAAGCTAACGAAAATGACGGCAGACAATGATCTACAGAAATCACGAACGAATCTGTTCACGAAACCCCTCCAAAGATCGCGTCCTGGCGATCCGGAAATCACTTAGCGAAACTCTAGATTCTTCTATGCCGAGAAATTTCATCGTGGCAGAAAAAATTTGTAAAGAAACCATTTCAATCGGAAGTGCTGGCAACATCTAATTTTGATTGCCGCCTTCCTACCTAGCCCTCCGAAACCTCCTCCCCTCCCCCGGAAACACACTGATCGGCCTCCATTCAATGCGGATCACTCGTGCCTCAAGCATCCTCAACTTGCCGCTCCACACAAGATCGCCACCAGAAATCTCCAACCAACCCACTCCCAAACCACCGATTGCCGCCCACAACATTGCCCTAATCAAAAGTTCGTTCATGCATTCTCCCACATTGGAGAAAGGCCCTGCCGAATCGAGTTTGGTT
>CAZTCD010000144.1:0-6912 GCA_964612065.1 uncultured Bdellovibrionales bacterium | reverse complement strand
CTCTGGATGTGAAATAAGTGTGATTCTACTTATTCATTCACAACAGAGTTTTTGCTTTTGTGGTCTTCCAAACGGAGCACATTCCCATCCTCGACCGGTCTAAACGAAACGATCTGGATCGCTTCGCCTAAGTGATCCGGGCTCAAATGCGCGTACCGCTGAGTCATCTCCATCGTGGAATGCCCCAGGATCTTTTGCAGGTCGTAGATGTTTCCGCCGTTCATCATGAAATGGCTGGCGAACGTATGCCGCAAGTCGTGAAACCGAATCAGGCGCGTGAAACCGGCCTTCTTTTGCGACCGGTGGAAGACCCGGCAGAGATGGTGGGCATCGATGGGATCGCCCGCCTCGTCGCAAAATACGAACTCTCCACGCTGTTCCCGCATCAGTTTCATCAGCACGTCTTTCACCACCGGATTGATAGGCACGTACCGCTTTTTCCCGCTCTTGGTCGTCTCACTGAGGCCGTAGCGCGAAAGGCTCCGGCTCACGATGAGCTGGTTGCGAACGAGGTCTACACGGTCCCACTTGAGCGCGCACAGCTCACCTCTTCTCATCCCCGTATTGAGGGCAACGATGAAGAGAGCAGCGAGCGGATCAAGCTGCGAGCCATTCAGGAACTGCTGGATCTCAGCAGTAGTCCAGTAGTCGAAATGCAGTTCCGGTTCTTTGATGAGCCGGTAGCTCGCCAGCGGATTCCTGGCCAGGTCCTGCCATTCCACCGCATCGTTCATCATCGTCAGCAGGCAGCCGAGGATCATGTTGATGCCTTTTGGCACATGCCCCGCCACGCTCAGGTTCGCGACCAGCCGGTTGGCATGGTCAGCCCGAATGTTTCGGAGCTTCACGGAGCCACAAATGGGCAGGATGTGAACCTTCAGGTATCGCTGGTAGTTCGTCTGGGTCGAAGGAGAAAGCCGTACTAGGACTTTCTCCTTCATCCACTTTTCTGCGAACTCCGCCAAGGTGAGCTTGTCGTTAACGATCAGGCCCGTCGCCTTTTGCTCGTTACGTTCCTGAAGGATTCTCCGCTCCCACTCTTTGGCTAATGTCTTGTTTGGAAAGTGCCTCGTGGTGCGGATGCCGTCGGCACCGTACACTGAAGCACGATAAATAATTCCCTTTTTCCTCTTTAACTCTTCAATCATGGCAATCCTTTCGAATTGGCCTTGTTGAAGCGTGTGTCTATTTCAAAGATCGATTTGTTAGTTGTATCACGGTGGGCATGGCTGAATCCAGACGGGGCGCTCCGGTGCGCAAGTACCCATTCCTCCAGGTCTTGCGCGCGGAACCGCACGAGCCGGCCAAATTTTAGAAAGGGAATCTCCTTTCTAAAAACCAAGGAGCGAAGCTTAGAAATTTTTAAGTTGAGGAAAACAGCAGCCTCCGAAATCGTCATGAGCTGCAAGCTGGAATTCTCCGCCGAGCTCCTTCCCGGCCCTGAACCAATCGCTGTTTTCCGAATCCTCAGTGTATTTGTATTTTCTTCTCTCCCCTCTCCCTCATTATCCCTATCCAATAAATCCCCTTCTATCTCCCCACCCACCTTCCACCTTTCCCCGTCTTCCTGACCACTACCAAACCCAACATCTTTTAAGATGTGGTTGGGGAGTGGTCAGGAAGCTTCAGAGGGGAAAGGTGGAAGGTGGTGCGGCTGAGAGTTTTTGTTCTTTCAATGCTTTGGCCCGCTCAGGGCTTCAGAACTCGTCATCCATTTTCCAGCGCACCGACGCTGGATAAAGAAGCTGGTATTCGCGGCGAGAATTGACCGGCGTAGCTTTCATCGAGTCGATCCAGAAACGAAACGGGACTTCCTTTCCTTCCGCCGAATGGCAGGAAAAATCCTGAACGCTGTCGATTCCTCCCGCGAAAAACAGGCAGAACGCTTGAGAGTAATGTCCTATACGCTTCGTCTTTCGCAGCTCGGCTCCCAGATATACCCGCTTCACATTCGCCAGAACCTGTTCGCTTTCGGATACGAAGAGCACTCCGTCGAACTGGGTTCTAGTGGCAAGTTTCCTTAGCTTTGCCATGAGCCGGACCCGAGACTTTTGCGTGCGCTCGATCTCGACCGCGATGAGCAATTTTTCCGAATCAGACGATTTCGGAAATTCCAGCAGGATGTCGGGCACGAGGTCGAGGTCAAACCGGTCCGGAGTATAGCCATCCTGGCGCTTAAGTTCCCTTCTCAGCTTAAGATCCCGAACCACCTTCGCTTCCGGATAGAGCAACTTGAGGAACTCTGCCCAGACAGCGCACTGCTCGGTATGCCTGACCTCTTTGCCTCTTACGCATGGATGCTGAAGATCTCCCTCCTCTAGCTTCAGCCATTCCGTAATCTTCGTTTTTGCGGCTGGAGAATCCCCGAGCTGATAATAAAACTCGCTGTTCTTCGACGAGTCTTCGAACTGCCTAACGATCAGCCCCTTGTCCCGTAGGCGCTTCGTTGTTTCCTGAAGCCTGCGGATGGTCATCTCGGGCTTGAGAATGCGCTCCAAGGTGCGAAGCGAAAGAGGACCGTGCTCGTGCAGGGCCGCTAGAACCTGCCGGCGCCTCGTCCCAGGCGCTACGGTCATCCAACCTCCTTAGTCGCGGGAAGTGCCTTTCGTTTCCCGGCCTGGGCCTTGATCTCATTGAGCGCCTTCAGGACCGTGTCGAGGTCGAGATCGTCTTTCGAAGCGAGCACCCGAAGCGAGCGGCGAAGATCCGTATGCTTCAGCTGCAGGGCCTTCACGTCTACCCTTGAGCAGAGGATCAGCTCGTTGATGGTGTCCGAGTAGCCGATGCTGCCCGCCTCGAAGCCTTCGCTGGCTTCCATCGTGATGGCTTCTACGATCTGCCAAGCCTCCTGGCTGAGCACCACTTGCATTCGCTTGCTCATCGCTTACCACCTTGCTTCTGCGATTTCGGAATCAGGAAAGGGCTCGGCGGCAGGTCACCGAAGTGCAGCTCCGTTTCGTCGAAGGCGTCTCGTCGCCTTTCTTCCTCGACCGCTCCATGCACCAAGTAGGAAGTGAGCAAGCCGATCCCGAGGCCGATTCCAGCTCCGGTAGCCATCTGGCCCAGGTCCGGAGTAACGCCCCCGGCCCGGTGCCCCGAATACGTCGCTAGTGCCCCTCCCGCAAAGCCCATCGCGCCGCCTAGCTGGAAGGACTGGTTCATGGTCGAGCAACCACTCAAGGCGAATGCCATGAGCAAAATTCTGATCTTCATCTAACCCCCTAATTTTGGGAATCGGATGCGGAACACGGTAGATGCCCCCTGCGAAGTCTCCATCCCGTGAGCCACCAAAACGGAGCCTGTGCCAGTGGGTAGAGTTTTCAGCAAGTCAGGCGAAGCTCGGAATTGGTGAGCCTCTCTTTGAGTGCCCTCACCTACCACTTCCGCATTCTCGATTTCCTGAACGTTTGTGATTCGCTGAGTGATCTTCTGGATGATTTTCGTGCCGAAAGAGCGGGAAAAGTATTCTGCTGTTTCCGGGCTGCTTACCCGGAGAACGATCTTGGTCGCACAGTTGTCCGTAACGCTGTCGAGAAACCCTTCGTCCAAGGTTTTCAATTGCCCCAGGCTTTGGTGGGAAAAGTGCAGGGCGAAACCGGCCGAGCGTGCTTTCGAGATCAGGTCTGCAAACTCGGGGCAGACAAACGAAGCAAACTCATCCAAATAGGTTGGAATGAGTTTGACTTCGGTTGCTGCCCCTCCATTCCGATGCGCGGTTCCGGCGAAAAAATTTAAGTGATTGATGAGCAGCCTGCCAAGCACGGAAACCAGCTGGGGCGACATAAGGCTCTGCAACCGGAAATACAGAACCTCCCCTTTCGTGGCTCCTTCCAGCTTGAGATCGGAGGTCCCGGCTGGCGACAACGTCTTAGCCAAGTAACCCATGCAGAGCGTGTCGATCTGATCTTTCAGGCCGCCAAGCTCCGCGTAGTCCTTCTCGGCCTGCTTCAGCGGATACCTATGGGAGCTTACCGCGTTCGAAAAAGAGACCGGCGTTTCGAGAATCTCCGCCAGTTCGGCCAGGCGAGGATTCCTGTTTTCTCGCTCCCGGAAAATTTGAAAGATTCGCTTCAAAGCCGCGAAGGCCTTCTTCTGGTAATACTCCTCGCTCCAGGTCAGGGATGAAAACAGTCGCTGGGCTGCCTCCATGGGCTCGCCAGCTTCCAATGGATCGTAAGAAAGGCTATTCGCAGCTCCCAGATCGAAGACCTTCAAGCGCTGTTCTGGGATTACCTTTTTCAAGAAGGCGAGAAAGGAGAAGTCCCCTTTCGCATCCAGAATCACCGCCCCGAGCCCCCTTTCCACATCTTGCCGAAGGAAGTTCAGGATCACGCTCTCGGTCTTACCCGAACCGGTCGCGCCAATGATATGCACATGCCGCATGCGAACCGAGTCCGGCAGGTAAACCGGAATGCGAAGGTTTACTTCTTCTCCCATGAGCACTCCGGTTTTCGAGGCCGAGCGTAGCGCCGCGGGCACATCCAGCACCTGTTCCCGCAGGATTCGACGCCGCTTTGCTGAGACCGACTTCCACTCCCAGAGCAGCACCAATCCCAAAAGAGCGAGGAGAAGAGAAGCGATGACAACAAAGAGCGCGTCAGCTCCTGATAGTCCCGCGTAGTAGTTGGCAATGCGCAGCCCGCCTAAAACGGCGAGCAGGGCCGCTAGAATGGTCCAGTCCGGCTTCACTTTCCACCCGTCGGAAAGTAGTCCGTCAGCTCTGCGAAAAACTCCGTCCCAGCTTTCAGTGCCAGCACTTGGGCCCGATTTCGTTCCACTTCCGCTCCGCCGCCAAACTCCTGAAGCAACCCGGCTGAAAGGGCCTTGATCACGATCGACTTAAGATCCAGCGAATCGAGCGCGGCCTGGACATCTTGACCGCCCGACTGAGCCCCCCGATATACCGAGCGCGCGAAAATCCCCTCTTTCCGATGGGCCTCGAGGCCGAGAGTGCCGTTGAGGCTCAACGCTCGGGCAGCTACCGGAAAAGCAGTTCCTTGAAGGCGCGGATCTCTGGCGAAGCGAAAGGTGATGTTTATCCTCTGCACCCCCGTATCGCTCGCTCCATCGCCGATCAGCACGCCACCCAAGAAACGGCCGCCGAGGCCGCCGTCCATGATTTGGGCGTGAACAGGAGTCGTAGAGTACGCTTCCACGGAGTTCAATAGCCGCACCTTCACCAAAGTGCCCGGCGCCCTGGATGCCACGTTTTGGGTAACATGCTTAGTTTTCACCGGCCCAAATTCGAGCACCTGGGAGGTTGGCGTTTCCCCGGCCACAGTCTTTCTTGGCTCTGCTACCCGTCGCTTTGGCGAGCTGGCTCCCGCCGTGATGGCTTGGGACAGGACAACCGCCAGAACGGGAAGCAGCACAAAGGTAGCCACATCTTTCGCGAATAGGAGCACCTGGAAACGCTGCTCACCGCCCGGATAATCCGACCCGCACCAACGGTTCTTCAGCCAGGCCTTCAGCCGATTCCACGGGGAGTTCGGATTCTTCATCTATCGACCTCCCAGGATCAATGAAATGGGAGTCGTTTGCCCCTGCAGCGGCATCACTAGCCGAACTTCCTGCAGGTTCTTGGGCACATTCGGTTTTACGAAAATGAACCTGGCCCGAGCTTCGGAATCCCTTTGGACTTCTTTCCTTTCCGCCCAGGTCTTAGTGGGCTTCATCGCTAAATCACCGCTTTTCAGCCTTACAAGCTCCCAGTTCGGACGGATCACTCCCTTTCCGTCCGCGACCAGCAGTACGTCAACGGTCAGGTAGTCTTTTTTTCCATCGAACTTCGCTACGAGAACTTTCGTTTCCCGAACTGACTTCGTCTTCACCGCCGGAGTCGCAGCTTTAGGTTCAGGTTTCTGCTCTTCGAATTTCCGGTAGATTGTCGGTTCGGCGTCCTCGGAGGCTGTCATCACGAATAGGCGAGGGTCTCCTTTTTCGAAGTAAACGAACATATTGCTCGTCGCGTAGGCTGTCTGCGCCCTTACCACGAGCGACTTCTCCATTTTTTCCACCTGGAAGCTCTGAAGATCGCCCACGACTACGCGACGCGGGCTTTCATCGAACTCCAGCACCGAGCTGAATCCTTGCCTGAGGAAAAGCGGAAAAGGAACCGGCGTCGGTGCCGCCAAAGCGACCGCCGACCAAATCAACGCTAGACTCATCATCAATCCCCCCTTTTTAGGACCATTTCATTCCTGACTTTCGGATCATTTTTGCTTCTTTGGCTGCGGCGTAGGCGCTCGCGGCTTTCGAAGTGACGGCAGCGGTTCGGCTCGCGGCCGCGACGGCCATGCCTTTCGGCCCTCCAACCACCGCAACGGTACGCAATGCTCCGGTGCGAAGCGTGTTACCGACGCTCAGGCTTACGCCCTCGCAGATCTGCGACACGATGAACGGCGAAAAGAGCAAGGCGACGGCGATGATGAGGTTGAGCGTGACGATCGTTACCAGTCCGCCTTCGGTCGAGTAAGCTGAGGCGAAAGGCAGCGCTTTCAGAAATGCGGAAAGAACGGACCAAACGATCGGCCAGGCCGAAATTTGGAACATGTTCTTGAAAAGCCCTTTCGTGATGCCGGAAGATGCCTCGAACAAGCTGCCTAGGATCATGAACGGGCCCAAGGCCACCAGCAGGAACCAGTAGAAGTGCTGAAAGGCCAGAAGGAAGAACCTTGCCACCACCAGCACCACGAAGCTGATCAGCACCAACCCGCCCATGATGAGATCGCTACCCAGCGTAAGCAGCCCCTTCAGGTCGAAAGAGTAGGCTTCCGCCCGCTTCGAAGCCGCTTCCAGCACCTTGTCGATCCCGGTCATATCGTCGATGGACTTCGCGATCTCCACCCCGATGATCTGGGAGAACTCCGCGATCATCGGAAAGCAGACCAGGAGCAGCGCCACCAGCACCAG
>CAZTCD010000143.1:0-7088 GCA_964612065.1 uncultured Bdellovibrionales bacterium | reverse complement strand
GGAACGGGGCGCGAGGAGTGCAACGATGGGATGGCGGATTTGCGGCCGCGATATCTTTTGCATCGCGAGCCGAAAATGCGCCAGACCGAGGCGCACGACGAACGCAGCCGTGAAGCGGCCTTAAGGGCCGCTGGAACGGGGCGCGAGGAGTGCAACGATGGGATGGCGGATTTGCGGCCGCGATATCACGGGAAGAAGCCGCGGAGGAGCATAGCCTTCTCCAACCGCAACATCGCTCTCGCCATGGCCGCCTTACGCATATCGCACTTCAGGTTTTCAGCCGTACCGTGCACTTCGTGGAAGGCTTTTACCATCAGGCCCTTGAGCTTGGCGTTCACTTCGTCTTCCTGCCAGAAGAAGGAGGCGATGTCTTGCACCCATTCGAAGTAGCTCACGATCACGCCGCCGGCGTTCGCGAGAATGTCGGGCACGATGAATACGCCTTTCTTGGAAAGCACGTCGTGAGCTTCGTGCGTGATCGGGCCGTTGGCGCCTTCGGAAACAAGGCGGGCTTTGATCCGCTCGGCATTGCCCTTATGAATCACGTTTTCCATCGCGCAAGGAAGGAGGATGTCCACGTTGAGCTCGAGCAGGTCTTCGTTGGAGATCGGCTCGCCCTTGGTATAGCCCTTGAGGGAGCCATGCTGGGAAACATGCTTGATGGCATCGGGAATATCGATGCCTTTGTCGTTATGGATACCGCCGGAAACATCGGAGATGGCCACCACACGGGCACCAAGCGCCTGGATTTCGCGGGCCGCGATGGATCCCACTTTACCGAATCCGTGCACAGCTACGGTAGTTTGGGAGTTCATGGGGATTTTCAGGAGCTTGGCTCCTTCTTCGGCACAGTAAACCACGCCGCGGCCGGTGGCTTCTTCGCGGCCGAGCGAGCCGCCCACTTCCACGGGCTTGCCGGTTACCACGCCGGGAATGGCGTAGCCTTTGATCTGGGAATAGGTGTCCATGAGCCAGGCCATGGTCTGGCCATCGGTGCCCACGTCGGAAGCGGGGATGTCTTTATCCGGGCCGATCACGTTGGAGATCTCAAGGGTATAACGGCGGGTAAGCGCCTGCTTCTCAGACCGAGAGAGAAGATTCGGATTCACTCGCACACCGCCTTTGGCGCCGCCGAGAGGAAGGCCTACGAGGGAGCACTTCATGGTCATCAGGGTGGCGAGAGCGGCCACTTCGGAGAGGTTCACGTCCTGGTGGTAACGGATACCGCCTTTGCCGGGGCCAAGGCTCATATTGTGCTGTACGCGATAGCCTTCGAATACGTGGATCGAACCGTCGTCCATGCGAACCGGCACACTCACCACGAGCGCGCGCTTCGGGCGCTTCAATCGATCGGCCACGTTAGGGTCGATGCTGGCGAGAGCGCAGCTCTCGTCGATCTGTTTGATTACGTTTTTGAAGAGTTCATTCGACAAGAATACGGATTCGTTGATGTGGTCGTGCATTCAGTCCCCTAATAGATAACGTAAAATCGATAATCGCCCGGGCCGGGCGCTGACTCAATCGCCCTCGTGTTCTCCCAGGAATCTCTCAGCGTCGAGAGCGGCCATACATCCCGTGCCGGCGGCTGTAACCGCCTGACGGTAGATATGATCCTGCAGATCGCCCGCTGCAAAGAAACCCGGCACTTTCGTTTTCGTGCTTCCAGGAATGGTTTTGATGTAGCCGAGATCGTCCATGTCCACGGCTCCCTTGAAAAGATCGGAATTGGGCTTATGGCCGATGGCCACAAAGAAGCCGGTCACGTTCAGCTTCGAGCTCTCGCCGGTTTTCAGGTTCTTGATGTGAATGCCTTTCACCTCGTTCTCGCCCTCGATCCGCTCCACTACGGTGTCCCAGATCGGCTTGATCTTCGGGTTATTGAAAACCCGCTGCTGCATGGCTTTCGAGGCCCGCAGCTCGTCCCGGCGATGGATCAGGTAAACCATATTGGCGAAACGAGTGAGGAAGGTGGCTTCCTCGGCGGCAGTATCACCACCGCCCACTACAGCAATGTCCTGCCCGCGGAAAAAAAATCCATCACAAGTGGCACAGGCCGAAACGCCCCGGCCGATAAGGCGCATCTCATCGGGCAGGCCGAGATACTTGGCCGTAGCGCCGGTAGCGGCGATTAGAGTTTTGGTTTGAAAAGTGGAGCCGTCGTCCATCGTGATCGTGAAGGGGCGCTTGGAAAGATCCACCTTCGTAACGGTGGCCATTTTCAGGCGGGTGCCGAATCGCTCCGCCTGGCGGGTGCAGATCTCCATCAGCTCGGGGCCTTGCACGCCCTTATCGAAGCCGGGGAAATTTTCCACCTCGGTGGTAGTGGTGAGCTGGCCGCCCGGTTGGGATCCGTGGATCAGCAAAGGTTTCAGATTGGCCCGAGCAGCATAAATAGCTGCGGTGAGGCCGGCCGGCCCTGAGCCCAGAATGGTGACGTTTTCGATGGGTTGAATCACGAGGCCATCCTAATTCCGATCCCCAAACCCCACAAGGGGCTGGCGGTTTTTGGAGCGGAGCGATATGAACGGCCCATGGCCAGAAATCCCGACTCCGTCCACTTCACCGTAACCCAGCTCCCCCCCGACGATCCCCGGCTGGATAAGGTGATTCCGCTTCACGTCAAAGACCTGAGCCGCGGGGCGAGCCGTAAGCTAATCGAACAAGGCGCCGTGTACGTGAACCGAAAACGCTGCACCAAGAACTCGAAGGTGATGCATACGGGCGACAAAGTGCAGGTGATTCTCAGCGGCCAGGCAAGAGCGGAGGAAGAAGAGTTCCTTTTTGGTCCGGAAAGAATCCTCTATGAGGATCAAGATCTTATCGTAGTGAACAAGCCTCCCTTCCTTCCCACCCACGAAACGATCGACAGCTCTCGTCATCACCTGCAGCGTGCCCTGGCCAAATTTCTCGCCACCCGCGACAAGGTGCTCCCCGACCGCGTTTACCTGGGCATCCACCACCGCCTCGACGTGAATACCTCGGGCTGCATTCTCTTCACCAAGCGAAAGGAAGCGAACGCGGCCGTGGCCAAGGCCTTCCAAGAGCGAGAGGTGAATAAGACCTACTTATCTGTGAGCTTAGGCGAGCTGAACGCGCCAAACGTGATCAAAAGCTTCCTATCCGAGAGCAAACAGAACAAGCGGGTGATCTGCAGCGTGAAGAGCGGAGGTAAATACGCGGAAACCTCCGTGCGCTCGATTGAAACCAAGATGATACAAGCGAGAAAGGTGAGCCTGATCGAAGCGAGCCCTAAAACGGGCCGAACCCACCAGATCCGCGTGCACCTCTCCGAGAACGATCTTCCCATCCTCGGCGATGATACCTATGGCGTGCGCTTTCCCGGAGTGAAACGCACCCTGCTCCACGCCTGGAAACTCCAGCTTCTGGGGAAAACCTTCCGCGCACCTCTTCCCGAAGATTTCACTGCCCTTGATTTCCACGAGCCCGGGGAATAAATTTCCGCATCGGGCGTATTTCCATGAAAATCAAGCAGGCCTATGCCAACTGGCGGGAAAACTCGAGAGTGTTCCGCCACTACTTCCGCAAATACCGCAAGCTCTATGCGATCGGCATCGTTTCGCTCGTGGTGGTGGATGCTCTGGAAGTGCTGCCGCCCCTGCTTCTGAAATCCGCGATTGATGGCCTGACCACTTTGGAGTTCGGGCCTGAGCTGAATTCCCTGATCCTGAAGATCGCGCTCGCGTATGTGGCTGTGGCTGCTGTGCAGAGCTGGATGCGTTACCTCTGGCGAAAATACATAGTGAGCACCTCGATGATGGCTTCGCACGATATGCGCCTGGAGCTCTTCGGCCATCTGAGCTCCCTGGGGCCCTCGTTTTACCAAAAGCGCAGGGTGGGGGAGCTGGTGAGCCTTTCTACCAACGATATCGAAGCCGTTCGGTTCGCTCTCGGGCCAGGCGCTCTCACGATCTTCGATGCTCTCTTCTACTTTATCATGATCCCGCCGATCATGTTCTGGATCTCCCCCAAGCTCACGCTGATCGCCTTTCTGCCCTTGGTTGTGATTCCGTTCTTCGTGCGCAGAATGGAAGCCAGGATCCAGAAGAGCTTCCGCGAAGTGCAGGACAGGTTTTCCGTGCTCGCCGCCTCCTGCCAGGAAAGCCTTTCCGGCGTGCGTATCCTGAAAGGGGCCGCTCTAGAATCCTTCAAGGAACGAGAGCAAAGCCTGATCGATGACACCTACGT
This sequence comes from uncultured Bdellovibrionales bacterium, assembly GCA_964612065.1. Lineage (GTDB taxonomy): Bacteria > Bdellovibrionota > UBA1018 > CAIPTA01 > CAIPTA01 > JAKFYM01. The sequence goes on along the minus strand of CAZTCD010000143.1, from coordinate 2,882 downwards.
GAAGGCGAACCTCAGCTCCGTGCGAACCCAGGCCGTGCTCACGGCCGGGCTGGAGTCCATTCTTTCCACCTCCACTACCCTGCTTTTTCTTATTGGAGGAGCCTACGTGATCGGAGAGCAGATCACGATCGGTGTGTTCGTGGCCTTCCAGCGTTATGTACAGAAGCTGCAATGGCCCATGGAAGCCTTCGGGCTCGCCGCGAATATCTTCCAGCGTTCCGTAGCGAGCCAGGGAAGGATCGATGAGGTGTTATTCCATCCTGCACCAGAACAACCTCCGGCGCGAAACGGGCAAGGCGCGCAGATTCCCGAGATCGAGGTGCGCGATCTCAGCTTTACCTATCCGGGCTCCCAGCGCTCCGCCCTCACTAAAGTTTCCCTGCGCATCCCAGCCGGCAAGAAAGTCGGTATTGCTGGCGGAGTAGGCAGCGGAAAAAGCACCCTGCTGCAGTGCCTGGCACGCATGCAGGAAGCCCCCAAGGATAGCGTATTCTTTCAGGGCGAATGCCTCAGCCTCCTGCCGTTCGGGGAAACCCGCCGCCGGATCGCCTTCGTGCCCCAGGAGAGCTTTCTTTTCTCCCGCTCAGTGGAAGACAATATCCTCTACGGTAGCCCGGCCCTCGAGATGGCGGAGGGAAGCGAAAGGCGCGAACTGGCCCGGGCGGCCGCCCGCCTTGCCGCCGTGGATGAAGATGCTCTCGGATTCCCCCGGGGGTATGAAACCGTGCTCGGCGAAAGAGGCACGAACATCTCCGGAGGCCAGCGCCAGCGGCTCACTATCGCCAGAGCGATCGCCCGCCGCCCCCAGGTGCTCCTGCTTGACGATTGTATGAGCGCAATCGACGCGGAAACCGAGGCCAAGCTCGTGGAAGGCGTGCTTGCCGCCTCCGATGGCATCACCCTGGTGATCGCCTCTCATCGTGCTTCCTCTTTCAGCAAACTGGACTGGCTCGTGGTGATGGAAAATGGCGCAGTGGCCGCGCAGGGAGTTCCCTCGGAACTGCTCGCCAACCATCCCCTGCTTCGCGAAATGAGCCGCAAAGAACAACTGTCCACGGCGGATCTGCTCCAATGAGAAAATCACAGGACAAAATCGACGAGATCAGCGGGAAGGCTTTCGACGAGAACGTGGTGCTCCGCCTGCTCCCCTACCTTCGCCCACAGGCGCTTCCCATAGGCCTGGCGCTGGGTATGGTGTTCGTTTCGGCCGGGATCTCCATCTACGCTCCTTTTCTGCTGGGAAAGATCGTTGATCAGGCTTTGCTTCCCAAAAATGAGCCCCTCCTCCTGCGTTTGGCGGCTCTCTTCGTGGGCCTCGAGATCCTGCGGATCGCCTGCATCTACGGGCAGAGTTACCGGCTGATGCGGGTGGGATTGAAGGTGATGTCGGAGATCCGCCGCAACCTCTTCGGCCGCCTGCTTCGAATGCCAATCCCTTTTTTCGACAGGAATCCCGTGGGCAAGCTCGTTACCCGGGTTACGAACGATACCGTGAATCTCGCGGAACTCTTCAGCTCCGGCTTCGTGGCCCTGCTCTCCGACCTCATCCTGATCGTGGGCGTGATCACGGCGATGATCGTGATGAACTGGAAGCTGGGCCTGGTGGCGATCGCAGTGTTTCCGGTGATGATCCTGGCGATGACCTGGTTTTCAGGAAAGTTGCGAGAGGTGTTCCGGCGCTCCCGCGACGTGCTTGCCCAGCTCAACGGCTTCTTTGCCGAGAAAATGCAGGGAATGCACGTGGTGCAGCTGATGGAGCGGGAAGAGTTTGAGCGGCGGCAATACAACAAAATCTCCGAGGATTACCGAAACAGGCAGTTTGAGAGCGTTTATTATTACTCACTCTTCCATCCGGCCATCACGATCCTGAGCGCCATCTCGATCGCTCTCGTGCTGTGGTACAGCCCACGCCTGCTGGAAGCCCGCGAAATCGCCCTCGGCACCCTCGTTTCGTTCCTAGCGTATGTGCAGGTGCTCTATCAGCCAGTGCGCTCGATCACGGATCGCTATAATATTTATTTGGCCGCCATGGCCAGCGCCGAAAGAATATTCACCCTGATGGACATGGCGGAAGAAGAGGGAGTGCGCGATCCTGTGCCCGCTCGCCGTCCCGGCGGCTTGGGCGCCATCTCTTTCGAAGACGTCACCTTCCACTACCCCGCCCGCCGCGAAGGCCCCCCAATCCCCGCCCTCGAGCACCTCAGCTTCCGGGTGAAGGAGGGGGAAACGGTGGCGATCGTTGGGCATACGGGCGCAGGGAAAAGCACCATCACTTCTCTTCTGTTCCGTTTTTATGAGCCCACCGGCGGCCACATCTTGGCAGGAGGGCGGGAGCTCTCCACGATTCCCAAGCCTGAGTTGAGAAGCCGCATCGGATTCGTGCAGCAAGAGGTGTTTTTGTTCTCCGGATCTCTCCGGGAGAATCTGGCCCTGCTCAGGCGTGATCTTACGGACGAGCAGATCCTCGAAGGCTGCGCCCATTCCGGATTTCTTCGAGTGGTGAAAAAACTCCCGCACGGCCTGGATACTGAGCTCGATGAGAGAGGCGCAAACCTCAGCCTGGGAGAAAGGCAGATCCTCGCCTTCACGAGAGTTTATCTGCAGCAGCCCGATCTTCTCGTGCTCGATGAGGCCACCTCCAGTGTAGACCGGGAAAGCGAGATTCTCCTGCAACGGGCTGCGCGCGAGCTTACCAAGGGCCGTTCGGCTATCGTGATTGCCCACCGTCTCGATACGGTGAAGCATGCGGACCGCATCCTTGTTCTGGAGAAAGGCCGCTTAGTGGAGGAAGGCAGCCACCAGGAGCTGCTGGCCAAGGGGGAACGCTACAGCCGCTTCGTGGCGCTGCAGGAAGCAAATCTTCACTGATCCCAGGCCGGCTC
>CAZTCD010000142.1:0-7207 GCA_964612065.1 uncultured Bdellovibrionales bacterium | reverse complement strand
ATAGACGTCTTCGGCAAACACGGCGGCGTGTTCCGTGGAGACCGGGATGAAATAGCCGGCGTCTTGCGGATGCTTGTGAGAGCCGGAAAGAGATTCCAGGCCCTCCGTCGCCGAAACGAAGAGGCAAAGCGCGATCAACAGCTTTGCTATGGCCTTAGTCATATCGTTCTCTAGGGTTCGGGTGTAGCCCTAACCGATTCCTTCTAATGCTGATGATCCGAGCAGTCCGAATCTTCAGGTTCTACTTCAAGCGTCAGGTGAAAGTGTCCCCAGCGCTCTAAGCGGAGGCTTACCTCCCGCTTTAATTCCTTGATAGTTCGGTAGTCTGGAAGTCTTCCTTTAGTCTTTAGGTGCATGGATAACACGTTTTTTTCGCCGTCGAGCGTCCAGGCGTGTACGTCGTGGGCCTCGACTACGCCCGGAATGGTAGCAATGTCGTCGGAAAACTTTTGAACATCAAAGCCGTCCGGAATTCTTTGAAGGAAAAGTTGAACCGAATCACGGAGGTTTCTTACGACATTGAATGCAATGAAGCAGCCAATGGCGATGGCCAGCGCGGGATCCACCCAGACCCAACCGGTTGCCAATATTACAAGGGACCCGACCAGGACAGCGACCCAGCCTAGGAGGTCTTCGATAAGGTGCCAGGATAGCATCTGCTCGTTTCTGGTTCGCCCCTTGCTGAGCCTATAAGCGGCGAAACCGTTGATGGCGACCCCGAAGATAGCTAGACCAAGCATCCCCCAGCCATGCGGCTGACGGTCCTTGTTCCAAAGCTCAGGGATCGCATGGGAGACGACCAAGACCGACCCACCGAAGAGCACGATGCCGGAAATAAGCGAAGAAAGAAGGGAGACCCGCCCGTATCCATAAGTGAACGTAGAAGTTCGGCCCTTTGCCGCATACTTCTGTAGTCCCCAGGCTAGGGCGAGCGTAAGCGAGTCGCCGAAGTCATGAAGAGCGTCGGCAATAATTGCTACGCTCCCAGTCAGGAGGCCGCCAACGAGCTCGATGGCGGCAAACGCAAGATTTAGCAGGAATGCGACTCCGATATTGCCCGAAGAATGGCTGGAATGATCGTGTGGCCGCGTTCCGTGCGAGTGTCCCATTAAGCGCCTACCGAGATTCGAAGATCGTCTTGAATGGCCTGGATCTCCAGATGTCCTTCAGCACGGCTTCCGAAACTCGTCCGGTTTCTTTGTCCATTTCCAGAATTACCACCAATCGGGCCGAGTCCCACTCCCCGCAGGGCTTGGCGTTCTCGAAATAGATTCTGTAGTCATTGCCAAGCAGCGAAGAGTAACCCATCCATCCTGATTTGCCGGCTTTAGGCGCACACTCTGCTCCGGGCACTATCAGTTGAGCTGCAGCTGCGCGCTCCCCAAGATTCACGATCAACTTAGCAGGTAGTTGCCTACCCTGCTCATTGTAAATTCCGCGAAATTCCATCGTTCTCGCTTCAGCGGCGAGAGCGAAGGTCAAAGTGGCTACAACAGCCAAGAGCTTGATAAGCATTTCCGCTCCTAGTGTTTATGGCCGTCGTTATGCTTGTGACCGAGCTGTTTTTCGACTTTGGCGTTGTGCTCTACACAAGCCTTCGACACTTTTCCTTTCGGCGCTTCTTCCAAGCACTCGTGCTTTTCAAGGTCACTGTTCGAGGTAGTGCAAAATTCTTCGAGATCTTTCTTGCAAACCTTCCAATCAACCTTAGTGGCTTTGGAGTAGGCGCTATAGGGCAAGATCGCGAACGAGAGTACGAGGATCAGAGACTTCATAAGATTCTCCATGAGTGTGGTTATTTGCAGCCGATCAATTTGTTGTCTTCAAACTCAAGCTTGAGAGCAGCCACCATCAGCATGGTGGTTTTCCCTTCCGAGACGGCAGCCAGGCCGCTCACCTTCGCGGATGCGACAGGAGAGTCCGGACGCGAGCTGTCTTCGCGGTAATAACGAACGGCTTCCACGTAGGGGATTCGTGCGCCGTCGAGAGAAACGTTGCGGATTGTGTAGGTGTTCTCCGGCAGACCATCGCGGTTTTTGCAGCGAATGGTTGTCTCCGGATACGAAGCGCTAGCGAGAACCGGTGCCAGAAGAACTCCTACGGCAAACAACTTCATTATCTGATTCATATCTATTCCTTTCGCGTTGCTATCTGGAGTAGTCGGCCGTGAACGTTAGGCGTTGCAAGCGGTCGATATTCGAGAACAGGCGGAACTGCATCGCGAAGATGGCAGTTTCAGCCTGAATCCTGGTTTTTACGTTTTCGGAGAATTCGAAAGCGTTCAGTTGCTCGCCGAGTTCCGCGCGACGAAGAAGCGCTTCATTGCTCTCGCGGGCCAGCTGAAGCCGCCGCGAATACTGGGAAGCCATCTGCAGATCCGAATTGTACTGGTTAGCAAGAGCGCGAAGCTGACGTCTAACCGTCTCTTCGATGCCGGTACGTTGGGTGATCAGGATCTCGCGCTGGGCATCCACGATCTTCATGGTCGCGTTCTTGCCGAAGACTCCGCTAGTTTGCGGAATTGCGTCGAATACGCCACCCGCAACTCCGCGGCTGATCGGGCTGCTTCCGAAGAAGGAGTAGCGAACTTCCTGGCGGATATGCTCCAGAGTTTGAAGAAGGTACGTGTACTGCGTGCGTTCCGGGCTAACCGAAATCACGCGGCTCTCGTGGGCTTTGTAATCGATTTGCTTGAGAGCACGAGCGTCTGGCAGAGTTACGGGAGCAAGCACCATTTGCACATCCGCCTTGATCGCTAGAGCGTACGAAAGCTCATCGATTTCCTGCGCGATCAGGAGGCGCAAGTTCTGTTCGTCTTCCTTTAGGCCGAGAACACGGATTTCGATGTCGCGAGCAGTTCCCGGCTTCACGGCGCCGAAGGTTTCGTGAAACTTCACGATCTCCAGTACTTCTTCGAGCGACTTCACGCTTGCCGAAACGTGGTTCAGCAGCTTTTGGTCGAAGAGGATGCGCATGTAGAGCATCTTGGTTACGTGAACCTCGTTGCTCCAAAGAGCGCGGTATCCTTGCTGCTCGGCCTCGTACAAGATCTTGTTCTGCTCCAGCCGCGACCAGTTGGCGGGCACGAGGAACGGGGCGATATCTTGAATCGAGTCCAGGATCGACATGGGATCCATGATGATCTTGGCGATGCTCCAGATATTTAGACGAGGCAAGAGGTCAGCGCGGGCCTTCTCGATATTCGCTTTAGCCTGGTAGGTGCGCATGGTGGCAACCTGAACTTTGTAGTTCCGGTTGCGAACCTGCTTCACTACTTCTGGCAGCTTAATGGTGACGGGCTTCTTGGGGGCGCTATAGGCCTCGGGCGCGAAAGCGAGCGCCGAAAGCATGATTAGTAAAGTTTTCATCATTCCTCCTTAGCGAACACGCTTAACGTCAAAGTTGAAGGGAGCTTCACCGAAGGTGGATTGAACGGCGCCTACGAGCTCGCCGATCTGCGAGAGCGATCCCGAATTCAGCTCACCAGCGAGGCCCTGGGCAACACTGCGAACTTCAGACCAGCGAGGGCTGGCAGGGTCCATGTCTCGAAGCTCTGAGTCGCCGATGCCGCCTTTATTGAAGTAGATACGGTAGGTCAGCTTGCATTCGGAGCTGGAGCTGGCCGGTTGCAGCTCGATGAAGCCTTGGTTGTAATCTGGCTTCACCTGAGCGTAGTTACAGCCTACGGCGCTACCTGGATACTTGGGATGCCATTGGCGGGCTTGCACGTTGAAGCGTAGATTGTTGATGTCCGTTTCGATCTCCGTCAGCTGGCGGGTACGGCCACCCTTATACTCCTGGATGCTGCGGGTAAGAGTTAGCCGCATTTTTGCAGCCGACCGGTTTACCATTACGGTGCCCTCGTACTCTCCTTCCACAGCTCCGTAAAGCTTATGCTGGCCAGCAAGATACGACTCAAGCTGCCCCGCTTTTTGCTGAAGATTTTTGTTATCTACGTCACGAGCTGCTTCTTGTTCAGCAGTAGCCCGTTCCACGGTGCCGTCTTTGCTTTTGCCGTCGCAGGCAGAAAGCGCGATCAGCGCGAATAGTCCCAAAGTTAGCTTTTTCATGGTTACCTCCAAAAATTCCATTAGTGAGCGATTCCGGTTTTAAAAACTTTCATGTGCTTCTCGAAGATCAAGTACAGCGAAGGAAGCACGATTAGCGTGAGCAAGGTGGAAGAGATAATGCCGCCGATGACTACCGTAGCCAGCGGACGTTGCACTTCCGACCCTACGCCCGATGACAACATCATCGGCACGAATCCGAAGACCGCCACCAGAGCGGTCATGAGCACAGGGCGTAGCCGGATGCTGGTAGCTTTCACTACGAGCGCCCTGCCCTCCAAGTTCTCGGTCGAGCGCAACTGATTGAAGTAGTTCACGAGAACTACCCCGTTCAGTACGGCAATGCCCGATAGAGCGATGAACCCGATTCCCGCAGAAATACTGAAGGGCAATCGAAGGATCATCAGGTTCACTACCCCGCCAACCAGCGCGAGAGGAACGCAGCTGAAGATCAGCAAAGTTTGAGCAATGCTACCGAATGCCGCATAGATCATCATCAAAACTAGCGCGAAAGCGATGGGCGTAAGAATGAGAAGCCTTTGTTTGGCTTGCTGGAGGTTTTTGAAGTTACCTCCCCACTCTACGAAATAACCTTGAGGCAGCTTCACTTTCTCAGCCACTTTCTCTCTGGCCTCGGCGACAAAGCTTTCGGTATCGCGCCCTCGAAGGTTGATCATTACCGCTGAGCGACGTGAGGAGTTCTCGCGGCTCACCGATCCGAACGTATCGGAGAAATTAAGTTTGGCCAGAGACGACATCGGGGCAACGGCGTTGCCGGGCAAGCCGACGGATAAGTCCCGGATCGTATCTAAGTCTTCGCGATCTTTTTCACTCAATCTGACGACGATCGGGTACTTCCGGTCCCCTGCGTAGATATAGCCGGCCTCTTCGCCGCCTATGGCCACGGAAACGCTTTCCAATACGTCGGAGAGGTTGGCTCCATAACTGGCAAGCTGGTCGGCCTTCGGGATGATACGAAGGATGGGCGACTTACCCTGCATATCGGACTCTACGTCGCCCGCGCCTTTCACGGTTTGCACGACTTCTTGGATTTCGCTCGCGATGCCCATGAGGGTGTCGAGATCGGGACCATAGATCTTCACGGCAACGTCTGCGCGAGTACCTTCTAAAAGCTCATTGAAGCGCATCTGGATAGGCTGCGAGGCCAGGTAGGCCATACCGGGAAGATGCTTTTCGAGCTTCGCGATGATCGCGTTTACGAGTTCTTCGTGGGTACGCCGCGAACCATCCACCTTGGGCCATTCACCTTTCGGCTTCAGCATGATGTAGGTATCCGCTACGTTCACGCCCATCGGGTCGGTAGCAACTTCGGAAGTGCCGATGCGGGAGAAAACGTCTTCAACTTCCCCGAACTCTTTTACGATCAAGTCAGCCTTTTTCTGCATTTCGACCGATTGAGTCAGGCTTACGTTTACCGGCCTGATCATATGGAAGGCAAATGAACCTTCGGAAAGCTGAGGCAGGAACTCCGCCCCCCGAGTCATGAAGAGGCCCGCTCCAATTACAACGGAAATGGCTCCGATTCCCGCCACGAGGCGGGTATGACTGAGCGCTTTGTCGAGAAGAGGAACGTAGTACTTCTGGGCCAGTCTCATTAGCGCGGGCTCTTTGTCAGAGGTATTCCCCGATAAGAAGAGACTCGCGAGAGCGGGTGCGGCTGTGAAGGAAAGAACCAGCGCTCCTATCACGGCAATACCGAAAGTAGCAGCCATAGGGATGAACATTTTTCCTTCGATTCCCGTGAGTGCGAAAACGGGCAGGAAAACCATTACGATGATCAACTCACCGAAACCTGCAGCCATACGGATTTCGACCGCGGCTTGGTAAATCGCGTCTTGCAGTTCTTCCTTGGTTAGGCCGCGACCAAGCGTTTTGCTACGCTCATGAACCCATCGGACGCAGTTGTCGAGCACGATCACGGTACCATCCACGATGATGCCGAAGTCGAGAGCACCCAAGCTCATAAGGTTGCCGGAGATTCCAAGCGGTTTCATCACCAGGAAGGTGAAGAGAAGCGCGAACGGAATGGTGAGCGCCGTAATCACAGCGGCCCGAACGTTTCCGAGCAAGAACAGGAGCACGATAACTACAAGGGAAGCGCCCATGAGCAGGTTGTGTTCTACGGTGCCGAGCGTGGCGTTCACGAGCACGGAGCGATCGTAAACCGTCTTCAGCTCCATCTCTTCAGGAAGCGCTTTTTGGATCTCTTTGATTTTCTCGTCCACGCGGATCGAAACCGTGCGGCTGTTTTCGCCGATGAGCATCATGGCAGTGCCCAGCACCACTTCGTTCCCGTTTCTAGTGGAAGCTCCGGTGCGAAGTTCCCGGCCGAGGGCTACGTCAGCCACATCGCCAATCCGCACTACCCTGTAGTTATCCAGGGTCTTCACGGGAACTTGGCGAATGTCGTTAATAGAACGTAGCAAGCCCACACCTTGGACAAGGAACTGCTCGGCAGTTTGCTCGATGTAGCCGCCGCCAACGTTCTTGTTGACCCGCTTAAGGGCTTCCATGATTTCCCCGAAATGCACGCGCGAGGCGGACATTTTTTGCGGGTTCGGCTGTACGTGGAACTGCTTTTCGAAGCCTCCGGATGTGTTAACTTCGGCTACACCTTCTACTGTCAACAAGCGGGGCTTGATGAACCAGTCCTGGAGTGCCTTCACTTCCATCAGCTGTTCTAAGCGCTCTTGGGGATCTTTCGCGGGCTCCTTGTAGTCCACCACATACTGATAGATCTCGCCCAGACCAGAGGAAATCGGGCCGAGGATCGGTTCCGCGCCATCCGGGAGGTCACGGATCACGCTTTGAATTCGTTCCGACACGAGCTGCCTAGCCCGGTATACGTCCACGTGATCTTTGAAAACGACTGTTACCTGAGACAGGCCGAAACGAGTGATGGACCGAACTTGCTGAACGCCGGCAATGCCGCGCATCGCACTTTCCACCGGGAAAGTTACTGTGCGTTCGATTTCTTCAGGGGCCAGGCCTTCAATCGTTGTGTTGATTTGAACTTGGTTGTTCGTAATGTCCGGAACCGCGTCGATCGGCAGATGCTGGAAGCTGTAGATTCCCGCCACTACCATCATCAAGGTAAGGAAGAGTACAACGCCGCGGTG
>CAZTCD010000141.1:4090-7268 GCA_964612065.1 uncultured Bdellovibrionales bacterium | reverse complement strand
TGTTTTCCATCAATCTGAAAGATCAAAGGGTATTGGATATCGGTCAAAGCACTGTTGGCTTCACCCATTGTGCATTGCGATCAGGTGCTGCCTCTGTTGTAGGGATTGAGGTGGGGCGGGATCAGCTAGCTGCTGACCTTCGTGCTGATCCGAGAGTTACTTGTTTAGAAAAGCAGGATATTCGAAGCCTCGATCCAAAGCGGGTTGCTCCGGAATTTTCAGTCTTTTTGGCTGATCTGTCATTTATTTCATTAGAAAAGGTTGTGCCCGTCATACCGGCTTTCTTGTCGCCGGTTGCCGAGGGGGTGCTACTTGTTAAGCCGCAGTTCGAAGTGGGTCGAGATTTGGTTGGATCCGGGGGAATTGTCAGGGATGCCGCTGCGCGTGAGCTCGCTGTTGGCAATATTCGTCGGATTTGTGAGGCAGTAGGGTTCACGGTAGCGGGGCTGGCCGTTTGCCCGGTGGCCGGAGGAGACGGAAATCTAGAGTATTTAATGCACCTATGTTGGCAATAGCTGAGCGGGCGTCCTCTCGTCAGGGGCGCTATTTTGATTTATTCTAAAACATCCATGTGGAAAAGAATTTCTCTGCTCCTGTTGCTTCCAGTGCTCTTGCTGAGTGCATGTGCTGGTAAGAAAATTTCCTCCGGCTCTGGCGACTCTCCGCCCGAAGTCATGGGCCCGGTGATCCCTGAGGAAAATGTAGAAACCGAAACGGTTCCTCCGTCCGAGGCCCTTCCTGGGGAGGGTTATGGTCCAGCTCTTCCTGCCGAAGGGGAATTAGGAGAAACTTCAACGTCTATTGAAACTTCCACAAGCATATCTACAGCTACATCCATAGACGACGGCAATGAGAGTGCTTCCCAGCCACCGGTAGACCCTAAACTTTGTGTGGTGCTGGGGCCGGGAATGGCGAAAGCGATGGCGCAAGCAGCCGTATTGGCGTCGCTAAAAAAAGCGAAGCTTCCAGTTCATTGCGTTGTGGGGGTGGAAATGGGCGCAGTAGTTGCCGCCCTGTACTCTTTTTCCAAGGGCAGCACCAACAACCTGCAGTGGCAGTTGTTTAAGTTGAATAAAGACACCTATTTCAATTTCCCGATGCTTTCTCTGAGAGATCCTCGATCTACTGGCAACAGGCTGCATGAGTTTTTCGAAGGCCTGTTTAAGGGGATAAAAATCGAAGATCTATCGGTGCCCTTTGCAACCACTGCAGTAGATGAAGAGCGGGGAAGCGTATACGAGTGGACGCGTGGAAGTTTGGCGGATTCCCTGAGCGCCAGCGTGGCGGTTCCAGGTATTTTTGATTCCTGGAAAACAGGTTCGGGTAAATTTCAGTCAGCTGCCCTCACCGACCCGTTGCCTATTGAGCTGGCGAGGAAACTCGGTGGCAATTTTATTGTGGCCGTTGACGTGCTCGCCGATGCGGGTAGCGGAGGAAAATCGAGATATGCGAAAACATTTCTTCCCGCCCGCAGTTTGATGAGGCTCCAGAGAAAAGAAGCATCATTTTTCGTACAAGTTGTGACGACTCAGATCCAGTACGATGATTTCAGCCGCCAGGGAGAGATTCTTGCCGCGGGAACAGCTGCCACAGAAAAGGCGCTGCCGGAACTTAGAGCAGCTTGGGAGAGATGGAGTGCTGGAGCACGCTAAACTGAAGAAGATCGGATTTGTACTTGTGGGAATCACTCTCCTTGCTGGAGCCGGGATTGCTTCTGTGCTTGCGTGGGCCATTCTTAATCTGCCCAAGCTCGATAATATGCAAGATTACCGGCCGGCATTGGGAAGTACGGTGCTTTCCCGGGATGGCCGTATTTTAGGGGAGTTCTTTGATGACGAACGGAGATATATCGTAAGTTATGATGAAGTGCCTCAGCACGTTGTAGACGCGTTTTTGGCTGCTGAAGACGAGCATTTCTTCGAGCATGGCGGAGTGGATGTGCTCGGTTTGGTCAGGGCAACAATCGCCAATCTGAAGGCGGGTGGTGTGCGGCAGGGTGGAAGCACGATCACCATGCAGGTTGCCAAAGGATTGCTGTTGAGCTCGGAGCGTACTTTCGGGAGAAAGTTAAGAGAGCTGCCCCTCGCCTACAAAATCGAAAGAAATTTCAGTAAGCAGCAAATTCTCTCCTTGTATATGAATCATGTTTATTTTGGGCAGCGTGCCTATGGCGTGGAGGCGGCGGCCCGCTCCTATTTTCGTAAACACATTAAGGATCTTACTATTGCTGAGGCCGCACTTGTGGCAGCGCTCGTGAAGGCTCCTTCGAGTTTTGCCCCCCTGAGAGATCCGATCCGTTCCAGGGAACGTCAGTTGTATGTGCTGAGGCGGATGCGTGAAATCGGAAAAATTGATGACGAGAAATACGAGCAAGCCGTTGCAGAAGATGTAAGAGTTTATCCCGAGGATAATCCGAATAGTGCCGTTGCTCCCTATTATCTCGAACATTTACGGCAAATACTGATGGCGAAATACGGACAAGACACTGTTTATAAGGGTGGCTTGGCGATTGAGGCCGCCGCCGATTACGATCTTTCCCTGGCGGCGATGAAGTCAGTTCGGTCGAACCTGGAGAATCTCGATAAGAGGCAGGGATATCGGGGCCCGCTTGATCACGTTTCCTCCGAAACCAGGATGGTGGAAATTCTGAGAGAGATCAGGGGCGAAGTATTTTCAAAAAGGTTTGGATTTCAGATTATGCCTTTGAAGCCGGATGGCTCTTTCGAGAAGCCGAAATGGCACGAATATACCTATGCAAGGATGCAGGCACAGGATCCAAGTTTGGCTGACGAGCGAAAATTGCTTCAACCTTGGGAGAAATATAGGGCCGTGGTCACGAAACTGGAGGCGGATAGAAAGAGCGCCACTGTTATGATCGGAACTATCAAAGGGAAGCTTCCGATTTCGAACATGCGATGGGCGAAGAGAGTGAAGCCTCCGGAAGTTTCAAATATGGCCCAGATCGACCGGGTCAGTGATGCGCTTAAAGTAGGTGACGTTATCTTGGTGCGTCCCCAATTGCCATTCCCTGAGGCGGAGGGCGATCCTGTGGTGGTGGCGCTCGAACAGGTTCCTATCGCCCAAAGTGCTTTGTTGAGCATGGAAGCCGCTACTGGATACGTAGTAGCGATGGTGGGCGGATATGATATCGCGAGTTCTGTTTATAATAGAGCGCTTC
>CAZTCD010000141.1:0-4080 GCA_964612065.1 uncultured Bdellovibrionales bacterium | reverse complement strand
GGAGAAAGGCAGCCTGGATCCAGCTTCAAGCCGCTCTTGTATTCCGCGGCTCTTGATAAAGGATTTACCCCGAGCTCCATCATCGTGGACTCCCCCATCATTTTCGAGAATCAGGGTGGCCCGAATCTAAAGTGGATTCCGGAGAACAACAGCGAAAAATTTTACGGGGACACCACGCTTCGCACGGCGGTGATCAATTCCAGGAACATTCCAGCTGTGAAGCTTTTGCAGGAAGTGGGTTTACCCTATTTCGTTCGATACGTTAGGGGAATCGGGATTCCCGGGGAGCTGAATGCGGACCTTTCTCTCGCCCTTGGATCAAAAGCAATTTCTCTGTTGGAGCTGACGAAGATTTATTCCCTCTATCCGAGGTTGGGAAAGCGAATTGAGCCCGTTTTTATGCTTAAGGTTACGGATAGAGATGGCAATAAGTTGGAGGAATACTCTTTTAAAGATTATGAGAAAGAGCTTTCCGCCAAATGGCTGAAGTGGAAAGACGATCAACAATCGGAAAGCAAGCAGCCTGAACCCGGAGAGGACCCAAACACTTCGTCGGGAAAAGAGCCGATCATTGTAAGAGAAGACAAGGCTTTGGATCAGCCCCCTACATTTGAAGATCCGCTCCGGGCCATGGACGAGCGCACCGCCTTCGTGATGAGTCATCTTTTGCAAGAGGTTGTCCTATATGGCACGGGGGTAGGGGCGCGAGTGCTGAAGCGCAAAGTGGGTGGTAAGACCGGGACAACGAATGAGTTCGTGGATGCCTGGTTCATGGGATTTTCTCCCGAATTGGTGACCGGAGTTTGGACCGGATTTGATACTCCCAGAACCTTGGGGCGGGGGGAGGTAGGCGGAAGAGCCGCTTTACCGGCCTGGGTGGACTATATGGCCGTGGCAATGGAACGCTATAGACTTGATGATTTCACGGTTCCGAAAGGAATTGTGTTTACCCGAATCGATCCGAAAACCGGGGCTCTCGCTGGCCCGGGCAATAGCACTGGAGTGAAGGAAGCATACGTAGAGGGTACGGAGCCAAGCCTGGAGAGGCAGAATAGCCAAGCACCTGATTCCAGTGACTTTTTTAGAGAAGACCTATAAGCGAACTGTCTAAGTACGAGTCTGAAACTAGGCTCGGAAAATGCTAAGCTAAGAAGTGGAAGTGATGCCAATTGGGCTGAATTTTAAAGTCCGACTATTGTTATTTGGTTGGTAGCTAACTAAGTAATCGCAGTTATTTCCCTGAACCAGTGAGCGCCCGCGACCGATATGAATTTATCTGGAGGGACAATGGGCCCGGGCAAGGATGCACAGAAAAGAAAGAAGCAGATTATCGTCTTTGTGGCGACGTCTCTCCTTGTGCACGCCCTCCTGATGGTTGGTCTTTACTTCACCGGCCTCAGTGACAACTTTAAAGTGCCCGATAATACCGTATACATCGATCTGGACCCCAAGCTTCCTTCGGCAGAGGAACAGCAGGCCCGGGAGCAGGACAAGGCCCGCCAAGTGGTGGAATCTGAGGCCGCCGAGAATCAAGCCAAACCCAAAAAAGCGAAGTATCTGGGTGAACGAGATCAAAGCGTTGAGCAGGAAACCAAATCTGCCAACGTGGATTCGTTCCGCAAAGGAGGACAGCCGGGAACGGCAGGGAGCCCGGGATCCACTAATTTGGCGTTAAAAAAATTGGCTCCTGCCAACCGCGAGATTTTGCCGCCGACCCAGGCCGAAATTGACGGTTTTCGCGAAATACAGAAGCAGAAGGTTGCAAGAAGAGAAGCAAATCAGGCCGCTCCCCAGGGAACTGGAAACGCTGGCTCGGCGTCCAACGACTACTTGAAAGACGTGAAAGATGGGAATCAGACGATTCTCAATACAAAAGAATTTGTTTATTTCAGCTACTATCGCCGTATTCGGGAGCGATTGGAGGTTGCCTGGAATACTAAGCTCAGAGCTACGCTTGGCAGCCAGGTTTATGGCGGAGAGCGCCGGCTGGCCAATGACCGCAATTATGTTACCGGACTGACGGTGATTCTTGATCGCCACGGGCGAATTACAGCGGTTAAGGTCAGGCAGCGGTCGGGAGCCCGAGACTTGGATACGGCCGCTATCGATGCCTTTAACGATGCAGGGCCATTTCCTGATCCTCCAGCGGGCCTTGTGGACCAGAATGGACAAATTCAAATTCCCTGGGACTTTATATTACAGTCCTGAGCCGGAGCACTTTGATGTTTAAAATAGCAGCTTTGGCATTGGCGGCTTTTCTGATTCAAGGTTGCTCCAGTCAACCGGCGGGCGAAAGAGAGCCCTCGGCTATCAAGCCTCCGCAGCAGGCAATGGCTGAAAAGCATGGGTATACTCTCAGAGAGTCAAATTCTGACTTCCTTCGGTTTTCTTTTCGTGATCAGGGAGACTTTTTGATTTCAAAAAAGGGCTTCAGGAATCGGCCTCTGGCCGAGGGATTCTGCTCCGTGAGGAAGGACTATGAGCTGACTGACATAACCCTGCCGGAGCTTCTGTCCAGATCAGACTTTCCGATCGAAGAATTGCGAAAGCAAAATAGGGTGCGCAAGGGAGTGTTGAGTCAGGGAAAAGCTGGTTATTTATTCTGGGTTAAGGGGGCCACGGTTGAAGAAGAGGCACGCCTTTCCAGAACCTTCGACAGCGTTTTGGAATTTCATTCGAACTGTAAAGCCAACTGCACGAGGATTACTCGGCTGAAGCCTATCAATGATCGCTTGGTGAGCAAGCTTGCGAGAAGGAAAGAGCCCCTTGCAATCTGCATAAGCCCGAATCTAAAGAAGCGGCTAACTAAAAAGTGACCGGCGTTTGGTTGGGGCTGCCGACTAGTGGTACTGCGAAGAGAGGCGGCTGAGGCCTTCTTTCATGAGCACGAGATTCCAAAGGCGGTCGATTTCCTGCATATTGGAGACGATTTGCTGAAGCGCAACTTGCGCTGGAATCCCTTCCCTGCGAGCGAATAGCGCGGCTGTGTCTAACAGCGCTTTGACAGGGCCGGAATGCATCAGTTCCAGAAGGCGGCTATGTGGGTCGTCAATGGGCGGAGCTTCTTCCTGGGTTTGGGAGAGCTTCAGGGAAATCAAAACAGAGGAAAGAACCCTGGGGTCTAGGGACTCTTCGTTTGTTTTTTCCTCGGTCGCCATTTTTATCTGAGTTTTAGTTTCCGCGTCTGCTGGCATCGATTGTCGGTGCAAGGTTTCGATCATTGGGAAAAAACCTACTGATTCGTGAATCGCTTGTCAAAATGGAAAAAAAATTTCTTCCATCCGGAGGGTGTAAGAAATTTTTTTTGCGAGCGGCGCATTCTGGGCATTTGCTCAAATGGCAAAGGCTTGACTTGGGAGAAGTTAACTAGAGTGATTCAACCAGTTTTTTGTACTCATCCGCAGAAAGCATGGCTTGTACTTCACTGGAGTCTTGAATCTCCAGCTTGATCATCCATGCCTTGGTGTACGGGTCTGCATTGGTTACCCCCGGTTCATCGCTGAGGCCGGAATTCGCTTCAAGTACTGTTCCCGTGAGCGGTGAGTAGAGGTCACTTACCGCTTTGATGCTTTCCACTACGCCGAAAGTATCACCTTTTTTAAGGGATTTTCCTTTGGAAGGAAGGTCTACGAAAACGACCTCTCCTAAAGCGTCTTGGGCATGATGGGTGATCCCAATGGTGGCTATCTTGCCCTCGATTGAGGCCCACTCGTGATCTTTGGTGTATTTCAATTGAGCTGGGATTTTTTCGCTCATTTCCCCTCCGGTTCTGAATTAAACAATTAACTGCGTTTATAAAAAGGTGTTGGAACAACCTCTGCCGGGAAATGCCGGTCGCGAATCTTTACAGAGAGCTTGGTTCCAGGGGCACGAAGCTCATACGGCACATAGCCGATGGCGATATTGGTTCCGAGCGTAGGTGAAGGCGTGCCACTGGTAACGGTGCCCACTTTGACTTTGCTTTCGCTGTCAAAAATTTCATAACCCTGCCTGGCGATACCACGATCAAGCACGCGTAAGCCTACCAGGGCGCGCTTGGGCCCTTCGGATTTGGCTTTCAGCAGAGAGGATTTTCCGAGA
>CAZTCD010000140.1:0-7358 GCA_964612065.1 uncultured Bdellovibrionales bacterium | reverse complement strand
TGGCGCGGAAGAAGTAGCGGTTATTGCCACCAGGGTCTGTAAGCTCCGTGATGGTTAGCTTGGCCTTTTCCCCTACCTTATAATCTGTGTGGTTGGTGTCAATTGCGATCATGCCATTGTCTGGACCAGGAGGAGCGGGAGGCGGTAGATTTTCTCCCGAAGCCGTGATGGTGATCAAAGCAGGCACGCCGTCTACTTTCCCATCATTTGGAGTCACCTTGATCACATAGGCACCGTCTTTCACACAAGTGAGGGAGGTAGTGGGATTTGTGGTGCTTGAAAGCGAAACATTGCTGCCAAGGGGCTGGGAAATAATGCTCCACTCGTAGCCAAGGGGCTCCATATTAAAATCCGTGGATGAAGTGGCATCAAGGGTGACGGAGCTACCAACACTAGCGGAAGTTGGCCCCACGATTTTTCCCACAGGAACGCTATTAGGAATGATCGAAAAAGTGTCGTCGCCAATAGAAAAGAAAAACGCGCCCATTTCGGTGCTCTTGCTGCCGGTCAGATTGATGTTTCGCACCTCTAGGAAAAAGGTGCCATCGTTCATGATCTTGAATTCCCGAATCCCAGGAGCGTTCGAGAAATAACGATATCCGCCAGCAATCGCCTGAAAGGATCCGCTCGGCAGCGCTTGAATGTATCTGCCATTATCAAAGCTTACTATCGCCGCTTCTTGCGAAACCTGAAGGCCATTATTTCCTGGGCCGAGCAGAAAGCTCCCGGAAGCGTCTATCGAATCCTGCCCGGGTGCGGAGCCAAAGACCGGCGATATAGAAAAGCTCGTGATCTCCCCTGGAACCGCGAGAGCCGCGCAAGGAGCAAAAAGAAAAAGCAAACAAACTGGCAAGCGCATGAATCCGTTCATAAGCGCACCCCTCCCAATCAACCCTGATTTTGTCGTCGCAGGAAAGCTCAACACAAGGATCGATAAATGAGAAAGGAAAAGTGAGCCTTCAATATATTTTTTTATTTAGTCCCGAGATTCGATTATTTTTAGCTATATGTTTCTATTTGTTTATATAAAAAAGGACCAGGTACGGCTTCCATTGTTGGTAATTGGTTAGTGGGAAGCTAGGAGCCGATTGAGCGGCGCATTGCGCAAATAAAGAAGGCACCGCGCAAGAGAGAACGGCGGTGGGCCAAGACCCACAAACGTGCTTGGCCAGAAAGCCTCGCTCAGTTCAAATGCATTGACTGAACTATAGGCCGTAACCCCGAGAAGAAGAATTCCACGGCGATCACCATGACGATGATTCCCATCAGTCGTAGGAACACCTTGTTGCCACTCTCGCCAACTAGCGCCTTCAGCTTCTCTCCGGAAATCAGAATAAGAAAGCTAAGAACACTCACCAACAGAATCATCACCAACACACCGAGCTTGCTCACCACATCTGGAGCTTCCTGCATCTGCAAGATTACGGCCGTGATCGCGCCAGGACCGCATAGCATCGGGATGGCGATTGGTGTGATCGCAATATCTTTGGCAACAGGATCTATCTTGGGGGAGTTTTGATCCATATCGATTCTCGAAAGGCGGGCCTGAAGCATATCGTATCCCATAAGAAAAAACAGAACCCCTCCTACGATCTTCAAGCTAGGGAGAGAAATGGAAAAGAACGAGAAGAGAAGATTCCCACTTAGAGCAAAAAAGACAAGTGCGATTGCCGTCGTAATGCAGGCCCGAATCGCGATAGTTCGGACGGTTTTCTTGGGGAGAGCCTCTGTCATTCCCAAAAATACCGGAAATGCTCCGATGGGATTAACGAGGGTAAAGAGTGCTGTGAAACTCGCCAAAAGAAAATGATAGTCTAGTTGCATTATCTCGCCTCTCCAGAAGTCATGCTTCATCTAAAGGGTCGTGCCCCTCGAATTCGATTCTATTTAATGACCAGTACTTCAAAAAGATTTCTGGAAAGAAATGCCTCTCCCACCCATTGATGACCATCTTTCGTTTCAATTCCTAGACGGTAACCGGTTGAACCACGTCCCCAGGAGTTTCGGATCTTAAATTCACATGCGCGGTTATCTTTGTTCCACCGCCTGCCAACGATCAAAGAAAAGTGCTGCCGTGGAGGCTGTTCTAGATTACCGGGGAGCAACGCTGTCATATCGTAATTAATGATTACCGGCGTCTTAGAGATTATGTCGTTCAATTTTGGAATCAAGGGAGCACCATGGCCCCGGCCAGTGTTGTTTAAAAACTGGGCCCAATCCAGCGAATTCACGGGAACCCTTTTTTCTACAGTGCAATTCTCCGAACTCAAATTTGCTATGATGTCCTCTTCCCGGCTATTGTCAAAAATTGAGAGCGCTTCCTCTTTGGAAATTTTTAAAAATACCCTTTCCCATCCAGACCCTAGAAAGCTCTCTGAGGATCCAGCTTTTCGGGCCTCTTCTATCTTGAAAATTATGGTGGCTAGATCGGCTCCTACAGGCTCAGAACTCGTGGCATTTTCCAGACAAACCCCGCGCTCTTTTGCCCTGATTATCGCATGCGCAGCCCAGCCAGCTCGCGCCATCATTTGCTTTTGAGTGAGCCCTGCGGCTTCCAGCTCACGCTTTTCGTTATGAATAACTACAGTGTCTAGTGCAGATATCCGCACTCCTAGTTTATAGGAAAACAAATCAGACGTAGCGAATGCATAGCACCACCCGCTCGTGCCTTGATCTCGAACTTTGCCGAACTTGGAGGAGAAATCCACGTCTGCGCATTCTTGCTGCGAAAGGAGGCGATTTATCTGTTGTTCAGCCGCTAGGGATTTGGGAGTCGACAAGAACGAGAACAGAATAAACAGGATGGCATACAATAGTAACAGGGTAAGAGTTGGAGCTTTTAGTCTACCTGGGCGCATTCGCCGCAATAAGCAAAAGATGCACCAGCCTCAAGCACCGGTTAACGAGAATCTCAGGGAATTAGCCATAAAAAGGTCTGTCTAAGCTCTAGACAGACGCCCCAATTTTTGACGGCTTCGTTAATCGGAAAAATCAGAGGAGGAGCGTTTTTTCTGGTGAGCCCGCATGCGGTCGTGAAAGCTGTGCCTTCCTGATGCTCGGTCGTGAGGAGCATTTTCCCCGGCACTCTGTCGCTCGATCGCCCCTCTTGGATAGAGCTGGGTATAGAAATCCGTGAAGGAGAAATCCGGCACCGGAGTGGTTTCATGAGCCCATGCTTTGATGAGAGCAACATTGACGCCAGCTCTGTTCTTTGGCCTTCCCTTACGAGGGGGGATTTTTTGTTTCATTCTGGTCTTGGGATCGATTCGGTAGAGCGGGCAGGCCTTCTCTCGTTTGTCAAAAAGCCCATCGTAGGAATAGTTAGATTTAACGCTTTTCCGGTAGGTGGTAGAAGGAAAGAATGCAGCAAGCTCCGGCAATGCCCGCCGGAGCTTTAACTCTGCGCCCTCTATGCGGCTCCTCAAGGAATCTAGGGAAATTCGAAACTCCCTTGCCACTCCCACCTGCGGCCTACGTTTCATGCGGACTTCCTTTATGGCATTCCATTGCTTGCGGGTGAGAGTCTGTAAGGCCATCTCAAAACGCTCCCAAAGGCTTTGAGCGTTCTTTTTGTCGCGGATGTGTGGGTTACGGAGGAAGTAACGTTCTTTTTCACGCTTTAGACGATGAAAGAGGCGGAGCTTATCTTTTTGAAATTCTTTGAAATCGAATTTTTTGCCTGCCTGGTGAAATGGCCCACCTTCATAAACTTCGCGCCGAATTTCGGCGAACGTTTCTGCATCGTTGATCCCGACCTCGAAAAAACAAAGCGCCGGAAGAAGATCGCGATTCTCTCCAGTAAGGTAGGCATGGGAATCAAATAAGTCCCGCGCCAGGGATTCTTTCAAATCCAGAGGATAGCGCCGCATGAGGAGATGGCTAGAGGGCGTAGAGAGCCTTGGAAGATAAGGATGGAGGAAATTGCCTCCCACCTCGGGATCGCCATCCATAACTTCGCCGAACTCTTCCGTGGCATCATCTTCAACAATTCTGGCCTCTAAGTAAATCTCGTCCAAGGCTTCTGGATCGTAAACGGATTCATCGGCGCCTGGAAAACCCTCGGCCGCAAAGGACTTTCGCTTCTTTAGGCTCGGGATGCCGTTTTCTTCTGGAATCACCACACTATCGTCGTCGCGGTGCCAGAGGCCTTGGCGTTTAAGGTCTTCGTTCACTTTGGCGGAGATCCCCTCCCAGATCAGCCAGAAGTGCTCATAGGAGGAGATGGAATTCAGCCAGGAGAGATCGTCAATTTCCCCCGCTTTCCATCTTTTCAATTCTCGGGCAATCGCCTTCCCAAGAAAATGCGCTTTGGCACTTCGTTTTCCCTTCATATTCCCTTATCGGCGCAAAATTGGATGAATTCGAGGCAGGGAGAACGGGGGTTTTGAAAAATTTTATCCGCTATCTTTTCGGTGATTTAGGAGAGGAAAAGGTCAAAACATACCCCCAAAATCTTCCTTATAAGAAAGGAGGTCTTTGTTTAGGGAGGAATTCAACTGATTGGGAATAGCTTAAAGTAAATGAATTTTAGGGATCTGGCAAATTTATTTTCAAAAGGGGGCTTATGGAAAAAAAGAAAGACGACAATCTGCATTTTGCAGTCGGAATGGGAGGGCTCGTGGCGGTAGCGGTGATTTCGCAGCGGCAAAACGAGATCAAGCACTGGCTCTACGACCACATGATGATGCTGGTCTTAGCCGTGTTCACGCTGATCGGCATTATTGCGTTTAGGGCCATTCAGAAGTTGAAAAAGCGGGAAGAGGAACTTTTAAAGCGCATGCGGGCAGTAAAATCGGTCGCGCCGACCAGAAGCGAAGAGGACTACTACCGGAGCGCACGATGAACGAGATCTTTGCAGGGAGAACCCTGATGGGCACAAGGATCGCCATTCCAAACGAGGTGCGGTGTGGGCACGTGCAGGTCGTAGGAGCAACAGGCCGAGGGAAAACAGAGAGTGTGATCTTACCCTGGCTACTCCAGGATACGATCCAAGGAAGATCTTCTATACTGATAGATGGCAAGGGAGACCTCGGAATTCTAAATCGCGTAAAAGTGGCCTATGAGCGGACGGCTCTTCCGGCTGAAAACCTAGCCTGGCTTGATCTTGGTAAAATTGAGGATTCCTTCATCACAAATCCCCTGCTCTACGGAAGCCCCCAGCAGATCGTGGACCGAATATTTTCGAGCTTTACGTTTGAGAATGAGTATTTCAAGAGCGTGAGTCAGGAGGCCGCGCTCTTGGTCGTGCGGGTGCTACGATCTGCAGGAATCGCGGTTACGTTCCGGGGAATTTTCGAGCTGCTTCAAGATGATGGAAAGTTGAGCCAAGTTATTGCTGGTTTGCTGGAGGGAGAGAAAAATTCTTTGGCGCGAGGAACAGAAAAACTGCTGCTCGCTCCAAAGCGAGAGCGCATGGAAAAGCTCTCTGGGTTACTCGCGCAGCTCGCGCCATTTGCGGAGGGAGAGTTAGCGGGATTGGTCAATGCGAGCGGCACGGAGGGGAATTTCTTCTCTTTGACCGAACTGCTCGTGCCTAGCTTAAATTCGGCAACCAGAACTAGGCAGACAATATTGATTATGATCCCGCAGCTCCTCTATCAAGAGATGGCAGCAAGCTTAGGCAAGATTCTACTGCAAGAGGTGGCCTGGGCCGTCGGCTCGCGGGAGGCAACTGGCTACCGGGCGTTCACGTCTCTATTCCTCGATGAGTTCGGCTCGTTCGTGTACCCGGGGTTCATTGGCCTGCTCAACAAGGCAAGGAGTGCCAAGGTAGCCATCCACCTTTCGCACCAGAGCCTGGGCGATATCGAGAGTGTCAGCCGGGAGTTCGCGACCGCCCTCCACACCAATACCAATGTGAAGTGCATCTTGGGTGTGAACGATCCGGGCACGGCGGATTTCTTTGCCAAGCACTTTGGCACGAGGAAGTCTGAGAAAAAGACGGAACGCGCGGAATCGGGGGGCTACTGGGGTGAGCTGGAACGGACTGGGCAGCTATCCATTCGGGACGTGGAGGAATACAAAATAGACCCGAATAACCTGAGAACCTATTCACGGGGCGCCGGCGCAATTTCCATGATCGTGGATGGAATGGTGATCGCGGAAGAAATGCAGTTCGCCAGAGCGCCTTTTTAACCAAAGGAAATCCATGAAAATAAGAATGCAGAAACGGGTGTCGCTGACACCAAGGGATCTCGTTTTGCTGACGGAGCTTTATCGGAATGTGGTTCTGTCCTTCCCTCAAGCGTGCCGGAAAGTTTTCCAGGGAAAGGCAAAATCCACTGTCCTAAACCGTCTTGGAAAGCTTGAAAGCATGCGCGTCATCGAGCGATGGAGAGTGCCAGTGCTTGATTCCAAACGGCCAGGCCCGGGCGTCTTCGTGGTCTTTTCGATCACGAGGAAAGGTATCGCGGCGCTCTCGGCCACGCATCCAGAAATGTTGCTCAGGCAGAGGCCCGTTCGGGTTCATGGCTACGGGATTTACCACGATGTGCTGCTGGTGGATGTTTTGGATGCTTTACGAGAGAGATTTCCAGGCTTAACGACCACAAATGGCAGGCTTTGGAGTGAAAAAGATAACATATCTACGGTCAATCCTGATGCAGTTCTTGAATTGCCAGGCGGCAAGGAGCGCTGGGCAGTGGAGCTGGAACTCACGCCTAAAAGTGAAAAACGATATAGGGAAATTGTACTTCGCTATCGGCTGCAAAGTGCATTTGATCGCGTTCTCTATGTCACGGATAGCAGGGAAGTAGTGCAAAAACTTGCGCGGGTTCTGGAGCGAAATCCAGAAAAACTTGGGCTTAATCCGCCAACGGAAAAGTTCCTTTTGCTCTCGCTTGAGGAACTTCTCTTCGCACCCATGTGCTCCATTGAATCGAAAAACATCAACCAAATCGGAAAGGAAGTGCATGAATAAACAGGCAAGTGTGCTTTTAAAGCTGGACGCGTGGCTGGCCTTTGTGGATTTGAAGGTGTTGCTCCTCCTATGGATCCTGATCGACCTTTATCGAAATACCGTCTTTCTTGGCGATCTTTCGGGGAGAAAAACCATGAAGGTAGCGGAAGTGTTGTCTTTCGTGTGGAGCGAATGCGGGAGTCCGTATCTTATCTGGATCCCAGTTGTGGCGATCGCCGACATCTTCGTGAAGCGCATGGTGAAGGCAGGACTTGAATAAGGGGCAAACCTTGGGTCGGTTGAAAGGTTTGGGCCTGCGGCTGACGCATGGCTGAAAGAAAATCCGAGTTTTGCCAAGGATTACGCTTACCCGCACACGGCCTAGCGGCCGCCCCATCCTCCTCTAAAGTTCCTGACCTCTCTCCCTCTACGATGAAGAGAGGTCAGGAAACGGAGGGAC